>NZ_CP180350.1:1520833-1829166 GCF_048006315.1 Seohaeicola sp. | reverse complement strand
CTCGTTACGGCTGCTTCCTTCCGGATCTGACCGGGTTGGCGAGGTGCCTGCCCGCGCCAACCTCTCACCGCCCATATAGGCGGCGCAGCGTTGCATTGCAAGCAGGTGTATCCCACCTGCCGCCGATTGGCCGCGGGTCAGAAATGCAGCCGGAACCGCGCAAACCCATGTGGCGCCCAGCCTGCACTTTCTATTCTGACACCGCTCAGATCATGAAGCGCCTCGGCTGCGGCGGGCGCGCTGTCGAACAGGGCCGAGGTCCTGGGTGCGGGCGCAAACCGCCAGACCGGACGCGTGACCTGCGTGATCAGCCCGCGCCCCGCGACATAGGCCTCTAGCACGTCGCGGATGGTTTCGGCACCGCCGCGGGAGGGTCTGTTCAGGGCCACATCGCGCATCTCGGCAGACTGGGCAAAGCCGCCACCGCCGCCGGCGCGATAGCTGTTGGTCGCCACGATGAACCTGTCGTCCGGGGCAATGGCGCGCCCGTTCCACGTGATCTCGCGCACGCGCTGCGCCATGGTGTCCAGCAGCCTGCCGTCAGGCGCAAAGCGCGCAGGCTGCGACGGATCTATCACGTATCGCAGGCCGCAGATCACATCGAAATTGTAGCTGGGAAAGTCAGGGTTGCAGAGCATCTGGTCGCGCAGGCCGGGTTGGATCCTGTTGAACTGCCCGGCGGCATGTTCCAGCCAGTTGCACAGGGCCTCACCCGTCACCTGCACCGCTGTCAACAGGTTTGGAAACGCATAGAGATCGGCCAGATTGCGGATTCTCAACGGCCCGGCTGGAACATCGGTGAAATGCTCGGGCCCCGCCGCGCCGCCTGCCTTGAAGGGCGCGACGGCGGATAGAAGAGGCAGGTCCCCTTCACGCGTTCCGGCCAGCAATGCGGCGACGCGCGCGCGCTGCGCCTCGGCCACCAGCTGGATCGAGGGATCATCGGCCACCAGCGCAAAAAAGGAATGCAGCGGCTTGCTGCAGTGGCCGATCGGGCGGCGCATATGGGCAAGGGTTCTGGCATGCGCATCGCGGGCCAGGGCCACCACGGCGCCGTCATCGCCCACCAGCGCGCGTCCCGTGCGGTCCTCGGTGCGCTTGTAGATCGGACGCAACGCGCTGCGATGGTCGCTGACATGCCAGCCATCGGCGGTGCGCTGCAGGGTCAGGTCGATCACCCCGAGATGCGAGCCCCAGAACCCCGCCATGACCGCAGGTTTCCCGTGGATCGTTCCGGCCTTTTCATCAACGCCCTCGATCCCGGAAAAGGCGGGGCCCGGAAAGGTCAGGTGCTGGTGCCCGCAAAGCAACGCATCCACCCCGGAAAGCGCAGCCAGCGGCAAAGCTGCGTTCTCCATCCGGGTTCTGCCGTCTTCGGGCGCGATGCCGGAATGGCTGAGGACCACCACGATGTCGGCACCTGCCGCGCGCATGTCGGGCAGATGCGCGCGTGCCGCCTGTATCATGTCTCGTGTCTTGAGCCGCCCTTCAAGGTGCTGCCGGTCCCAGATGTCGATCTGCGGCGGCAGAAGGCCGATCATGCCGATCCGCAGGTCATGCCATCCCCCGGTCCTGTCGCGGACCCTGCGTGTCAGGATCGTCCAGGGGGGCAGCCATGTGTCGTCGTCGCAGGGATCGCGCCCAAGCCTGCGCGCGACATTGGCGCAGACCAGCGGAAAGGCCGCGCCCACGAGGGTGCGGCCAAGGAAGTCGAGGCCGTAGTTGAAATCGTGATTGCCCAGGGTTGCCGCGTCATAGCCAAGGCTGTTCATCGTCGCGATCACCGGATGGGGCCGCTCGGTATCCGTCAGTTGCGGATCGGCGTAAATATCTCCCAAGGCGTTGCCCTGCAGGAAATCGCCGGTATCCAGCAAAAGGCAATTCGCGACCTCTGCCCGTGCCGCGTGGATCAGGCTGGCAAGCCGTGCCAGCCCCATCCTGTCCGCAGGCTGATCCGAGGAATAGTCATAGGCCAGAAGGTGGGCGTGCAGATCGGTTGTCTGCATGAGGCGCAGGTCGATTTCCTTCGACCGTGCGCAGGACTGGGGAGGATCATGTTCAAGCGAAGAAAAAGTCACGTTTCATCATACCAAATCAGCCTCGGTCGAGGCTGGACCACATGCAAAGGGCACTGACCGGTCGGGGGGGCGCCGCCGTATCCAGCGAGGGTAGTATAGCGCATGAAAAAACTACCTGAAAGCGAAAGAGTTGGATTTTCACCGTGATGCTTTGCATTCCGCAAGTGCCGGTGCCAATCTCTCGCCGGAAGCATACCGTGCCGCGGCAAGCGGTCGGAAAAGGGCAAAGAGCAGAATGAAAATCGCGGAAACAGTCACATTCGGGGGATCGGGTCTGGATCGGGCAGCCGAACTGCGGGGCGATGCGCCTGCGCTCCAGCAAGCCATGGCGGATCCGGCCAGCAGGACCATCCTGTTCTGGCGTGGCAAGCCTCTGCTTGCGGATGGTCCCGACGGGCGCGGGCTGGCCCGCCTGCCACTTGATCACCCGATCCTGTCGGCCGCGGCATCCGACCCCTTCTTCCTGGGGCGAGAGGACGAAGCGGCGGTTTTTGCCCATGATCTGGCGGGTTGGACGCCCGACGACCAGGACCTGTCATCCGTCAACAGCTATGTCGATCGCAGCGAACAGGTGCATCCCGCGCTGCCGCAGACGCACCGTTTTGCGGAATTGCGGGCGGTGATGACACGGATCAGCCCGCGCGACGCGGAACTGGCCGCAAGTGGCCGCGCGCTGCTGAACTGGCACGCCACGCACGGGTTCTGTGCCGTCTGCGGCGCGCCCAGCCGGGTGGCGAAGGCGGGGTGGCAACGCGATTGTCCGGCCTGCGGGGCGCATCATTTTCCGCGTACCGATCCCGTGGTCATCATGTTGATTACGCATGGCAATTCTGTCCTGATGGGGCGCTCGCACGGCTGGCCCGAGGGGATGTATTCACTGCTTGCCGGATTTATCGAACCCGGCGAGACGATCGAGGCGGCGGTGCGCCGCGAAGTCTGGGAAGAGGCGGGCGTGCGCGTCGGGCAGGTGGACTACCTTGCCAGTCAGCCATGGCCGTTTCCATCCTCGCTGATGCTGGGCTGCCGCGGAGAGGCAACCAGCCGCGACATCACGATCGACCCGGTCGAGATCGAGGATGCGATGTGGGTCAGCCGCGACGACATGCTCGAAGCCTTCGCGGGGCGCCATCCAAAGCTGCTGCCCGCGCGCAAGGGGGCGATTGCTCATTTCATCCTCAGCAATTGGCTTGCGGACCGGCTTGATTGACATGAAACTGCGCCTCTATATGACGCATCTTGTCCGAAATGCGCCTGCAGCCTGGACGGCTGGCCAGGATGGTCCTGCGCGCTATGGTCGACGGAAGCGCCAATGTCGGCGCCCCAAATGTACGAGTGAACGGTTATGAAATTCTCTTCCAAGGAAGACATCGAAGCGCCGATCGAACAGGTCTTTGCGCTGGTCAGCGATTTCGAGACACTCGAAAGGGCCGCCCTGCGGCGCGGGGCCGAGGTACAGCGGACCGACAACATGCGAAAACCCGGCATCGGCATGAGCTGGTCGGCCAGCTTCATGGCGCGTGGGCGGCAACGCCAGCTTGAAATCCGGATGACCGAATATGATCCGCCCAACAACATGCGGTTTCATTCTGTGGCACAGGGGCTTGAAACCGACATGAAGGTTGAAATGCTGGCCCTGTCACGAGGCCGCACACGGCTGAGTGTGGAACTTGAGCTCAAGCCAAGGTCGATTTCGGCCCGGCTGCTGGTACAGTCGTTGAAACTGGCGCGGACCAACCTGAACAAGAAGTTCCACCTCAGGATGGCCGACTATGCCCGCGATCTGGAAGACCGCGCCAAGCGCCTGGGTTGAGCCTTGGCGGATCAGGCTTTCGGGCCGATCTCCGGGTTGGCCAGGTGGATGGGCGCGCCCTGCGCATAGGCGTTGATCTGGTCGTAGATATCGCCGAATTGCATGTCCAGTTCGTCTTCGGTCACGTAGCCGATATGCGGTGTGCAGATCACGTTTGGATGTGACATCAGCGGGTCGGCGACATTCGCCAGCGGCTCGGTGTCGAACACATCCAGCGCCGCCGTGCCGGGGCGACCCGCGTTCAACCCGTCCAGCAGCGCGCCTGCCGCGATCAGGCCGGAACGCGAGGTGTTCACCAGCACCGATCCGGGCCGCATCGCGCCCAGATCCGCAGCCGTGATGATGCCACGCGTCGCAGGCGTCAGTTTCACATGCAGGCTGATGACGTCGCAGCCGGCAAAGAACGCCTCGCGGCTTTCGGGAACGAAAAGCCCGTCGGCTGTCGCCCTCTCTCGCGCGGCCTCTGATCCCCAGACATGCACGGGCATGCCGAAGGCGCGCGCATAACCCGCCACAACGCCAGAAATGCGTCCATAGCCGAACAGGCCAAGCGGTCGCCCGCGCAACGTGCGCCCGACGCCCATCTGCCAGTGCCCCGCGCGCAGGCTGGCCATCTGCTGCGGGATCTGCCGCATCGCGGCCAGGATCAGTCCCCAGGTCAGCTCGGCCGCCGCATAGGATGGCAGCCCCGCGCTCATGTTCGACGACACAAGCACCCCGCGTGCCGTGCAGGCGGCAACGTCCACATGCGGATAGGGCCCGCGTTGCGAGATCAGGCGCAAGTTCGGCAGACGGTCCAGAAGCGCGGCCGTCACGGCCGTGCGCTCGCGGAACAGCACCAGCGCTTCGGCCTCGGCCAGCCTGTCGGCAAGGATGTCCACGTCTTCCACATGATCGGTCCAGACGGTGACCTCATGCCCTTCGAGCCGGGCGAAAGAGGGCAGAGCACGCAGGGTGTCGAACCAATCGTCGAGAATATGGACTTTCATGCGGTTTCCTTTTGTCCTGACGCGGTGCGCTATTCGGTTCAATAACGCTTGGGGTCGGCCGGATAGACGCCCAGGATCGTCAACTCATTGGTGAAATAGCGCAGCTCTTCCAGGGCACGCTGCACATTCTCATCGTCGGGGTGCCCTTCGATATCGGCATAGAACTGCGTCGCCGTGAAGGAACCACCCACCATGTAGCTTTCCAGCTTGGTCATGTTCACACCGTTCGTGGCGAAACCACCCATCGCCTTGTAGAGTGCTGCGGGAATGTTGCGGACCTGGAAGATGAATGTCGTCATCATGTGGTCGGACCTGCGTGTCATGTCGGCCTGCGGGGCCATGAGCAGGAAGCGCGTCGTGTTATGACCGTGATCTTCGATGTCGCGGGCCAGAACCTCCAGCCCGTGGATCTGCGCGGCCAGTTCGCTGGCCAGAACGCCCTGGTCCCCGGCACCATCGCGCGCCAGCTCTGCTGCGGCGCCCGCGCTGTCGGCGGCAGCTTCGGCGGCGATGCCATGCTGGTCCAGAAAGGCGCGCGCCTGCGGGATCAGCACCAGATGGGCCCGCACCTTGCGGATATCCTCAAGCCTTGTGCCCGGTTGCGCCATCAGGCAGATGCGCACCCGCACGAAGACCTCGCCCACGATATGCAGGCCGGATTCGGGCAGCAGCCTGTGAATGTCGGCAACCCGCCCGTAGGTCGAGTTTTCCACCGGCAGCATCGCCATGGCGGCGCGGCCCGAATTCACCGCCTCGATCACCTCTTCGAAGGTGCGGCAGGGCAGCGCCTCAAGGTCCGGGCGGGCGGCCACGCAGGCCTCGTGCGAATAGGCGCCAAGGTCCCCCTGAAAGGCAATGCGATTGGTCATACGGTCAATTCCTGTCGAATTCGGGTCACTTTTCGCCCCGGTGGGCGTTTGGTCGCGGTAACTATACCTTGCCACGCAGAAGGGGAAGCAATAGATACCCGCCGGATAGCGACCAAATTGCAAACCGATTCAACGGACGGGCGAGACATGCTTGACACGATGACCTTCACCAAGACCCTGGGTGCCTTCTGCGGTGCTCTTCTGATTTTCCTTCTGGCCAAGTGGGGCGCTGAGGAACTTTATCACACGGGCGGTGGTCACGGCGAAACCCAGCAGGCCTATGTGATCGACACCGGTGCCGAAGAAGTCGCCGAAGTTGTCGAAGAAGTGAACTTCGAGGAACTGCTGGCTGCGGCCGACATTGGCCGCGGCGCGCGCCAGTTCAACAAATGCGCTGCCTGCCACAAGCTTGAGCCCGGCGCGAACGGAACCGGCCCTTACCTTTATGGTATTGTCGGTCGTCAGAAAGGTGCGGCAGACGGATTTGGCTATTCCGGCGCGATCGGCACCGACGACGTCTGGTCCCCCGAAAACCTGTCGGCTTTCCTTGAGAACCCCCGTGGTTATGCGCCCGGCACCTCGATGGCTTTTGCAGGTCTGAAATCCCCCGAGGATCGTGCAGACCTGATCGCCTACCTGGACAGCATCGACAACTGATCCCGTCTTGTTGAGACGATCAAAAGACCGCCATGCCATGCATCGGCGGTCTTTTTCATTCCGTGCCGGTCACTTTGCCGTCGATCACGGAAAGATCACCCAATCTCAACTTGAATATGGCCCTTGCCGCCCTTTAGCTTAGTTTGACCAAAGAGGACCGGATCGTACCGGCCGCACCAGCAGGAGGATGAGCACTTGAACCGGCCCCGCAGCAGCGCCGCCGCGCGCACCGCCCAATCCACGCCGCCCCGCCTTGTCGCCATGTTGATGGCGCTGGGGATGGCATGCCTGCTTGTTCTGGCGTCCATGGCGCCCCTCAGGGCCGAAGAGCGGATCATCCGCGCCCATGGCATTTCCACCTTCGGGGATCTGAAATATCCTGAGGGCTTTGCCCATTTCGACTATGTGAACCCGGAGGCGCCGAAGGGCGGCACATTCTCGACCTGGGGATTCGGCACCTTCGACAGCCTCACGCCCTATATCCTCAAGGGCAATGCCGCCGCCCTGTCGACCGTGTTCTTCGACACGCTGATGACCGGATCGCTGGACGAACCTGACGCGATGTACGGCCTTGTCGCCCATACGATCGAATACCCCGAAAACCGCGAATGGGCGATCTTCCACATGCGCCCCGAGGCGCGTTTTTCCGATGGAACGCCTGTCACCGCCCATGATGTGGTCTTCAGCTACGAGGTGCTGCGCGACAAGGGCCAGCCGTCTTACCGGGTGCTGTTCAAGGATTTCAAATCGGTCGAGGCGATCGATGATCTGACGGTCAAGTTCACCTTCAATCCAGATGGCGCCCTGCGCGAACTGGCCATGAGCGCCGCCGGCCTGCCGATCTTTTCGCGCGCCTATTACGAGACCCGTGATTTCGCGGAATCCACGCTCGAGCCGCCGCTTGGCTCGGGTCCCTATATGCTGGACCGCGTCGATCCGGGCCGGTCCGTCAGCTACAAGCGGCGCGATGACTACTGGGCGCGCGATCTGAACGTGAACGTCGGACAGAGCAATTTCGACATCCTGCAGATCGAGTATTTCGCGGATTACACCACCGCCTTCGAAGCCTTCAAGGCGGGCGCCTACATGTACCGCGAGGAATTCATGTCGCTGATCTGGGCCACGGGATATGATTTCCCGGCGGTTCAGAGCGGGGCCGTCAAGGTGGAAACCCTGCCGGATGGCCGTCCTGCCGGGACGCAGGGCTTCTGGTTCAACCTGCGCCGTCCGGTGTTCGAGGATCCGCGCGTGCGTCAGGCCATCGGCATGGCCTTCAACTTCGAATGGGCCAATGAAAGCCTGTTCTACGGAATCTATGCGCGCACCGACAGTTTCTGGGAAAATTCCACCATGCAGGCCGAGGGTCTGCCCTCGGATGCCGAACTGGCCCTGCTGGAACCGCTGCGCGAATATGTGCCCGAAACTGTTTTCACCGAACCCGCCTTTACCCCTGCCGTATCAAGCCCCGACAACGTGGCTGACCGCAGGGTGCTGCGCGCCGCCGGGCGTCTTCTGGACGAAGCGGGCTGGACCGTCGGGGCCGATGGCATTCGCGTGAACGCGGCAGGTCAGCCGCTGCGGATCGAAGTGCTGAACGACAGCGCCAGTTTCGAGCGCATCATCAACCCCTATGTCGAAAACCTGCGCCGTCTTGGCGTGGACGCGGTCTATACCCGCGTCGACAGCGCCCAGTCGCAGGAGCGGGAAAAGAACTTCGATTTCGACATCGTGACGCGCCGCTATTCCATGTCGCAGACGCCGGGCATCGAATTGCGCGGCATCTTCGGTGGCGAGGCCGCCGCGGTCGAGGGGTCGAACAACATCGCCGGTGTGAACAACGTGGCGGTGGACGCGCTGATCAAGACGATCGAGAACGCGACCACCCGCGAAGACCTGGAAACCGCCGTGTCGGCTCTGGACCGGGTCTTGCGCGCCATGCACATCTGGGTGCCCCAATGGTACAAGGGCGAGCATAACATCGCCTATTTCGATATGTACGAGCGTCCCTATACCGATAACCCGCCGCCCAATGGCATGGGCGAGCTGTCGATCTGGTGGTTCAACGCGGACAAGGCGCAGGCGCTGCGCGCCTCTGGCGCGATCCGCTAAGGGGCGCGGGGCATGGGCGCCTATATCCTTCGCCGTCTGGCACTTGTGATCCCGACGCTGCTGGGGATCATGGTGATCAATTTTGCCCTGGTGCAATTCGTGCCGGGCGGCCCGATCGAGCAGATCATCGCACAGGTGCAGGGCCAGGGTGACGTCTTCGAAGGCTTCGCCGGTGGCGGTGACGCAGGTGTCAGTGCCGGGGCCGGATCAGACAGCGAATATGCGGGCGCGCGGGGCCTGCCGCCCGAATTCATCGCCCAATTGGAGAAGGAATTCGGGTTCGACAAGCCGCCGCTGGAACGGTTCCTGAACATGCTGTGGAACTACATGCGGCTGGATTTCGGCGAGAGCTATTTCCGTTCGATCAGCGTGATCGACCTTGTGCTGGAAAAGATGCCGGTGTCGATCACCCTTGGCCTGTGGTCCACGCTGATTGCCTATGCCGTGTCGATTCCGCTGGGCATCCGAAAAGCGGTCAAGGATGGTTCGCCCTTCGACACATGGACATCAGGCATGATCATCGTGGCCTATGCGATCCCCGGTTTCCTGTTCGCGATCCTGCTGCTTGTCTTGTTCGCGGGCGGGTCCTACTGGCAGATCTTCCCGCTGCGGGGGCTGACATCGGACAATTTCGATGAACTGTCGCTGCTGGGCAAGGTGGGTGACTATTTCTGGCATATCGCGCTTCCGGTGACGGCCTCGACCATATCGGCTTTCGCAACGCTGACCCTGCTGACCAAGAACAGCTTTCTGGACGAGATCAAGAAGCACTACGTCATGACCGCCCGCGCCAAGGGCCTGTCGGAGAAAAAGGTGCTTTACGGCCATGTCTTCCGCAACGCGATGCTGATCGTGATCGCGGGGTTTCCGGCCGTGTTCATCGGCGTGTTCTTCGGCGGATCGCTGATCATCGAGACGATCTTTTCGCTGGATGGCCTGGGGCGTCTTGGCTTCGAAGCGGCGGTGGCGCGCGATTATCCGGTGATCTTCGGCACGCTGTTCATCTTTGGCCTGATCGGGCTGGTTGTGGGCATCCTGTCGGACCTGATGTATGTGCTGGTCGATCCGCGCATCGATTTCGAGAAGAGGGAGGGATAAGCGATGGCCACCCTGCCTGATCCCACGGTGACGCCCGCACCCATGCCGGCCGATATCGCCGCGCCCAAAAAGGCGTTCCTGTCACCGCTGAACCAGCGCCGCTGGAACAATTTCAAGCGTAACCGGCGGGCCTTCTGGTCGCTGATCATCTTCTCGGTGCTGTTCGGCCTGTCGCTCTGCGCCGAGTTCATCGCCAATGACAAGCCGATCCTTGTGAAATACCAGGGCGAATTCTACACGCCCATCTTCCGCTTCTACCCCGAGACCACCTTTGGTGGCGATTTCCAGACCGAAGCGCCCTACCGCGATATCGAGGTGCAATGCCTGATCGCATCCGGCGGGCTTGAGGATTGTTTCGACGATCCCGAGGGGATCATGGAACAGGCAGAAACCGGCATGGTGAACGGGCAGGCGATCGAGCAGGGCTGGGCGCTCTGGCCGCTGATCCCCTATAGCTACCGCACAACGGTGGATCGCCCCGGTGCCGCACCCCTGCCACCCAACGGCCAGAACTGGCTGGGCACGGATGACACCAAACGCGACGTGATGGCGCGAGTGATCTACGGCTTCCGCCTGTCGATCCTGTTCACATTGATCGTGACGACGCTGGCCTCCCTGGTGGGGATCATGGCCGGCGCGATCCAGGGCTATTTCGGCGGCTGGGTCGACCTGATCTTTCAGCGCATCATCGAGATCTGGGGGGCGACGCCCGCGCTTTACGTGATCATCATCCTGTTCGCGATATTGGGGCGAAGTTTCTGGTTGCTGGTCTTCATCACGGTCCTGTTCGGCTGGACCGCGCTGGTGGGGGTGGTGCGCGCAGAATTCCTGCGCGCGCGGAACCTGGAATACGTGCGCGCGGCCAAGGCGCTGGGCGTCAGCAATACCACGATCATGTTCCGCCACATGTTGCCCAACGCGATGGTGGCGACTGTGACGATGCTGCCCTTCATCGTGACGGGCACGATTGCCACGCTGGCGGGTCTGGATTTCCTGGGCTTTGGCCTGCCATCCTCTGCCCCGTCGCTGGGCGAACTGACGCTTCAGGCCAAGCAGAACCTTCAGGCGCCATGGCTTGGCTTCACCGCGTTTTTCGTCTTTGCCATCATGCTGTCGCTGCTTGTCTTCATCTTTGAAGGCGTGCGGGATGCCTTCGACCCCAGAAAGACCTTTCAATGAGCCTGCTTGAGGTCCGTGACCTGAACGTGTCCTTCCGGCAGGACGGCAAGCTGACGCAGGCCGTGCGCGGTGTGTCCTTCACGCTTGAGCGGGGCGAAACCGTGGCGCTGGTGGGCGAAAGCGGATCGGGCAAATCCGTGACCGCCCTCAGCACCGTGTCGCTGCTGGGCGATAGCGCGCAGGTGTCCGGTTCTGTCACCTATGACGGTCAGCAGATGATCGGAGCGGATGAAGCGATGCTGCGAAAGGTGCGCGGCAATGACATCAGCTTTATCTTCCAGGAGCCGATGACCAGCCTGAACCCGCTGCACACGCTGGAGCGGCAGTTGTCTGAATCGCTGGCCCTGCATCAGGGCATCGTGGGTGATGCCGCACGGGCGCGGATCATCGAACTTCTCGAAAAGGTCGGCATCCGTGATCCCGAAAGTCGCCTTGGCGCCTATCCGCACCAGTTGTCGGGCGGACAGCGCCAGCGGGTGATGATCGCCATGGCGCTGGCCAACAAGCCTGACGTGCTGATCGCGGACGAGCCGACGACCGCGCTGGACGTGACCATTCAGGCGCAGATCCTTGACCTTCTGGCCGAGTTGAAGCGCACCGAGAACATGGGGCTGCTGTTCATCACCCATGACCTGGGCATCGTGCGCCGCATCGCCGACAAGGTTTGCGTGATGAAAGGTGGCGAGATTGTCGAACAGGGGCCCACGGCCCAGATTTTCGCCAATCCGCAACATGAGTATACGCGCAAGTTGCTGGGCGCGCGCGCGGTCGGGCATCCGGCCCCCGTGCCGGACAACGCCCCCGAATTGATCCGCACTGATCATCTGAAAGTCTGGTTCCCGATCCAGCGCGGGTTTCTCAAGCGCACGGTGGGGCATGTGAAGGCGGTGAACGACGCGACGATCAGTGTCCGCGCGGGCGAGACATTGGGGATCGTGGGCGAAAGCGGATCGGGCAAGACCACGCTGGCGCTGGCGATCATGCGCCTGATCGCGTCCGAGGGCGCGATCACCTTCGACGGTCAGGACGTGCGCGCCTGGTCCACATCCAAGCTGCGCGCGCTGCGCAAGGACATGCAGATCGTGTTCCAGGACCCGTTCGGCAGCCTGTCGCCGCGCATGACCTGCGAGCAGATCATCGCGGAAGGCTTGGGTGTGCACGGTGTGGCACCGGGCCAGGACAAGCGCCAGATGGTGGCAGAGATCATGGCCGAGGTCGGGTTGGACCCGGCCACGATGCATCGCTACCCGCATGAGTTTTCAGGCGGTCAGCGCCAGCGCATCGCGATCGCGCGCGCGATGATCCTGCGGCCCAAGCTTCTGGTTCTGGACGAGCCGACCTCGGCGCTGGACATGACGGTGCAGGTCCAGATCGTCGACCTGCTGCGTGCGCTGCAGCTCAAGTACGGGTTGGCCTATCTGTTCATCAGCCACGATCTGAACGTTGTGCGCGCGATGAGCCACAAGATGATCGTGATGAAACAGGGCGACGTGGTCGAGGCAGGCGAGGCGCAGGACCTGTTTGCCAACCCGCGCACGGAATATGCCCGCACCCTGCTGGCCGCGGCGCTGGATCTGACCGCCTGAGCGTGATCCTCGTCAGTGTGAAATCCTGCCGATTTCCTTTTCGCCCGACAAAAGCTGCCCCATGAAATCGCAGCCATTGCCCTTGGCGCTGAAGTGCAGCCACACCTCTGCGGCAAAGGCGTCCGGGGCCATCAACATGATCAGGACATTGATCCCGGCCAGTGATCCGGGCCGGTCCGTCGTGAAGCCCTGCATGAAAAGGGCCCTGTCCTCGGAAGACAGAAAGGCCATCTGCATCGCATAGGCCATGTATTCGTTCTGGGCCCAGCTTCCGCTGTTTTCGCCGAGGTTCTGGTAGACAAGCGCATGGGTCATTTCATGCGCCACCACGCTGTCAAAGAGCGACATCAGCGGCAGACGCGAAAAACGGCGGTTATCCTCAAGGCTCTTGCCCATCACCTCGGGCCGCAGGATCTCGATCCGGTCGTTGGCGCAATCGAATATCCCGACGCATCCGGGCCTGTCATCGCCGAAACCATCCACGATGTTGATGGTCAACGGGTCTTTCTGTGCAAGGTGGCATTGGGACAATTGTTCCAATGCACGGTCCACGACCGTGCAGAGATGCCCGGCAAGATCGGGGTCAGCCCCGGTGACCTGCGCCTGTCCGTTCTCGCAGGTGTGATCCTGCGCCCGAAGCGGCGATAGGCCGACGCAAGTCAGGATTGCGGCTGAAAAAATCAGAGTGCGGATCATCCCTCGGCTCCCGGAAGTTCTATTGTCAGTACGGCATGATCGCTGGCATGCGGGCGATGTTTGCCCACACCTGCCAGCCTTGGCCCGTCATATGCGGCGGCCTCCAGCGCAAGGCCGTGGCGGATGATCTGCGGGCAGGCATCCGGCCAGCGCTGGGCCAGTGCAGGGCTGGCCAGCATCACATCCGGACTGCCAAGATCGGGGCCGAAGGGTTCATGCCATGACCACCGCTCGGCAATGGGCAGGCGGTCCATCAGGTCAACGCTGAAAGGGGCGGTCACCGGGGCGATGGCGGGCGCGGCCCTTTCTGGCGTGGCCTCGCGTGGCTCGTTGAGGTCGCCAAGAATCAGCCAGAAAGCGGCGGAAGGATCGGCGAAGCGCCGCGTGACCAGACAGCGCAGTGCCAGGGCTTCGGCGCGGCGCACGGGCCAGGTTGCCCTGGCATCGGGGTAGGGGGCCTTGAAATGGCAGATGAAAAGGGTCAGCAGGCCCATCTCGACCTGCAGGCAATCGCGCCGGAAGACCGGCATGTCCGGGTCGACCCCGTGCGGCACCTCAAGCCCCAGGCGGGCCGGTGTCTCTTGCGCGTGGCTGATCACGGCACTGAGGGGAAGGCGGCTGATGACCGCCACATCAAGGCCCCGCCCGTCATTGCCGGGGATGCAATGGCGGTAGGGATAGGGGGCGACACCTGCGGCCAAAAGGAAATGATCGTGAAAATGATCCAGCGTGTCCTGGTCGAAGACCTCCTGCAGGGCGATCACATCGGCATCTGCGCGGGCCAGGACGGCGGCGGTCAGGCGCCGGTCCTCGGGATCAAGCGCCTCGGCCGCCGGCCCGCGATCGGCCGGCACATCGGCATCACGCGCCCCGTCCAGCCGCGGGTGGCCGCCCGGCCACCGCAGCCGCAGGCTTTGGACATTGAAACTCGCCAGCCGCACGGGGTTGCCCCCTTTCTGGTCGTATCAGATGGCCGAACTATGTCCGGCCTTGCTCATGTCATAGGCGTCGAAACTCCGCGCGATCATCCGTGACAGGGGGCGCGCCGCAACCGGGATTGCAAGCACACCCGAGGCAAGCGTCAGCATGCCGGGAAAATCCGCCATCACCTTGTCGAACAGGGACTTGATGTCGGCTGCCGACACATTGAACCTGTCCTGCAATTCCTGGCTGTCGACCTTGAAATCGCACATCAGCGCCTCGATCATCCGGCCGCGCAGCTTGTCATCCGGGGTGAACACATGCCCCTTGGATACGGAAAACCGCCCGTCGCGTATGGCTGCCGTATGCGCCCCCGTGGCCGGCGCATTCTGCGCATATCCCTGGGGGAACCGCGAAATCGAAGAGGCCCCGACCCCGATCAGCACATCCGCAGGATCATCCGTATAGCCTTGGAAATTGCGCCGCAGTTTCCCGGCCTTCTGCGCCACGGTCAGCCCATCGGTCTGTGTGGCGAAATGGTCGATCCCGATCTCGGCATACCCATCCCAAAGGAACAGTTTCCGCGCCGTTTCGAACAGCTCCAGCCGTTCTTCGGGCGTGGGCAGGGCATCAGAGGGGATCATCTGCTGGCGCTTGGCCATCCATGGCACATGCGCATACCCGTAGAGCGCCACCCGGTCAGGGTTGAGCGACAGAAGCTTTTGCACGCTTTCGGTGATCCGCGCTCGCGACTGGTGCGGCAGGCCGAACAGGATATCCGCATTGAGGCTGGTGACACCGCGCGCACGGATCGCCAGAACCGCATCGCGGGTGATGTCATAGCCCTGGATGCGCCCGATGGTCTGCTGGATCGCTTCGTCGAAATCCTGCACCCCGATCGAGGCGCGGTTCATCCCGGCCGCAGCCAGGGCATCCAGCCGTGCATCGTCGATTTCATTCGGGTCGATCTCGACCGAAAATTCGCCCTGTGGCGCCATGGTCGCCACATCGAACACTGCCCCGGCCAGATCGCTCATCATCGCCGCCGACATCAGCGTGGGCGTTCCGCCGCCCCAGTGCAGCCGCGACAGGCGCACACCTTCGGGCAGGATCCGCTTGAGCAGTGTCAATTCGGCTTTCAGCGTCTCAAGATAGGCCGCGACGGGGGCGTCGCTCTGGGTGCCCTGTGTCCGGCAGGCGCAAAACCAGCACAGCCTGCGACAAAAGGGGACATGCAAATAAAGCGATATGTCTGAACCGGGGGCTATCGCCTTGATCCAGCTTGTGTAATTGTCCTCGCCAACAGCATTCGAAAAATGCGGGGCGGTCGGGTAACTGGTATATCTCGGCACTTTCGCGTCGAAGAGACCAAGTTTTGCGAGTTGCTTTTTCACCATCATGTGTCTACCCTTCTAGACAATTGGGAAATATTTCTTTGACCCAGATCAAGTGCGCGAAGTGTCATCATGCTGAATGAGAAAACCGTGTCTCACTCGGTCGAGTGTGGCGATTGTCCAATCAGACACAGGGCAGTGTGCGCTCGGTGCGAAAGCGACGAACTTGAGCGCCTGGAAGAGATCAAGTACTACCGCTCGTTCGAAGCTGGCCAGACCGTCATCTGGTCGGGTGATCGCATGGATTTCGTGGGGTCTGTCGTGTCGGGTATCGCCACGCTGACACAGACCATGGAAGATGGCCGCACCCAGATGGTGGGCCTGTTGCTTCCATCGGATTTCGTGGGCCGCCCCGGTCGCGACGGGTCAGCCTATGACGTGGTTGCAACGACCGATCTGGTCATGTGCTGTTTCCGCAAGAAGCCTTTCGAAGCGATGATGGAGCGTACGCCCCATATCGCACATCGCCTGCTTGAGATGACCCTGGACGAGCTGGACGCGGCGCGTGAATGGATGCTGGTGCTGGGCCGCAAGACCGCGCGCGAAAAGATTGCATCGCTTCTGACGATCATCGCGCGGCGTGACGCCTCGCTGAACCTGCGGACACCCAAGGGTGCCATGGTCTTTGATCTGCCCCTCACGCGTGAGGCGATGGCGGATTATCTTGGCCTGACGCTGGAAACCGTCAGCCGCCAGATCTCTGCCCTCAAGCGTGACGGCGTGATATCGCTTCAGGGCAAGCGCCATGTCACCGTGCCCGATTTCTCCCGCCTTCTGGAAGAAGCGGGGGATGATAGCGACGGGGGCCTGTTGGCCTGACGTCCATCCGGCAGGATCAAAGGGCGCGACAGGCCGGAGCCTGCCGCGCCTTTTCTCATCCAGGCTTCAATGTGCCAGAAATACCGGGATCTTGGCGTTTTCCAGCATGTTGCGTGTTGCGCCGCCCAGGATCGCCTCGCGGAACCGCGAATGACCATAGGCACCCATCACGATCATGTCCAATTCAGTGTCTTCTGCATGACGCATCAGCACATCCGACACGCGGGGCAGGGTTTTGGACAGCACGTCGATTTCGCAAGCGACGCCATGCCGTGACAGGTATTGTGACAGCAGGCCGCCGGGATCGGACCGCGTCGGGCTATGCACGGGCGGGTTGATGACCACGATCCGGACAAGATCGGCCTGCTTCAGGAAGGGCAGGGCGGTACGCGACGCCGCCAAGGCCTCGTCGCTTTCGTTCCATGCCAGCATGATCCGTTTGGGGTTGGTCAGGGCCGGCCCGGATTCGGGCACCATGAGCACGGGTGTCGCGCCGTCGAACATCGCCAATTCCAAAATCGGTTCCTGTTCGACCCCACGTTTTTCGCCATAGGGTTTCGGCAGGATCGCCAGGTCCGAGAACCGCGCGCGCTGTGCCACGTGCCGCCCCATGTCGGCCAGCTGCGCCACGCCGCTGTCCAGGCTCCACCGGATGTCACTGCGTTCGAGGATTTCTTTCACATGGGCTTCGACCTCGGCGGCCTCTTCCTGGGCGCGGGTGATCGTTTCCTGAAGGATCATCGCATTCGCGCCGGCATAGTAAAATCCGGTCTGCGTCCGATCCAGCCCCATGCACAGTACATCCAGATGCGCATCCCATGCCTTTGCCATGGCGGTTGCCTGATCCAGCACGGGACCCGCCAAGGCGGTGTCGGTGATTACCGAAAACAGTGTCTTGTACGCCATGTCACTCTCCTTTGAAGTCTTGCATTCCAAAAGGCTAACACGCGTGCGGGCCAGCCACTTTGACACGCGTCAAGGACCTAGCCCCCCAGCCTTGACACAGATCAAGGCAAGCAGGCCCAGCAGATTGCATCACTGCCCCAGTCTTAAGAAACCCCGAGATCGTGACAAATCACCGGGACAGGACAAAAGGGACGCAAAATGTTGAATTATATCAAGCTGATCGTGCTTGGCCTCATCACGCTGTTCGCGTTGATTGCGGCCAATTACGCACGTGACCTTGCCTATCTGGTGAACGCGCTTGTCGTGGCAGCAGCAGCGGGTGGGGTCTTTCTCTGGACGCTGCGCCAGACCGGGGAACCCGTCGTGAAACGCGACCTCTCCGGTGAATACATGGACGGCGTCGTGCGCGCCGGCGTGATCGCCACCGCTGGTTGGGGGGTTGTCGGGTTTCTGGTTGGCGTGATCATCGCCTTTCAGCTTGCCTTTCCGGTTCTCAATTTCGAATGGGCGCAGGGTTTTCTGAATTTCGGGCGTTTGCGCCCGTTGCATACGTCGGCGGTTATTTTCGCCTTTGGGGGCAACGCGCTGATCGCGACCTCCTTCTACGTGGTGCAGCGCACAAGCGCCGCGCGCCTGTGGGGCGGAAACCTCGCGTGGTTCGTGTTCTGGGGTTACCAGCTGGTGATCGTTCTGGCGGCAACCGGCTATCTGCTGGGGGCAACCCAGTCCAAGGAATATGCCGAGCCTGAATGGTATGTCGACTGGTGGCTGACCATCGTCTGGCTGGCCTATCTGGCCGTGTTCCTGGGCACGCTGGTCAAGCGCAAGGAGCCGCATATCTACGTGGCGAACTGGTTCTACCTGTCCTTCATCATCACCGTGGCCATGCTGCATGTGGTCAACAACCTCAGCATTCCGGTGTCGGTCTTCGGGTCCAAGTCCGTGCAGGTCTTCTCGGGCGTGCAGGATGCGATGGTGCAGTGGTGGTACGGACATAACGCCGTGGGCTTCTTCCTGACCGCCGGCTTCCTGGGCATGATGTACTACTTCGTGCCGAAACAGGCCGAGCGGCCGGTGTTCAGCTACAAGCTGTCGATCATCCACTTCTGGGCGCTGATCTTCATCTATATCTGGGCCGGTCCGCACCACTTGCACTATACCGCGCTGCCTGACTGGGCCTCGACCCTGGGCATGGTGTTCTCGATCGTGCTCTGGATGCCCTCTTGGGGTGGCATGATCAACGGTCTGATGACGCTCTCGGGCGCATGGGACAAGCTGCGTACGGATCCGATCATCCGCATGATGGTGATTTCCGTGGGCTTCTACGGCATGTCCACCTTCGAGGGTCCGATGATGTCGATCCGCGCGGTCAACTCGTTGTCGCATTACACCGACTGGACGATCGGCCACGTGCATTCCGGCGCGCTTGGCTGGAACGGGATGATCACCTTCGGCGCGCTCTACTTCCTGGTGCCGAAACTGTGGAACCGTGAGCGGCTCTATTCGCTCTCGCTGGTTAGCTGGCACTTCTGGCTCGCGACCATCGGCATCATTCTCTACGCCGCCGCCATGTGGGTGACCGGCATCATGGAGGGCCTGATGTGGCGCGAAGTGGATGCCAACGGTTTCCTGGTGAACAGCTTTGCCGACACCGTGGCCGCCAAGTTCCCGATGTATGTGGTGCGCGGTCTGGGTGGGGTCATGTTCCTCACGGGTGCCATCATCATGTGCTACAACCTCTGGATGACTGTGAAGCGCGCACCGGCCGTTGAGGCCACGCATTCCGCAGTCCCGGCTGAATAAGGAGGGCCGGACCAATGGCAATTCTCGACAAACACGCCGTTCTCGAAAAGAACGTGACGCTGCTGGCCATCTTCGCCTTCCTTGTGGTGACCGTGGGCGGGATCGTGCAGATCGCACCTCTGTTCTGGCTGGAAAACACCATCGAGGATGTAGAGGGCGTGCGCCCCTACTCCCCGCTGGAACTGGCCGGACGCGATGTCTACATCCGCGAAGGCTGCTACGTGTGCCATAGCCAGATGATCCGCCCGATGCGGGACGAGGTCGAACGCTATGGTCACTATTCGCTGGCCGCCGAAAGCAAGTACGACCACCCGTTCCAATGGGGGTCCAAGCGGACCGGGCCGGACCTTGCCCGTGTCGGCGGACGCTACTCGGACGACTGGCACCTGGTGCACCTGCGTAATCCGCAATCGGTCGTGCCGGAATCGGTGATGCCCAAGTACGGTTTCCTGGAAAACCGGCTGATCGACGGCGAGCATATCGGCGAGCTGATGGCCACCCATCGCATGGTTGGCGTGCCCTATACCGACGAGATGATCGAGAACGCCCGCGCCGATTTCGCGGTGCAGGTCGATCCCGACGGTGACTGGGACGGGCTGGTGGAACGCTATCCCGGTGCGCAGGTGCGCAACTTCGACGGGCAACCCGGCATTTCGGAAACCGACGCGCTGATCGCCTATCTGCAGATGTTGGGCACGCTGGTCGATTTCTCGACCTTCACGCCTGACGCCAGCCGCTAAGGGGGGAAATGGATCATGGAAACCTATTCCCTTCTGCGCGAATTCGCCGACAGCTGGATGCTGCTTGCACTGTTCTTGTTCTTCGTGGGCATGGTCATCTTCGTGATGCGCCCCGGCAGCACCAAGACCTACAGCGACGTGGCAAACATCCCGTTCCGGCACGACGACAAACCCGCCGCCGCAGGTGACACACCTGCCCGCGCCCGTGACGCCAAGGAGGCGTGAGGACATGGCAAAGCAACCGCAAAATCACTCCAAGAAGCCCGAGGTGGATACGACCGGCCACAGCTGGGACGGGATCGAGGAGTACAACAACCCATTGCCGCGCTGGTGGCTGTGGACCTTCTATGCCTGTATTGTCTGGGCGGTTCTCTACTCGATTGCCTATCCGGCCTGGCCGGGGATCAAGGCAGCGACGCCAGGCCTTCTGGGCTGGTCCACCCGCGCCAACGTACAGGCGGAAATCGACGCGGCCGAAGCGGCCAATGCCACGATCAACACGCAGCTGGCCTCGGCCGAGCTGACGGCGATCGCGGAAGATGTGGAACTGCGCACCTATGCCACTTCGGCAGGGGCCGCCGTGTTCCGCACCTGGTGCGCGCAGTGCCATGGGTCGGGTGCGGCTGGTGTTGCGGCATCGGGCTATCCGAACCTGCTGGATGATGACTGGCTCTGGGGTGGCGATATCGAGGCGATCCATACCACGATCACCCACGGTATCCGCAATGAAGAGGACCCGGATGCGCGGTGGTCGCAGATGCCCGCCTTTGGCGACATCCTTGCCAAGGAAGAGATCGACCAGGTCGTGAACTACGTGATGTCCCTGTCGGGCACGCCGCAGGATGCGTCATTGGTCGAGGCGGGATCGGTCGTCTATCAGGACAACTGCGCCGCCTGCCACATGGAAAACGGCACGGGTGATCGCGCCCAGGGCGCGCCGAACCTGACCGACGCCATCTGGCTCTATGGTGGCAGCCACGACACCCTGACCCAGACCGTGACCTATTCGCGCTTCGGCGTGATGCCGTCCTGGTCGAACCGTCTGTCCGAGGCCGAGATCCGCGCCGTCGCGACCTATGTCCACCAGTTGGGCGGCGGCGAGTAATCGCCCGAGAGATACCCTTGGGCGTCACAAGCGCCCAAGGGTCGGTGCCGGACCTTCCGTCCTGTTCGCGCGTTTCCTGGAAGGCCGGCACCAATTGATCGGACGGGATGGCCCAGGCGATCCTGTCTTTGCCGGCCCTCCCTGACCGGCAATCAGATCCGCCGCCTCATCGGTTCGTCCGGTCGGGCGGCGGGTCCATTTCCGGCCTGCGCAATCCGTAATCCCGACCGCCATGCCACTGTGGCAGGCAACCCGCCGATACGCTTGACCTTGCGGAATAGGTATCTCGCAGAGTCAGAATTTGATGCAGGTCAAGGCTGCGCTGCCGCAAGACTGGGAAAAGGGGCCATCCTACATGCATGTGACGGAGCGATTCCCCCGTGTCCCAGACTGAACCAGATGTCCCGCCAAGCCTTTACGCCGCGCGCGAGCCGATCTTTCCGCGCCGCGTCTCGGGTAATTTCCGCAACCTCAAATGGGTGATCATGGCGGTCACACTGGGTATCTACTACATCACGCCCTGGCTGCGTTGGGACCGTGGACCGAACCTGCCGGATCAAGCCGTTCTGGTTGATCTGGCCAACCGCCGCTTCTTCTTTTTCTGGATCGAGATCTGGCCGCATGAGTTCTATTTCATCGCGGGCCTTCTGGTCATGGCCGGGTTGGGTCTGTTCCTGTTCACCTCGGCGCTGGGCCGTGTCTGGTGCGGCTATGCCTGTCCGCAGACGGTCTGGACCGATCTTTTCATCCTCGTCGAGCGCTGGATCGAAGGTGACCGGAACGCCCGCCTGCGCCTGCATCGGCAGGAAAAATGGGATCTGCGCAAGGCGCGCCTGCGGCTGACGAAATGGATTTCATGGTTCCTGATCGGGCTGGCAACGGGCGGTGCATGGGTCTTCTATTTCACCGATGCGCCCACGCTGGCGCGCGATCTGGTGACGCTTAACGCCCATCCCGTCGCCTATACGACGATGCTGATCCTGACCCTGACGACGTTCTTCTTCGGCGGTTTCGCGCGCGAACAGATCTGCATCTACGCCTGCCCCTGGCCGCGCATCCAGGCCGCGATGATGGACGAGGACACGCTGACCGTCGCCTATCGCGACTGGCGCGGCGAGCCGCGCGGCAAGCATCGCAAGGGCGAGGGCGCGGAACAGCTTGGCGATTGTATCGACTGCATGGCCTGCGTGAACGTCTGCCCCATGGGGATCGACATTCGCGACGGCCAGCAGCTGGAATGCATCACCTGCGCGCTTTGCATCGACGCCTGTGACGACGTGATGGACAAGATCGGCAAGCCGCGCGGCCTGATCGACTACATGGCCCTGACCGACGAGACGGCAGAGCGCGCGGGCCATGCGCCCAAGCCGATCTGGAAACATGTGCTGCGCCCGCGCACTATGCTTTATACAGGCCTGTGGTCGCTGGTGGGCGTGGGGCTGATGGTCGCGCTGCTGGTGCGTTCGGATATCGAGATGACGGTGGCGCCGATCCGCAACCCCACCTTCGTGGTCCTGTCCGACGGCTCGATCCGCAACACCTATGACGTGCGCCTGCTGAACAAGCAGGGCGAGGATCATCCCTTCCGCGTCACGGTCGAGGGCGATCAGCCCTTCACGGTTGCGCTGGAATTTGTGGAAGGTGACACTGTCATGGTGCCTGCCGACACCACATTCCTGCAGCGGGTCTACGTGGTGGCGGGACCCGATACCCCGGCTGCGACGCAGGGTCGTGTGGATATCCGCCTCTGGGTCCAGGACATGACCAATGACGTCCGCGTCTACAAGGACACGATCTTCAACGGGAGAGTACAATGAACGCCGACAAACAACTGACCGGACGCCATGTCCTGATGATCTTCGTGGGGGCATTCGGTGTGATCATCGGCGTCAACCTCGTGCTTGCCTGGTCCGCCGTTGCCACCTTCCCTGGCCTCGAGGTCAAGAATTCCTATGTCGCAAGCCAGGAGTTCAACGCCCGCAAGGCGGCACAGGAGGCGCTGGGGTGGACCGTCCGTGCCGACGCCGCGGAAGGCGAGGTGATCCTGAGCATCACCGACACGCAGGGCAAGCCGGTGCGCGTGGGCGGGCTTGACGCGGTGATCGGCCGTGCCACCCATGTCGCAGACGATATCCGCCCCGAGTTCATCTTTGATGGGGCGGCCTATGTGGCGCCCGTGTCGCTGGCGGATGGCAACTGGAACATCCGCATGTCCGCCCTGGCCGAGGATGGCACGCAGTTCACCCAGCGCGTCGTCCTGCATGTGACCCGCTAAGAGGAAAAACAGGACCATGACCGCAGCCCTGCGCCCTTCGATTTCGGCCTGCCCTGCCTGCGTCGCCGCCCCGGGTGCGCAGGCGCTGGCCGAACAGGCTCTGCACAAGGACGCCCATATCGCGCTGTCGCTGCCGACGATCCACTGCTCGGCCTGCATCTCGACGGTGGAAAAGGCGCTGGCCGCGGTGCCGGGTGTCCGTTCGGCGCGCGTCAACCTGACCCTGCGCCGCGCCACGGTCGAGGCCGATCCCGCGATCATGCCCGATCAGTTGGTCAAGGTCCTCGAAGGCGCGGGCTATGAGGCGCACGAGCTGGACGCCGGGACCCTGTCGGTGACGCAGAACGACCGCGCGGGTCGCGACCTGTTGATGCGGATGGCCGTGGCAGGGTTTGCCATGATGAACGTCATGCTGCTGTCCGTGGCGGTCTGGTCGGGCGCCACGGATGCTACCCGCGATCTCTTCCATTGGATATCGGCGGCGATTGCCTTGCCGACGCTCGCCTTCTCGGGCGTGCCGTTCTACAAAAGCGCCTGGGCGGCGCTGCGCGCGCGGCGCCTGAACATGGATGTGCCCATCGTGCTGGCGCTGGTGCTGGCGCTGGCCACATCGCTCTGGGAAACGGCGCTCTCCGGGCATCACGCCTATTTCGACGCGACCGTGGCGCTGGTCTTCTTCCTGCTGACCGGGCGCTACCTGGATCACCGGACCCGCGCCATCGCGCGGTCCGCCGCGCAGGAATTGTCGGCCCTTGAAGTGCCGCGCGCCATCGCGCTGCGCGACGGGGCCGAGGTGCAGTTGCCGGTGTCCGAACTGCGCATCGGCGATCTGATACTGGTCCGCCCCGGTGGGCGGATGCCTGTCGATGGCGTGATCGCCGAGGGCCGGTCCGAGATCGACCGCTCGCTGCTGACGGGCGAAACCCTGCCTGTCTTCGCCGAACCGGGCCGCGCCGTTTCGGCCGGCGAGGTCAATCTGACAGGTCCGCTCACCATCCGCGCGACTGCCGTGGGGCGCGACACCTCGCTGCATCGCATGGCCGATCTGGTGGCCATCGCCGAAAGCGGCCGGTCGCGCTACACCTCGCTGGCCGATAGTGCCGCCAAGCTTTACGCACCGGGGGTGCACATCCTGTCGGCGCTCAGTTTCCTGGGCTGGTATTTCTATTCCTGGGATGTGCGCACCGCCCTGAACATCGCGGCCGCCGTGCTGATCATCACCTGCCCCTGCGCCTTGGGTCTGGCAGTGCCGGCGGTGACCACCGCGGCATCGGGGCGGCTGTTCCGCAAGGGCATGCTGATCAAGGATGCAACAGCGCTGGAACGGCTGGCGCAGGTCGATACGGTCGTCTTCGACAAGACCGGGACCCTGACGGCCGGTACGCCCGAACTGACCAATCTGGCCGCACATGAAAAGGGCGAGGCGGCCGTCGCCCTGGCCCTAGCCGAGATGTCGTCGCACCCGCTTGCGGTCTCGCTGGCCAATGCGGCGCGTGCGGCAGGTATCACGCCCGCTGAGGTTGCGGATCTGACCGAAGTGCCGGGTTATGGCACCCAGGGCATCTGGAAAGGGCAGCCTGTGCGGCTGGGCCGCGCCGCATGGACCGGGGCCACCCCGGGGGCCGAAACAACCGCCTGGCTTGCCATTGGCGATGCCGCCCCGCGCGCCTTTACCTTTACCGACCGCCTGCGACCCGGCGCCGCCAATGCGGTGCAGCACCTGATGCGGCAAGGAAAGCGTGTGATCCTGATCTCGGGCGATACTGAACCGGTCGTGGCGGCGCTCGCCACGCGTCTGGGCATTGCCGAATGGCAGGCCGATGCGCTGCCCGCAGACAAGGCCGCACGCATCGCGGACCTGCAGGCTGCGGGGCACCATGTGCTGATGGTGGGCGACGGCTTGAACGATACCGCCGCGCTCACCGCAGCCGATGTGTCGATCTCGCCGGCGTCTGCGCTGGATGCCGCGCGTGTTGCCTCTGACATCGTCCTGTTGGGCAGCGATCTGGAACCGATTGGCGATGCGCTGACAACCGCGCAATCGGCCATCCGTCGCATCAAGGAAAACTTCCGCATCGCCACATGGTACAACATCATCGCGGTGCCCGTGGCCGTGATCGGCCTTGCGACGCCCCTGGTGGCGGCGCTGGCGATGTCGCTCTCGTCGATCACCGTTTCGCTCAACGCGCTGAGGCTCAAGTAACCCGATGGAAGTTCTGTCCTACCTGATCCCGATATCCCTGCTGCTGGGGGGCGTGGGCCTTGTGGCCTTCCTCTACACGGTGCGCAGCAACCAGTATGACGACCCCGAAGGCGACGCGCGCCGCATTCTCAACAACGACTGGGACGACCATCCCAAACCCTGAACGGCGCCAGACGCTTCTTCTTGCCGCAAATATCCTCGGGGGGGACGTCGAACAGAGTGAGACGTTGGGGGGGCAGACAGCCCCCCCTGATCCCGTCAAGGCGTGATCAGCTTGGCCCGATCATGAAGCACTGGATCTGGCGGGCCTGCAACCTGCGGCAGGCAAGATCGGCCGTTTCCCGTGTCATTCCCATGAAATTGGCGTCGAACCCGCCGCCACCCGGCACGACCTTGCGAAGGGTGCCGTCCAGCGTGTTGATCTCGGTCAGGGCTGTCTGCAGCAGGATCTTCTCGGCGGCGTGGCGGTTGCCGTAGCGGCCGACGTTGATGCCCCAGTGGCGCCCGCCCGATGTGCTCAGCCGCGTCACGACTTCGGGATCCTGGCTGGCCTGGCTGGCTTGCGCGGTTTCGGTGGCCTGCGTCTCGCTTTGGGCGGTGCTGTCCGCGGGCAGGCTTGCCAGCACGACCAGCCCCTCGGGGCGCGCGCGCGGCTTGATCGCAGCCAGGGCCGCGTTGGCAACAGGTGCGGCAGGCGCCGCGCTGGGCGTGCCCGTCGCCGTCACTACGGCTTCGGTCAATGCGGCAAGCTCTTCATCCGTGCCCTCGGTCTCGACTTCGGCCAGAACCTCGGGTGCCGGATCTTCCGCAGGTGTAGCCGCGGGGCGGTCCGGAATGGCGGCAGGCGGTGTCAGCGATACCGCGACGGCCACTTCCGATGCGGCCGGGGCCGTCTGCGCGGCGGCGGCTTCGCGTGCTGCTGTCTGGGCCGCAACTTCGCTCAAGGCCTGCGAGATATCGTCTTTCAGGGCCACCAGAACCGGGGCAGGCATGTCCTGTCCGGGGCGTGCGACGGGGCGCAGGCTGGATGAGACAGCCGTGACCAGGCGGATCGTCTTGCCGGCAGCCGGCCGGCCCGTGTCGCCGCTGCCAGCGGATGCGACCTGCGTTTCCACATCGCCCTGGCCGGGGCCGCGACCCGGGACGGCATCCGGTTTGACCGGCTTGCGCAGCGCCACGCGCGACGGGGCCTTCTTGAAGCCGAGGTCCAGCAGTTCCGCGACGCGCTGGTTGCGCGATACGGTCGAGCGTCCGCCAAAGACCGTGGCGATGATACGCGTGTCGCCCCGCTCTGCCGACGCGACAAGGTTGAACCCTGCGGCCCGCGTGTAACCGGTCTTGATCCCGTCTGCACCGCGATAGGCATCCAGCAGGCGGCGATTGGTGTTGTTGACCTGCGCGATCCCCGCATCCGTCGAACGGCGCGAGAAAAGATTGTAATATTCAGGGAAGTCATAGAGCAGGTGACGGCCCAGGATCGTCATGTCGCGGGCCGTCGACATATGCCCTTCTTCCGTCAGGCCATGCATGTTCTTGAAGGTCGTGCGGGTCATGCCCATGGCGGCGGCCGTCCGGTTCATGCGGCGGGCAAAGGCGGCCTCGGACCCTTCGACGGCGGTGCCGATGGCATGTGCCGCGTCATTCGCGGATTTGACCGCAGCCGCGCGGATCAGGTACCGCAGCTTGATCTTCTGTCCCGGGCGCAAGCCAAGCTTGCTGGGCGGCTCGGCTGCGGCGGCGGCGGGAATTGTCACGACGGTATCAAGGCTGATCTCGCCCCGTTCGATCGCCTGGAAGGCGACATAGAGCGTCATCATCTTTGTCAGCGAGGCGGGGTGCAGCCGTGTATCGGCATTCTCGGCATGCAGGACTTCGCCGTTGCGTGCATCCATCACCAGCGCGGCATAGGGCGCGGCCCGCACGCTGAACGGAAGCACAACGATCAACCAAAGTGCCGTGAATATAAATAGCCCGTATCGGGCCGGCTGCCTGCGCCGAACCTTCATTGTCACTGCCTTCTGCCTCACGCCGCCGATGTTTCGGTCGGTCAATTTTTATGTTTTCAGGTTACCACATGAGTTGCGCTGAATAAAGTGTTCATTTCTATAGGCTTTCTTGGTTTGGCTGTGTGGCTTTCAGGTTTTGGCCGCAACATGTTGTGGTACAGTTGGATCGCATAACAACCGGTATGGTTGTATTTGCGCCCTGCGCCGCCTTGCGCGCCTTGTGGCGCGCATGCCGAAATCGGGAAAAGACCCCTTTCAGCACTCATTTGCCGGTTTTTCAGCCGATGCCATGCACCAGTTCGGGCAGCTCTGCGAGGGTGCCCAGTTCATGAAAGCGGGGGGCCTGCGCCGGGGGATCTGCCTTTTCGAGATCCCAGGCCGGACCATGCGGGACAAAGACACCCCATCCGCCCGCCTCGATCACCGGCACCACATCCGAGCGCATGGAATCGCCCACCATCATCGCGCGCGCCGCCCCGTCGCCATGGCGGGCGAAAATCGCCTCGTAGACCGGTCGCGTCTTGTCCGAGACGATTTCCACACCGTGAAACAGATCGCCCAACCCCGACTGCGCCAGCTTCCGCTCCTGGTCCAGAAGATCCCCCTTGGTGATCAGAATCACGCGATGGGTGCCTGACAGGGCCTCGATCGCGCCCTTTGCATGGGGCAGCAGTTCGATCGGGTGACGCAGCATGTCCTGTCCGGCGGCGATCAACTCGCCGATCACGCTGGCGGGAACCCGTTCCTCGGTCACCTCGATGGCCGTTTCGATCATCGACAGAACGAACCCCTTGATGCCGAAGCCGTAGTGGCCAAGGTTGCGGCGTTCTGCGGCAAGCAGGCGCTCCATCAGATGTTCGGGCTCTGCATGGTCGCGCAAGAGGTCGGCAAAACGTGCCTGGGTCAGCCGGAAGAACCGTTCATTCTGCCAAAGCGTGTCATCCGCATCAAAGCCGATTGTGGTCAGATTCTGCATCTCTTGCCCATCGATCCCGGAGCAGCCTCTTTTCTATCGGGCCATTGAGGTTATATAAACCATCAAAGCCAAAACTCAGCATGAATGCGAAAGCGAAGCAGCGCCAGATGATCCAGCGGCCTATCATGATGTCTGAAAAGAAAGACAGCGACGGCGATGCCTCGGTTGTGCTTCAGACACGGCCGAAAACAAAGCGTCCGCCGCTTTACAAGGTGCTTTTGCTGAATGACGACTATACGCCGATGGAATTCGTCGTGCATGTGCTGGAACGGTTCTTCGGCATGTCACATGCCCAGGCCTTCGAGATCATGCTGACTGTCCACAAGAAGGGCCTGGCCGTGGTTGGCGTGTTCAGCCACGAGATTGCGGAAACCAAGGTGACCCAGGTCATGGATTTCGCCCGGCGGCATCAGCACCCGCTGCAATGCACCATGGAAAAAGAATAATCATATGTTGTCCGAGCGCCTGTCGCTGGCCCTTGCGGGTGGCGACCTGACCCTGCCCGATGGCGGCATGATTGCCGTATTCGGCCCCAGGGCGGGAACCGATCTGTCCAGTCTGCCAACCGAGAGGGTCACGGTGATCACCGGGTTCAAGCCGGATCATGACGCCTTTGCCGCAGCAGGCTATCCTTGTGCACGCGCGCCCCAAGAATCCTGTGCGGTGGCGCTGGTCTGCTTGCCGCGCGCCAAGGCGCAGGGTCGCGCGCTTCTGGCGCAGGCCGCCGATCTTGTCGGGACGGGCGGTCTGCTGATCGTGGATGGGCAAAAGACCGACGGAATCGAATCGATGCTGCGCGACCTGCGCGCACAGGGCCTGTCGCCGATGGTGCTGTCCAAGGCCCATGGCAAGATGCTGTGGTTTGCGGCGCAGCCAATGCCCGCCGACTGGCATGCGCGGGGGCCGCAGCCTGTCGAAGGCGGCTTCGTGACTGCCGAGGGGGTGTTTTCGGCTGACGGGATCGATCCGGCCTCGCGCCTGCTGGCGAACAGCCTGCCGGAAGAGCTGGGCGCACATCTGGTCGATCTGGGGGCGGGCTGGGGTTATCTGGCAGCCCGGATCCTGGCGCGCGACACGGTGCGCACCCTTGACCTAGTCGAGGCGGATCATGTTGCGCTGGACTGTGCCCGTGCCAATCTGGCCGACCCTCGCGCGCGGTTTCACTGGGCGGATGCAACGACATGGCGTCCCGACAACCTTGTGGATGCGGTGGTGATGAACCCGCCTTTTCACACCGGCCGCGCCGCCGATCCCGACCTTGGCCGCGCCTTTATCGCCGCCGCCGCCGCCATGCTGACCGCACAGGGCCGGCTTTGGCTTGTCGCCAATCGGCACTTGCCCTACGAGACCGCACTGGCGCAGCACTTCGCAGAGGTCAGCGAACTTGCCGGTGACAACCGGTTCAAGATTCTTGCGGCGGCGCGCCCCACGGCGCCACGGTCTCGCCAGCGACGCTGAGATCGGCTAGCTTTCCCGGAACAACGGAGATCCGACATGTCCTTTTCCATCAGCGGCAAGACCGCCATCGTCACCGGAGGCGCCTATGGAATCGGCCATGCCATCGGCAGGCATTTCCTGGACAAGGGCGCCAATGTCGTCTTTGCGGATCTCGACGAGGATCGCCTGCGCAAGGAGCTGGGCCCGAACGAGGATGGCAACAGCCACCGTTATTTCGCGGGTGACCTGCGTGAGCGGCTGACCATCGCCAACCTGTTGTCTGCCACCATCGACGCCTTCGACCGGGTCGATATCCTTGTGAACGGTGCGCGCCAGATCGTGACGACCGACGCTCTCGACCCCGAGGATACATCGGTCGATACGCTGCTGGAGCAGAACCTGCTGACCTCGCTCAGGCTGTCGCAGATGGTCGCGCGGCGGATGATCAAGCAGGCCGAGGATCTCGAAGAGGTCGAGACGGCGGGTACGATCGTCAACATCTCCTGCCTTGCGGCGCAGCGGACCCATCCGGACCTTATGGGCTATTCCATCTCGACCGCCGCGCTGGACCAGATGACCCGATCGCTGGCGCTGGCATTGGCGCCGCACCGCATCAGGGTCAATGCCGTGGCTTTCGGGTCCGTCATGTCGGCCAGCCTGAAGGCCGCGATCAAGGACAACCCCGACTATCGCGACCAGATCATCGCTCGCACGCCCTTGGGTCGTATCGCGCCACCCTCCGAACTGGCGGAAGCGGTGCAGTATCTGGCGTCCGATTGTTCCAGCTTCATGACCGGGCAGATCATGACGGTTGATGGCGGTCGCGGCCTTCTGGACCCGGTCATCGCGCCCGCGCATTGATCCGCAGGTCGCAGGGGGGCGCTGCCCCCGTCCTGCGGACTTCCCCGGGATATTTCCGGCAAGAAGAAGCGGGCGGGGACATCACGGGGTTCTGGCGTTGGGCTTTGTCGGCTGTTAGGTTTTCCGGGAGTGTAGACCAAAACCAGACAGGACGCCTTGATGACCCAGACCTCGACCATCGCCACGGCCATGCAGACCGAGAAAGACACCGCCGCCGGTTGGTTCCGCCAGTTGCGCGACGATATCGTGGCCGCTTTCGAGGCGCTGGAGGATAGCCAGACCGCAGGCCCCACGGCAAATCTGCCAGCTGGTCGGTTCGAGGTGACACAAACCCGGCGGTCCTCGGACGATGGATCGGATGCCGGTGGCGGCCTGATGAGCGTCATGCGCGGCGGCCGTGTGTTCGAGAAGGTTGGTGTCAATATCTCGACCGTCTACGGTACGCTGGGCGCGCGCGCGCAGAAAGCGATGGCTGCGCGCGGTGTTCCGGGAATGGCGGATGATCCGCGCTTCTGGGCTTCCGGCATAAGCCTTGTGGCGCATATGCAGAACCCGCATTGCCCGGCGGTGCACATGAACACGCGCATGTTCTGGACGCCGGGTGCATGGTGGTTCGGCGGCGGATCCGACCTGAACCCCTGTATCGAATATGCCGAGGATACCGACCATTTCCATGCGGTGCAGAAGGCGCATCTGGACCCGCACGGCGAAGGGCACTACCCGCGCCTCAAGGCATGGGCGGACGAGTATTTCTTCGTGCCGCACCGTGGCCGCGCGCGCGGGGTCGGGGGCATCTTCCTGGACGATCACAATACCGGCGATTGGGGCGCGGATTTCAGCCTGATCCAGGATATCGGGCGGGCTTTCCTGCCCGCCTACCTGCCGCTGGTCGAAAAACGTCGGACCCAGCCCTGGACCGAGGCGGACAAGGATGTCCAACTTGTCCATCGCGGCCTGTATGCCGAGTACAACCTGGTCTACGACCGGGGGACGAAATTCGGCCTCGAGACAGGGCATGACGCCAATGCCGTGCTGATGAGCCTGCCGCCCTTGGCGAAATGGGTCTGACCCATCCCGACGCGTGATGCGGGGGGCGTCAGCCCCCGCGCACCGTGTCGATCATCAGCTGGACATTGGCCGGATCCGCATCCGGCGTGATTCCATGACCAAGGTTGAAGATATGCGGGCCGTTCTTCAGTGCCTGCACGATGCGCCGGGTTTCGTCCACCAGGGCCTGGCCACCTGTCACCATATGCGATGACTTGAGGTTGCCCTGCACGCAGCTGTCGGGCTGCACATGCTGCGCGACCCATTCGGCGGTGACCGAATCATCCACGGCAACGCAATCGGCGCCTGTCGCGCGTGCGAAGCCGATGTATTTCTCGCCTGCCTCGCGCGGGAAGGCGATGACCGGGATGCCGGGATGACGCGCCTTCAGAGCCGCGATGATCTCCTTCGCGGGCTCAAGAGCATAGGCGTCGAAATCGGCACCCTTGAGCGATCCTGCCCAGCTGTCGAAAAGCTTGACGACCTCGGCGCCCGCGTCGATCTGCGCGGACAGGTATTCGATCGTGGCCGCCGTGATCCGCGCCAGAAGCGCCTCGAACACCGGCCTGTTCCCGGCCTTCAGCGCATGGGCCGGGCCTTGGTCTTTCGTGCCTTGCCCTGCGATCATATATGTCGCCACGGTCCACGGCGCGCCGGCAAAACCGATCAGCGTCGTCTCGCGCGGCAATTCGCGGCTCAGGATGCGCACGGTCTCGTAGACCGGGTTCAGCGTCTCGTAAATCGCCTCAACGGGTTTGAGCGCATCGACCCCTGCCTGAGAGGTGATCGTGGAAAGGCGCGGCCCCTCGCCGGTGACGAACCACAGATCCGCCCCAAGCGCCTGCGGCACCAGCAGGATATCCGCGAAAAGGATTGCCGCATCGAAACCATAGCGGCGGATCGGTTGCAGGGTCACTTCTGCGGCCAGTTCGCTGTTGTAGCACAGCGACAGGAAATCCCCGGCCTTTTCCCGCGTGGCGCGGTATTCCGGCAGGTAACGGCCCGCCTGACGCATCATCCAGATCGGCGGAGTGGGCAGCGTTTCCCCGGCAAGTGCCCGCAAAATCGTTTTATCGGTCATATCTGTTCCCTTCGGTTGACAGTTTCGTCCCCTTTGGGCGCAAGGATGTCAAGCATCTGGTGCTTGTCAGGTCAGCTTTACATGACTAACAACTGTCTCATGACTCTGACACGCCCCACACCCGCCTCACCGCTGAAGATCGGCACCCGTGGCTCTCCGCTGGCTCTGGCTCAGGCGCATGAGACGCGCGCGCGCCTCATGGCGGCCTTCGACCTGCCTGAAGAGGCTTTCGCAATCGTGGTCATAAAGGTCACGGGCGACGCGATCCAGGATCGGCCGCTCAAGGACATCGGGGGCAAGGGCCTCTTCACCCGCGAGATCGAGGAGGCGCTGCTGGACGGGTCCATCGACATTGCCGTGCACTCGATGAAGGACATGCCGGTCTTGCAGCCGGCGGGGCTGCTGCTGGACACCTATCTGCCGCGCGAGGACGTGCGCGATGCCTTCGTCGCGCAGGATGTGGCCTCGCTCAAGGATCTGCCCGCAGGGGCGCGCGTGGGATCGTCCTCGCTGCGCCGTCGGGCGCAGCTTCTGAATGCCTTCCCGCATCTGGAAGTGGTGGAATTCCGGGGCAATGTGCAGACCCGGCTCAAGAAGCTGGCCGATGGCGTGGCCGCCGCCACCTTCCTTGCGCAGGCCGGGTTGAACCGGCTCGGCATGGCCCATGTGGCGCGTGGTGCCATTTCGCCCGATGACATGCTGCCTGCCGTCGCGCAGGGCGCCATCGGGATCGAGCGGCGCGCCGATGACACCAACACCGCCGCCATGCTCGAGGCGATCCACCACACCGAAACCGGTCAGCGTCTGGCTGCCGAACGCGCCTTCCTCGCCACGCTGGACGGGTCCTGCGAGACGCCGATCGCGGGCCTGGCAGAACTCGACGGAACCACCCTGCGCCTGCGTGGCGAGGTGCTGCGCCCGGACGGGTCTGAAAAGATCGCCGATGACCGTAGCTGCACGATTGCCGACGCGCCCGACATGGCGCGAGACATGGCGCAATCCTTGCTCAAGCAGGCAGGTCCGGGATTTTTCGACTGGCGCTGATCAGCGCCCGCCGTTTCTTCTTGCCCGAAATATCCCCGCCGGAGGCGCAGGTGTCAGCCTGGCAAGACCTTGCCGGGGTTCAGGATGCCGTTGGGATCAAGCGCCCTCTTGATCGCGCGCATCGCGGCCAGCGCCACCTTGTTCTTGCGTCGCGCCATCGAGGGCAGCTTGGACATGCCAATTCCATGTTCGGCCGAAAAGCTGCCGCCAAGTTCCAGAACCACATCCTCGACTGCTTCCATGATCGCATCATGCACGTCCGGGTCCTGCGAGATCGGCCAGACGGTATAATGCACGTTGCCGTCGCCCAGATGCGAGACGATCAGCTCTTTCGCGCCTTTGTCCAGAACGTTCAGCCGGTCGTGAATGCGCGACAGGAACACGGCGACCTGGTCCAGCGGCACGGCCACGTCATTGTTCACGATCGGTCGCCGCGTCAACGCGATTTCAGCCGCCGCCTCGCGGCGTTGCCACATCTCGGCGCGTTGGGCCTCTGACTGGGCCACGACCGCATCAAGGATCATGCCCTCTTCGAACATGCCCTCCAGGACTTCCTCCAGGTGTACGGAAACCGGCACGCGCCCGTCCGGGCCGGGGGTGCAGTCGCGTGGCGCTGTCGCACCGACCTCGACCAGGATATTGACGTCATGCATCTGCTCGAACGGGGGTTTGGCACCGGGAAACTTCTCCAGATGCCCCTCGATATAGGCGCGCGGCATGAATTCGAAGGCCTCGACCCCGCCACCCGTCGCTTCGCGCAGGCGGTTCAGAAGCACCAGCGCCTGATCCAGCGAAGGAGCCGCAACCATCGCCGTGGCATAGGCGCGCGGTTTCGGAGCAAGCTTGAGAACGGCCGCGGTGATGATGCCAAGCGTCCCTTCCGCCCCGATCATCAGGTGCTTGAGGTTGTAGCCAGAGTTGTCCTTGTGCAGTTCGCTCATCAGGTCCATCACCTCGCCGCTGGGCAGGACGACCTCCAGGCCCAGGCACAGATCGCGGGTGTTGCCATAGCGCAGCACGTTGGACCCGCCCGCATTGGTCGACAGGAAGCCGCCGACCATGGCCGAGCCGCGCGCACCGAAGGTCAGTGGAAAGATCAGGTCATGGGCATTCGCCGCATCGTGCAGGCTGGACAGGATCACACCGGCCTCGACGATGGCGATCCGTGCCTCGGGGCGCACCTCGCGGATACGGTTCATCCGGTCCAGCGACAGCATGATCGCCCCTTCGGCCTTGGTGCCACCGGCAAGCCCGGTATTGCCGGACACCGGAACGACAGCCGTGCCGGTGTCATTGGCAAGGCGTAGCACTGCGGCCACCTCGGCGGTGGACCCGGGCCGCACCACGGCCAGCGGCGTCCATGTGTAGACGCCCGTCCAGTCGCGTGACCATTTTGCCAGATCGGCCCCCTTCACCACATTGGCGGGGCCCACGATCGTCTCGAGCCTGTCCAGCATTCTGCATCCCTCCCTTGTTATTCGGTCCTGCTGCGCCATCTGGGGCCGAAGTGCCGCCAATGGCAAGGCATGGCGCATGTTTGGGTGATCTGCGACAAACTGCCGATCATGTGCCGCGTCACTGGACAGCAGTTCGATATCGCCTATCTGTCCCTGCAAGCCGAAGACGAGTCCGGCCGTGGCCATTGATCCTCGACGCGAAAGCCTGAACTGATGACCCTTCTGCAGAAAACCTACCCTGCCATCCTTCTTACGATGCTGTTGGCCGTGGCTTCGGTGATCCTGACCTACCCCGCGAATGCGCGTGGCACGTTCATGTTCGATTCCATCGACGGTGGTGTCTTGTCCCTGGACGATTGGCGCGGTCAGCCCGTTCTAGTGGTGAACACGGCATCGCGCTGCGGCTATACCGGGCAGTATGACGAACTTCAGGCGCTCTATGATCGCTACAGGGATCGTGGCCTTGTGGTGCTTGCCGTGCCGTCCAACGATTTCCGCCAGGAACTGGCCACCGATGCCGAAGTCGCCGAGTTCTGCGAGGTCAATTTCGGGCTGGATTTTCCGATGACCACGATCACCTCGGTCAAGGGGGCGTCGGCGCACCCATTCTACCAGTGGCTTTCGCGGACCGAAGGTTTCGTGCCGGGATGGAACTTCAACAAGGTCCTGATTGCACCCGATGGCAGTGTCGCGGGCACATTCGGCTCGCCGGTCAAGCCGCTGTCGGGCCGGATCACCAGCCAGATCGAGGCGATGCTGGCCAAGGGCTGATCAGAACGGCCTGCCTCATGCGCACATGAATCCCCCTCTTTTCATCGGCTCTGAGATTTACAGAGGGTCCAGTTACGGCGACTGGCACCCGCTGCGTGTGCCGCGCGTGTCCACGGTCATGGACCTGTCCCGTGCCCTGGGATGGCTGGACGCATCCGCCTATGTCACCAGCCCGCGGGCCAAGCCCGCCGCCTTGGCGCTCTGGCATGATCCGGCCTATATCGCGGCCCTCCAACAGGCCGAATCCGAGGGGCAGGTCACGCCCGAAGTCCGCGCGCGCCACAATATCGGCACCCACGCCAACCCGGTCTTTCCCGAGGTGTTTCGCCGCCCTGCCACATCGGCAGGCGGTGCGCTGCTTGCAGGCGAGATCCTGGCGCGACCCGGCGTCGTCTATGCACCGGCAGGTGGCACGCATCATGGCATGCCGGATCACGCCAACGGGTTTTGCTATTTCAACGATCCGGTTCTGGCGATCCTGTCGCTGCGCCGCCAGGGCCTGCGGCGCATCGCCTATGTCGATATCGACGCGCACCATTGCGACGGGGTGGATCATGCCTTTCGCGATGATCCCGATGTTCTGCTGGTGTCGACCCATGAGGTGAACCGCTGGCCACGCACCGGCGCGCTGACGGATGCGGGGGCGGGCAATGTGTTCAACCTGCCGCTGCCCAAGGGGTTGAACGACACCGAGATGGCGCTGATCCGTGATCGGCTGATCCTTCCGGCAGTTGCCCGTTTCGCCCCCGACGCGATTGTGCTGCAATGCGGTGCTGATGCGCTGGCCGAAGACCCGCAGTCACGTTTGACCTTGTCCAATGGGGCGCTCTGGTCGGTTGTCGCGTCGCTGGGTGCCTTGACCAACCGTTACCTGGTTCTGGGCGGCGGCGGGTATAATCCCTGGTCCGTCGGTCGCGCCTGGACGGGTGTGTGGGCTACCCTGACGGGGCAGGAGATACCCGAAAGGTTGCCCCCCGAGGCCGAGGATGTGCTGCGCGGTCTGGTCTGGCGGGGCAACCGGCGCGGGCGTACCCCGCCGGATCACTGGTTCACCACCCTGCGCGATGCGCCCCGGCATGGTGCGATCCGTCCCGAAATCCGCGTGGATCTGGATCTGCTGTCCGCAAGGTTCGCCGCAACGGTCTGAAATCAGGCGCCCTTGCCTTCATAGGCCGTGCGGAACACGCCCATGATCTGGCGGGCCACGGTGCGCGCGTCATGTCCCCTGGCCGTATCGAACCAGATCGGAGCCCAGTTCAGCGCGCCGAACAGATGCAGCCGCAACAGCGTGCGATCCACGTCCTGCGGCAGGCTCAAGGCACTGAACAGATCCCGGAATATCTGCTCGTAGCGACGCCGCTCCACGCGGATCTGGGCGCTGATCCCCTCACGCTCTCCCAGGAATTCCGGGGACACGATCGCGACCAGGTTGCCGGTTTCGATCAACCCTTCCAGATGTGCCGTGGCGGCCGCCTCAAGGCGGTCCCAGGGGCCGAAATCGCCGTCATCCGCCGCAGCCAAGGCCGCGCTGACGCGCGCCTCCATCACCGCGACAACACGCTGGTGCAGGGCAAGGAACAGGGCTTCCTTCGACTCGAAATGGTAGTAGAGCGAACCGGGCAACATGCCGACGGCGCTGGCGATATCGCGCATTGACGTGCCGTCATAGCCCTTCGCGGCCATCAACTCCCCGGCGCGGTCCAGCAATTCCTCGCGCCTGTTGCCTGGCGCTGTTGTCTCTGTGTCTGGGTCTGTCATGGTCGAGCCTGTCTTGTTCTTGTGTGGAACAGGGGTTGTTGCGCGGGTGGGGTCATGTCGATATAGCTGACGAACGAACGATTGTTAACTATCTTCCGCAAGCAGGTTCGACATGAGCGAAAACACCATCCGCGCCATTGAAGCAACAGGAAATGGCCTGACAGAGCTTGCTGTCACGACAAAATCGGCACCAGCCGCGCCTGGACCCGGCGAAGTGACGGTGGACATGATGATCGTGACGATCAATCCGGCTGATCTGCTGATGCTGGAGGGGCTTTATGGCGTGCGTCCGCCAGCACCTTTTGTGCCCGGAAGCGAGGGGGTGGGCCGCATCAGCGCCGCAGGGCCCGATGTCACGCTCAGGCCCGGCGATATCGTGATGCCGATGCCAGGCAATACCTGGACCGAACAGGTTACGTTGCCGGCGCGCCATGTAGTGCCGCTGCCCGCCGATGTCGATCTGGATCAGGCGGCCATGCTCAAGGCGAACCCGGCGACCGCGCTGGTGATGCTCGAGGATATCGTGCCCCTGCAGGCGGGTGACTGGGTGATCCTGAACGCGGCCAATTCGGCCGTCGGGCAGAATGTCGTCAAGGTCGGCGCCGCGCTGGGCCTGCGGATCGCCTGCGTGGTGCGACGCGAGGGGGCGGCACAGGCGTTGCGCGCGCTGGGCGCCGAGGTCGTGATCGTGGACGATGGCACCGGGCCCGCGCCCTGTTTGCCCGATGGCGCAAAGGCGCGTCTGGCGCTGGATGCCATCGGTGGCGCCGCGACCGAGCGTCTGGCAGCCGCCGTGGCGGATCGGGGCACGGTCGTCAATTACGGTCTCTTGTCCGGCGAAAGCCCGCGCCTCAGCGCGCATGACCTGGTATTTCGCGGGTTGACCCTGCGCGGCTTCTGGCTGGCGTCATGGTTCGCCACGGCAGGGCCCGCGCGGATCAAGCAGGTCTATGCCCAGCTTGTGGCTTGGCTGGGCGAGGGGCGAATCGGTGCCAAGGTCGATGCGCATTACCCGATTGAACGCGCTGCCGAGGCCGTGGCCCATGCCGCCCGCGAAGGGCGCGACGGCAAGGTGCTGATCACGACCCGGTTCCATACTGGTCCTGCCTGATCAGGGATTGCGGATGTCGCCGCCGTTGCGGTTCATCCGGGCCATGATCTCGATCGCCTCGTCCTGCACCATGAGGTCGCAAAACAACGTACGCTCAAGTGCCATCCGGTCCGGATCGGGACTGGCGCTACGGATCAGCCGCTTGATATGCGCCAGCGCCAGCGGCGGGTTGGCGATCATCCGGCGGGCCATCGCCAGCGCGTGATCCAGAACGGGACCGGTGACACAGGCATTGACCAGCCCGGCCGCCGCGGCCTCGTCCGGTGCAAAGGTCCGACCCGTCAGACAGTATTCAAGCGCGCGCGCCTGCCCGGCCAGCAGCGGCAGGCGTTGTGTGCCGCCGGCCCCCGGCAGGATGCCAAGGTTCACCTCTGGCAGGCCGATGGGATAGTCCCCCGCCTGCGCAAGGCGGATGTCGCAGGCCAGGGCCAGTTCGAACCCGCCGCCCATCGTTGCCCCGTTGATCGCCGCGATATGGGGTTTCGCGCTGTCCTCGATCCGGCGCATGGCGCGATGCAGCGCCGGTTCCGGCACGGGCCTGTCAGGGGTGAAGACCATCCCGCGCGCCGCCATCTTGCGCGCGCGTTCCTCAAGGATGCGGACATCGTAGTGGCGGATGAAGACGCCCTCCTGCCCGCCGGTCAGGATCACCGCACGGACGCTGCTGTCAGCTTCGGTCTGATCGAGCGCGGCGGTCAGCCCGGCTTCGGTACCCTCGTCCATGAACCCTTCGGGTGGGTTGGAAAACCGGATCACTGCGATCGCGCCATCCCGGGTCACCTCGACCCTGCCGGTATCGGGTCCGCTCATGCTCTTGCCTTTCTGATGGTCGCCTTTGCGTGGCGCAGATCCATTGCGGCCGGATCGGCGCAGGGATCGGCCCCGTCAGGGTAAAGGCGGTGTTTCTGCACTTTCTGCGTGCCGGTCACAGGCAGGCTGTCGCGGAACACGATCCAGCCCGGCAACTTGTAATGGGCCAGACGGTCTCGGGCGAAGTCCAGAGCGGCCATGGCTGTCGCCTGTCCCGGCGCATGTCCGGGGGCGGGCACGATGGCGGCGAAAACCTCTTCATCGCGCATGGCGTCCGGCACCGCGATCACCGCGACAGCCCCAACGGCCGGGCAGTCGATCAGCGCATTCTCGACCTCGGCGGCCGAGATGTTCTCGCCCGAGCGACGGATGATGTTCTTGGCGCGTTCGACGAACATCAGCATCCCGTCTTCGGCCTGTGTCACCACATCGCCGGTGTGAAACCAGCCATCGCGCCAGGCCTCTTCGGTCGCCTGATCGTTCTTGAGATAGCCCTTGAAGAAGCCTTGGCGCGGATCGGGGCCGGGCGCGCGCACGACCAGCTCGCCTGGCGTGCCGCGCTGCACCTCGCGCCCCGCATCGTCCACCACCCTGGCCAGCAGATGTTCAGGCAGCGGGCGGCCAAAGGCGCGGGTGTCGATCTGGCGCGGCTCATGGCAATCGGCCAGAAAGCGCCCCGTCTCGGTCATGCCCCAGACCTCGACCATGGGCAGGTTGAACCGTTCCTCGAAAGCGCGGTGGATCGCAGGGTCAAGCCCCGCGCCAAGGCCATAGCGCAAACCATGAGTCCTGTCCTGTGGACGTGGTGGCGCCTTCATCAGGACAGGCGGGATGATCCCCAGATAATGCATCGCCGTGGCGCGGCTTGCCGCCAGATCGTCCCACCATGTCTCGGCGTGGAACCTGTCCGGGACGATCAGGCAGACGCCTTTGAGAAGCGCCATCGCGATCGTGTTGATCCCGGCGTTGACGTGGAAATAGGGCAGGGGAATGAAGATCCGTTCAACCCCGTCGCGCACCGTCAGCGCACCGCCATGTCCCGCATACATCCGCCCGACCGCAAAGGCATAGTCATTGTCGATGATCGCCCCCTTGGGGCGCGAGGTTGTCCCGGAGGTATAGATCAGCGCGATTTCGGTGTTCAGGCCGGGCTGTCCATCCTGCGCGGGCCGTGGCGCGGGCGGAGGTGTGAATTCCGCCGGTATGCTGTCATCGCTCCAGACCATCACGGGAATATCCGACACATCCGAGATCTTGGCCCGGTTCCACGGCAGGCTGATGGCGATGTTCACGGCGGAATGGTCCAGCAGATACGCCATCTCGTGGTGCAGGTAGTAGGGATTGACGGGGACCTGGGACACGCCAAGCTGGTTCAGCGCCAGGAAATGCATCACATGGGCGGGATGATTGTCCAGCGCCAGCGCCACGCGATGCCCCGGCCCCCAGCCAGCCTTTGCCCATGCATCGGCCAAAGTGTCCACCGCGCCCAGCATCCCGGCAAAGCTGATCTCGGTCCCTTGCGGCAGGTAGGGCCGGCCGGCGCGCGGGGGCACGCACAGAAATGGCCGCTCTCCGTAAGCTGCGACGATCTGCGCCAAAGCTTCGTAGAGCGTCTGCATCATGCCCTCTCGATCAGCATGGCCATGCCTTGACCGGCACCCAGGCACATCGACAGGATCGCGCGGCGTCCGCCTGTATCCTCAAGGTGCTGCATCGCGGTCAGGCACATCCGCACACCGGTGACGCCGGGCGGATGACCAAGGCTGATGCCCCCACCGTAAAGGTTGTGGATCTCGCGCGGGATGCCAAGCTGCGCCTCGGCATGGATGTTCACGGCGGCGAAGGCCTCGTTGATCTCGACATAGTCGATATCGGCCATCCGCAGGCCCTGCTTGTCCAGCAATGCGCGGATCGCGGGCACCGGGCCATGGCCCATGATGCGGGGCGGCACCCCCACGACGGTCCAGTCGACGATACGGGCGCGCGGTGCAATGCCCTTGCCCTCCAGCGTGGCACGGTCGCCCACCAGAACGAAAGCCGCGGCATCATTCACGGTCGAGGCATTGCCCGCCGTGACCTTGCCCCCCGCGCGGAAGGCCGGACGCAGGCGGGCCAGTTTTTCCGGCGTGGCATCGGCGCGCACGCATTCATCGGTATCGAAGATCCGCATGGCACCCTTGCCCGCCTTGGGGTCGGCCACATCAACGCCCATGATCTGCCGCGCCAGAAAGCCCGAGGCCTGCGCCGCAAGGGCGCGGCTCTGGCTCATCGCGCCCCAGTCGTCCATTGCGGCGCGGGTCAGTGCGTAATCTTCGGCCAGGTTTTCGGCTGTCTCGCCCATGTATTCCTGGCTGAAAGGGCAGCGATAGGCCCAGTCCAGCATGTCCTCCATCACGGCAGGCCCCCGCTTGACCCCGCCGCGCAGGGTGGTGACGGCGTGCGGCACACGGGAATAGCTTTCGGCACCGCCCGCGATCGCCAGACGCGAATGGCCGCTGTCCACCTGTTGCGCTGCCGACAGGATCGCTTGCAGACCCGAGGCGCAGGCCCGCACCACCGCCAGCGCCCCGGAGGATTCCGGCAACCCGGCCTTGATCCCGACGACGCGCGCGCCGAACAGGCTGTCGCGCCCCGATGGCACGGTGGACGCCAGCACGATGTGATCCAGGTCGGCGCCGTTGATGCCTGCCCGCGCGATACAGCCGGCGGCCACAGTCGCCGCCAGGTCGGTCATCTCGATCCCGCTGAGGGACCCGTCGAATGCCCCCAGCGCACTGCGGATGCCGCCAGCGATGACTGTCTCTGCCATGGTGTTCCTATCCTTTGCTGTTGCGGAACGTTATCCGCAAGGATGATGCGCGTCAGTGCAATTCCACCGGCATGACGCGCGGACCGCGCATGATGATGGTTGCATGCCATTCGATAGGTTCCTGCGCCAGCTTCAGTGTCGGCAGTCGCTGAACCAGCCGGGGAAAGGTCACCTCGGCCTCCAGCCGCGCCAGGGCCGCACCCATGCAGAAATGCGGACCATATCCGAATGTCAGGTGCCGGTTCGGCTTGCGGGTGATGTCGAATTCATCAGGCCGAACGAACACATCGGGGTCCTGGTTGGCGATGTTGATCATGGCAAAGACACGCTCGCCCGGGCGCAGGGTCTTGTCATGCAGCCGATGCTCTGTCGCCACCAGCCGCGCCATGGACCCGGACGGGCCATCCAGCCGCAGGCATTCCTCGACCGCGGATTTCGCAAGCTCGGGCTTGTCAGCCAGCAACCGTGCCGCTTCGGGATGGGCGATGAACTTGGCCATGCCCCCGGCCAGAAGGTTCGCGGACGTTTCATGCCCACCGAACATGACCAGCATGCAGGCGGCGACCAGTTCATCCTCGGTCATGGCGTCATCGGCTTCGCGCGCGGCGATGAAGGCCGAGATAAGGTCATCGCGCGGTTCGGCCCTGCGCTCTGCGATCAGACCCCGGAACAGGGCTGCCATCTCCTGCGCGCCTTCGGCTGCGCGTTCATACTTGTCGGGTGCATTGCGCGCCGATCCGATGAACAGCTGCATCCGGTCGGAACAGGATTTCAGGTGGAACATGTGGTCCCGCGGCACGCCAAGCAGGTCCATGATGACCATCGCGGGCAGTTGCATGGCGAAATCGTTGACGAAATCGAAAGCTTGCCCGCGCGGCAGCCGATCCGTCAGCATGTCGCAGATATTTTCCACGCCGGGGCGCAGCACTTCGACCGCGCGCATGGTGAAGGCGCGGCTCATCAACTGGCGCAGCCGGGTATGTTCGGGCGGATCACGGAACACCAGCCACAGCGTCAGATAGCGCATCAGTTCGGATAGAACGCTTTTCTCTGCCGCAGGCAGGTTCTCATAGAAGGGCTTGATCCGGTCGACCGACATCTCGGTCGAGGTGAGGGCCACCTTGACATCGTCATAGCGTGTCAGGACCCAGGCTTTCAGCTTGGGACTCCAATGGGCCGGATCGTGACGTTGCAGCGCCAGAAGCGAGGGGTAGGGGTTCCTGACCACTTGTGGAAGCGTCGGATCGTAATACGCCGTCGCCGATTTCAACGGGTTGTTCAAGGGCTCCTCCCGGTCATGCCTGGCGCGATTCACTTTTTGGTTGCATCTAGTGTGTTTCGCGCCGTCTTACTAGCAACAGTCAATTCACCAAGCAATCGTTTGCTTGACTATTGCATCAGCTTTCCGCATTGTCCAGTAATGCCGCGTCCGGGAGGGCGTGCCTTATGCCGAAAACGGGTCAACCCGGGGTTCAGTGCGCATGGCGCAAAGCGTCGGGAATATGCGATCCGAACAGGATTTGCGTGGCGCCGCGGCGCAGGAACCTTGCGACGTTCGCCCCGCGGTTTCCGCTTCTGCGATGGTCGGGGCCACCCGGATCTGGCGGGGCGTAATCCCCCATGTCAGCTTGCAACTTGTGGGCTTGCTTCTGGTGACAAGCTTTCCGATGCTGATGCGATGGCAACCGGCGATGATGCTGGGCAATTTACGGAGACACGCATGATCCTGTTCACCAACCTGACCTCGCCCTTTGCCCGTCTGGCGCGTATCACGGTGATCGAAAAGGGCCTTGCCGACAGGGTCGAGGTGCGCGTGACCGATCCATGGGGTGGTGATCCCGCATTCGTGGGTGGCAATGTCCACGAACGGGTGCCTGCCCTGATCACCGAAGACGGAACCGGTATTTCCGAAAGCGCGATGGTGCTGAATTGGCTGGATCAACTGGCGCCTGAGCCACCCTTGTTCCCCAAGCAGGGGCTGGCGGCGATGTTGCGGCAGGCCGGCGCGGCACTTGGCGCGATCGATGTCATGGCGGCCATCATCATCACCCGCAAGTCCGCGCCGGACTTCGACAACATGGTCATTGGGCAAAAGCGGTTCCGCACCGTCAATGCGGCCTTCGATCAGCTTGAGGCGGCCCCCCCCCGCGACATGGCCGAGGGGCCGGACATGGCCTCCATCGCCACGGCCACGGCGCTGGATTATGCGGCGTTCCGTTTCCCGGACCGGGACTGGCTGGGCAGCAGACCGAACCTGGCCGCATGGCGCGCGCGCCAGGCGGGGCGCGCCTCGCTCGACACCACAATGCCGCGCGACGCCTGAGGACGGATCACCGCAACCTCGACCTGTCGGCGGCCTGTCCGGCGATGTTCAGATCCTGGTCTCCGACCAATAGGGATCGCGCAGCAGCCGTTTGAGAACTTTGCCCAGGGCGTTGCGGGGAAATTCCTCGCGCAGCTCCACGGCATGCAGGCGCTGGTATTTTGCTAGCCGCTCATTTGCCCAATCCATGATCGCGGCGGGGTCCGCATCTCCACGCGGGATCACCAGGGCCAGACATGTCTCGCCCCATTTTTCATGCGGCACGCCGATCACGCAGACATCGGCCACGGACGGGTGCTGACCCACGACCGCCTCGACATCCGTAGGAAAGACATTGAACCCACCCGAGATGATCATGTCCTTCTTGCGGTCGATGATGGTCAGATAGCCATCCTCGTCCAGCACTCCCACATCACCGGACCGGATGAATGTCCGCCCATGTGCGTCGTGCCAGATCAGCGCCTCGGTCAGGTCGGGCTGGTCGTTGTACTCGCGCAGCATGCCCGCGCCATAACCCACGATCTCGCCGGGTTGACCGGGCCGGCATTCGCGCCCCTCCGCATCGATCACCCGCATGTCGAAACCCATCACGGGCGTGCCGACAGTGGCGAACTTGTCGTCCGGCTCGCCAGGTTTGAGGATCGCGGCGAAGCCTTCGGAAAAGCCGTACAGCTCGCACAGGCCCGGTGTCAGACGTTCGAGAACCTTTTTCTTCACATCACGCCGCAAGGGTGATCCGGCACAGAGCACACGCTGCAAGGATGATGTATTCGCCCCGGCCAGGGCCGGATGATCCAGGATCATGATGAATTGCGCCGGCACCATGAAGCTGTGGGTGATCTGCCGCGCCTTGACTGTCTGCAGAAAGCCTGCCGGATCGAAGGCGGGCATCACATGCAGCGTGCCGCCCGCGAAAAGCGTGGGCAGCATCACGATCCATGTGCCGTTGGAATAAAGCGAGGTCGTGGTCAGCGTGCGCGCATCCGATGTGATGCCCAGTTCGATCGCGTTGGAAAACGCAAAGTGCAGCCGCGCGGCATGTGTCTGCACGATCCCCTTGGGCAGGCCCGTGGTGCCGGATGAATAGATGATGTTGAAATCATCCCCCGGACGGTGGCGTATGCTGGGCACCGTGGCGGGATGGCCCACGACGAAATCCTCAAGCGGGATCCAGTCCGCGCCTGAAAAGCCGAATGCGATCCAGCGGCTGACCTGCCCCAGATCGGCGCGTACACCGTCCAGCCGGTCCCGGAAACCTGCACTGGCAAAGGCGCGGGTTGCGCGGCTGTCCGCGATCAGCCCGGCCATCTGCGCGCTGGTCAGCAAGCCCGACAGCGGCACGGCGCAGCCGCCCGCGCGGATCACGCCAAAGACCACTTCCAGCATCTCGACGGAATTGTCCATCAGCACCGCCACGCGGTCGCCGCGCTGCAATCCATCCGCGATCAGCGCATGTGCGATGCGGCTGATGCCCGCGTCGAAATCGCCCCATGTGCGGCTGACATCGCCACAGACCACCGCCATGCGCCTTGCCTTGAATCGTCCGTGTTGGGCCAGCATGTCGCTGATGTTCACGAAGGGCTGATCCAGCAATTCGGTCATGTCGTCATCCTTCCTACATTGTCGTCGGCAGCCAGGTGACCAGCGCCGGAAAGGCGATCAGCAAGCCAAGCACCACGAATTCGATCGCGATGAAAGGCGTGATCCCGCGAAACAGCTCGCCCGGTTTCAGCGCGCCGTTGGCCGCCGCCAGAACCGCATAAAGGTTCAGGCCCACGGGCGGCGTGATGGCGGCAATCTCGATCAGCTTGATGATGATCACGGCAAACCAGATCGGGTCGATCTGCAACGCCTGCGCGATGGGATAAAGAAACGGCACCGCGATCACCAGCAGCGAGACAGAGTCGATGAACATCCCCAGCACGAGAAAGATCGCGATGGTGATGAGCAGGAAACCCGTCACGCCCAGGTCGCTTGCGATCACAAAGCCGCGCACCTCGCCGATGAAGCCGCTGATCAGCAGGAAGCGGCTGAAGATCAGCCCCGCGATCACGATGGCAAAGATCATGGCCGATATGCGCGCCGCCTCGAGTAGCGCCTCCCAGATGTCGCGCCCGCCGATCCGGCGCATCGAAAGCGCGATCACCAGTGCGCCTGCCGCGCCTACGGCCCCGGCGGCGGAAGGCGGGTAATATCCTGCATAGATGCCCCCCATGACCAACGTCATCAGCAGAAGGACGCTCCAGACCTTGGCCATCGCCCGGCCCCGCATCCCCCAGGTGATCGTCATCTTCGAAGGCGGCGCCCATTCCGGACGAAAGATCAGCATCACCCGGACGCCGATCATGTAGGCCCCCGCTGTCAGCACGCCGGGAATGATGCCGGCGATCAGCAGCTCGCCCACCGGCTGCGTGGTCAGCATCGCATATAGCACCATTGCGATGGATGGCGGGATCAGCCCGGCCAGCGTGCCCGCCGCCGCGATGCAGCCCCCGGCGATGCCGCCGTTGTAGCCAAAGCGCAGCATTTCCGGCAGGGCCATCCGGGTGAAGACGCTGGAGGCAACGACGGTCGACCCCGAAGCTGCGGCAAAACCTGCCTGCGCGATGATCGTCGCCATCAGCAGGCTGCCCTTGATGCGGTCCAGCATGTAATGCGCGGCGGTATAGAGATCGCTGATGATGCCCGCACGCCCGGCGATCCCGCCCATCAGCACGAACATCGGCACGACCACGAATGTATAGTCGCTGGTCAGCGTATAGGGCGTGGTCTGAAACGTCGTGAACAGGAAGGTGGACCCGACCGTCAGATACATCCCCGCAGCCGCAACAACCCCCAGGGCAAAGGCCACGGGGACACCCATCGCCAGCAATCCCAGAAGCGCCGCGAAGGCGATCAGACCTGTCTCGAGCCCGCCCATCAGATACGCCCGTTCCGGCCGCGCCACATCCCGAGGATCAGCCGCCCGATCTGGATGGTGAGGACCAGCAGCACCAGGCTTGCGCCGATGGCGCAGGCCAGTTTCGCGGGCCATATCGGATAGCCAAGGGTCGCGGCCGATTTCTCGCGGATCGCAAGACTGTCGAGCGCCACCTTCCATGTGCCGCGCGCGATCAGCGCGAAAAAGACAAAGCCTGCCAGTTTTGCAATTATCGCGCGCGGGATGACACTCCAGCGCGGAAATATTCCAGAAAAAAGGTCAACATTTATATGTTCATTGCGTGATTGAACCAGCGGCCATGCCAGGAAGATGGCGGCAGCCGTCAGCGTGCCCGACATGTCGACCTTGAAGGCCAGAAAGACGCCAAGCACTTCGCCCGCGACGATATCGGTCACCCCGACGAGCATGACCACGGCCAGGGCAATCGCGGCGACGGCACTGGCCAGTCTTTCAATCAGCATGATCCCTCCTGTTGGGCGGCGTGGCACGGGCGGCCATTTGGAATGGCCGCCCGATGACATGTCAACGCGTCAGTTCTGGAAGGATTTTTGCGCCTCGCGCATCGGTCCGACAAGGGGGGCGATCTTGTCCGCCATCCCGGCTTCGGTCATGCGCTGTTCCCAGATGCTGATCATGTCGGGGGATTTCGCCACCAGCGCATCCATGTCCGACAGGTTCACGATCTGACCGCCTGCTGCCTTGTATGCCTCGACGGCCTTGGCCGCCGCGTCTTCAAGTGCCGCCTGGTCCTTGGCCATCGCCTCTTGGGCGACTTCGGTCATCAGGTCACGCACCTCCTGCGGGAAGGCGTCCCAGGCGGATTTCGCGACATAAAGCTGGAAGGTGGTGAAGCTGCCAGTGTTGATGTCGGACCAGTAGGGCGCTGCGGTTTCGAACCCCGAGAAGGTCGCCCATTCGATCGGACCGAAGTTGCAGTCAAGCGTGCCGCGCGTCAGGCCTTCGCGGATCTCGGTCGCCTGCACGCGGGTCGGCACCATGCCCAGCGTTTCCATCCAGATCGGAACATAGGCCCCGCCCACCGCGCGCACCCGCAGCCCGGCCAGGTCGGCCGTGCTGTTGATCGGACGATTGCACTGCAAGGTATAGGTCGAGGGGACGGTCCATTTCAGAACATGCAGGTTCTGGGCCCCCAGTTCGTCGCGAACGGGATCGGTGGCGTATAGCGCGCCTGCCAGCGTATCCGCCACCGCAGGGCTTGCCGACACGCGGTTGAGCAATCCGGCCGACACCGATGTCAGCGGCAGTTCCTCGGCATGGACAGCCTGGGCGAAGACACCCAGGTCGACAGCGCCGTTCGACACAAGTGACTTGATCTCGGTCAGGCTGCCGATCTGGCCGGCCCAGAAGACCTCGATCTGGATCTTGCCGCCGGACCGGCGGGCGACTTCCTCGGCCCACCAGCCGTCCCATTCCGCGGCTGGCCAAGTTTGCGGCAGCGGATGCGCCAGGCGCAATGACAGCGACGGATAATCCTGTGCCGTGACCTGTGCTGCCGTTCCAGCCAGCAGGCCCGCCATGGCGCCGGTGATGGCGATAGCCTTGAAAATCGGTTTCATTACAACGTCCTCCCTGATCGTTGGTTGATCTTTGTCTTGCCCTCCTGCATCCCTTCTCCCTGATGCGGATGGCCATTCACCATGACGTCGTAGAAACAAACAGTTGTTTTCCTCAAGCCCGCCATGATCCGAATCGCGTGATCGATACCTTGAAGCGATGATCGTTCCATGACATAAATCAAATGATTGTTTGGCGACTGTCAAACATAAAGATCGATGAAAAGAGCCAATTCCCCGGGATCGACCCGGGATCGGAAGGAAACCCGGCATGCGTGACGTCTATATCCTCGGCACTTCCTGCACCGTGTTCGGCAAGCGGCCTGATGCCGGCTTCAAGGACCTCACCCGAGAGGCCTATCTGGATGTGTTGGCCGATGCCGGGCTTGAAACCGGGGCCGATATCGAGATGGGGTGGTTCGGCAATTGCGGCATGGGCACCTTCGGGCAGCGCAACATCCGCGGGCAGGTCTGCTTCACCCCGCTGGTGCGCGAGGGGCTGTTTCCCGAACGTGTCGGCATGATCAATGTCGAAGGCGGATGCGCCACGGCGTCTATGGCCTTTCATGGTGCATGGAAGGATATCCTGTCGGGGCAGGCCGAGGTGTCGCTGGCCATCGGTGTGGAAAAGACCTTCTTTCCCGGGGATGCGGCCCGTACGCAGGAAATCTTTGACGGTGGCATCGACCAGCTGGATCCCGAGGAATGGCACGCCTATTACGCCGCGCGGGGGCAGGAGGCTGGCAAGCCCTTCGACGCCAAGGCGGGGGGCGGCACCGTCTTCATGGATACCTATGCGATGCAGGCCGCCTGGCACATGCAGCGCCATGGGACGACGCAGCGCCAGATCGCCATCGCCGCGTCCAAGAACCACAATCACGGATCGCTGAACCCCAAGGCGCAGTATCGTTTCAAGGTCGCGGTGGATGATGTGCTGGAGGATCGGCCGATTTCCTACCCGCTCACTCGGTCCATGTGCGCGCCCATCGGGGATGGTGCCGCGGCGGCGATCCTGTGTTCCGGGGATTTCCTGCGCGCCCAGCCCGCCGATGTGCAGGCCCGCGCGGTCAAGGTCCGCGCCTCGGTCCTGACGGGCGGCAAGTATCGCGCCCCGGAAGAGCCTGGCCTGTCCCGTGTCGCCGCGCAAAAAGCCTATGCGGCCGCGGGCCTGACACCCGCCGATGTGGACCTTGCCGAGGTGCATGACGCCACGTCCTTCTGCGAGATCTTCCAGGCCGAGATGCTGGGCTTCTGTGAAGATGGCAAGGGCGGCGCGCTGATGGAATCGGGCGCAACGGCGCTGGGTGGCCGCCTGCCCATCAACCTTTCCGGCGGACTTGTGTCCAAGGGTCACCCCGTCGGCGCCACGGGTCTGTCCATGATCCACGAATTGACGTTGCAACTGCGCCACGAGGCAGGCGACCGTCAGGCGGAAAAGGCGCGCATCGCCCTGGCGGAAAACGGTGGTGGCGTCATCGGCTTTGACGAGGCTGCCTGTTCAGTCATCCTGCTTGAGGGTCCTGCAGGGGCGTGACCGTCCGCCTGGTCTTGCCCCGAATATCCCTGTTCGGGATCGCAGCTGCCAAACCTCAATCCAGTTGCGCCGGGCCTTCGTCGTTTGTGGTGCCTTCGGCCCAGCGTGCGGCAAGGTGCAGCAGGATGATGATCATCGACAATGGCACCGAGACCGATATCCAGACCATCGGTATCCCAAGCGTGTCGGCCGTCAGCCCGGACTGGCGTCCAAGGTAGCCTTTGGCCAAACCGCCCTTCAGGCCCATGAAGCAGAAATAGACCACCGGCAGCACGAATGTCAGAACCGCCGCGCTTTGGATCGCCTCGGACAGATGCCCAAGGACATGCGGGCGCGCGGGAAACACGCTCTCCATCAGGACCGCGTCCGCGCGGGTCTTGAAAGACAGGGTTGCCCCCAGAAGCCCGGTCCAGACCATTGCGTATCGGGCAACATCCTCGGTCCAGACAGGAGGCGCGAAGAACACGTAACGCGCTATGATCTGGATCATCACCGTGCAGAACATCAGGCAAACCGCAAGGACCGCGATGCGGCGCACAGCCTGGTGAACACCATTGCTGAGGCCGATGATCATCCTGCGCATCATGTATCTCCGCTCGAATGGGATGGGCGGGCCGGGTGACGGCCCGCCGTTCCGGCTTAGCGATTGGCGTCGGACAGATCGGTCCAGATCTTGACGTCGGCGCTGGGCATCAGGTCGGATTCGTAGACGGCCTTGGATGCCGCACGAAAGACGGCGCGTTCCTCTGCGCTCAGGCGCTGGACCGTCACGCCCTTTTCCTCAAGCGCGGTCAGACCGGATTCCGAGGCTTTGGCCAGCCAGTCGCGGTTGGCCGCATCCGCCGCGACAACGGCGGCATCCACGGTCGCGCGCTCGGCGTCGCTCAGCCCGTCATACCATGCCTTTGACATGATCACGGCCCGCATCGGAATGATCACGCCCGCGTCGGAAAAATTGCGCACGAAATCGGTCTGGCCGAACATCACCGGCACGAAAGGCGAGTTCAGGTAGCCATCGATCACACCGGTCTGCAAGCCGGCAGGTACTTCGCCCCACGGCACGATCGTGCCGCTGGACCCCCAGGCCTGGTACATCGCGATCTGGGCATCATCCAGCGCCCGCATCCGCAGGCTGGACATGTCGGCAGGGCTGCGCACCGCCTGCGTGGTGGTGATGATCCCCGAGGACGGGCCGATCGGCACAAGGGCGGCCACCCGCACGTCCTGTGCCGCAAGGCTCTTGTTCAGGCGGTCGAACACCTGTCCTGCGGCAATCGCCCGATCCATGTGGGCGGCGTCATCGAAGATATAGGGCAGGCGTACGCCGTAGATGAAGGGATCGACCTGCGCGACTGAGCGCACGTCCGACAACGACACCTCCAACAGGCCGGTCGAAACCTGGTCGAATTTCTCGGCCTCGTTTCCGACAGAGCCCGCAGGCATTTCGCGCGGCTCCATCCCGCCGGCTTTGAGTGCGTTGCCGAAAGCAAAGGCCCAGTTGTAGGATCCCGATTGCTCCATGTCGGGTTTGCCATCCAGCGCGATCTTGACCTCGGCCGTGGCCGTGGTGGACATGGCCAGCAGTGCGGCCAATGTGAGTGCCTTGAGTTTCATGAGGTACCTCCCAGTTCCCAGTTCGTCGTCAGTTCACGGAAAAGCCGAACAGGCGTGGCAATGCGAGGCTGAGGCTTGGCCAGTAGACCAGCGCCAGCAACACAAGAACCTGCACGGCGATGAAGGGCAGCGCCGTATAGGCCAGCCGCCAGTAATTCAGATTGGTCAGCGCCGCGACGACGACCAGGCATTTGCCCAAGGGCGGCGTGATCAGACCCACGCAGAGGTTGAAGCACAGCACGATGCCCAGGTGGATGGGGCTGATCCCCTGCTCCAGCGCTTGCGGGGCAAACAGCGGGATCAGCAAGGTCAGCGCCACGGGCGTGTCCATGAACATGCCCGCGATCAGGAAGACCGCCATCAGAAAGAACAGGTATTTCGTCCCGGTGAGGCCAAAGCTGTCGACCCAGCCCGCCAAGGCCTGCGACCAACCCAGTTGCCCGGCAAGGTACCCCAGCACCGAGATCGCGGCGAGGATGATGAAGATCGTACCCGTCATCTTCGCGGTCGCTTCGACCGCGTCGAAAATCATGCCCCAGTCCAGCCCCTTGTAGAACTGCCCCGCCGCAAGCGCGAAAAGCACGGCGATGGCCGATCCCTCGGTCGGTGTGGCCAGCCCGAACACAAGTGACCCAAGGATGATGACGGGAAGACACAGGGCCGGCGCCGCGTTCAGAAGGCTGGGCAGAAAACGCGGCAGAGACTCGGATCTGCCCCCGGGATGGTCCTGTGCGACGGCAAGGCCTGCGTTCAGGGCCATCAGGCTGATCGCCAGGATCAGCCCCGGGATCACGCCCGCGATGAACAGGGCCGCAACCGATGTACCGGTCAGCCCGCCGTAGATGATCATGATGATCGAGGGCGGGATGATCGGGCCGATCATCGACGATGCGGCGGTGATCGCACCGGCATAATAGCGGTCGTATCCGCGCGCGGTCATTTCCGGCACGAAGGTGCGCGACAGGGCCGCGCTATCTGCAACGGCGGATCCCGAGATGCCGGCGAAGAACACGCTTGTGAGGATGTTCACATGCCCCAACCCGCCCTTGAACCGTCCCACGATGGACATCGCAAAGTCGATCAGGCTGCGCGTGACGCCGGCCCGGCTCATGATTTCGGCGGTCAGGATGAACATCGGCATCGCCATGAAGGCGAATACGTCAAGCTGCGCAAAGATCCGTTGCGGAAGGACCGACAGGAATTGCGCCTTGTCGGTTGCGATGAATGTCAAGATCGACACGGCCCCCATCAGATAGGCAAAGGCCGTGCCCGAGATCAGCAGGATGACAAAGACAACGGGGACATAATACATCGTCTATACCGCCGTCCGTAGGGGTTGCATGGCGGCATCCTTGCCGTCCGTCGGCAGTGGCGGATGCGTCACGATCGAACGCAGATCGATCCGGGACGGGGCCGTCGCCGCAAGATCCGGTCTTGGCCGGGCGGTCGCCTCCGATTGCGCGAAGAGTGTTTCGAAGGCGCGCGCGCTGGCCAGCAGGGCCTCATCCCCCCGCACCGCGCCCAGCATCTGCATTCCGAAGGGCAACCCGCTGGAATCCCGTCCGCAGGGCAGGGTGATCGCGGGCCCCCCGGACAACGAGCCGCGATAGGCCAGCGCAAGCCAGCGGTAGTAGATGTCCATTTCCTGGCCGTCGATGACCTGTGCATGTGACTGCGTCCAGGGGAAAGGGGAAACCGGGGCCGTCGGCAACAGTATGATGTCGAAATCCCGCATGACGGCATTGAAGCGACGCAGGATGCGCGTCTGTTCACCATGGGCCCAGGCCCGATCGGCCAGCGTCATGCGGCGCGCAAGGGCGACATTGGTCGCGATATGTTGGCCAAAGGCCTCGGGCGTCTTGTCCAGCGCGGCACCAAAGGCTGAGACAAAGCTTTCCGCGCGCAGGATGTCAAAGCAGCGATCCATGTCGCCCAGGGCCAGATCCGCCGGGCGGCAGTCCCGCACATGCGGGGAAATCTGGGCGATCCGCGCGAGGAAGGTCTTTCGGATCTCGGGGTCGACGGCGGCGCCGCCGAAATCCGCGCTGTAGCCTACCCGCATATCCCTGAGGTCGATGTCGGGCAGTGCCGTGAACCGGTCGGGCACGGCGGCAATCGACAAGGGGTCGTCGGGATCATGCCCCTGGCAGATCCCCAGCATCAGGATCAGGTCATCCATCGTGCGCGCCATCGGTCCCAGCACCGAAATCCCGGACCAGCCAAGCGGTCGTGTCGGATGCGCAATCACATCCACGGATGGGCGATATCCGACGATCCCGCACAAGGCTGCCGGTATCCGCAGCGAACCGCCTGTGTCCGAGCCTGTGCAAAGCGGCAAAAGCTCTGCCGCAAGTGCCGCCGCCGACCCGCCCGAGGACCCGCCCGCGATCAGGTTCGGGTCGAACGGATTGCCGGTTGCCCCCCAGACCGGATTGCGACTGTTGCCGCCTGCGCCCAGTTCCGGAACATTCGTCTTGGCCAGGACTATGGCACCTGCGGCCCTCAGGCGCGCGACCATTGGCAGGTCCCGGTCCGGCACGTTGCCGCGTGCAGCAATGCTGCCATGGGTGGTCAGCATCCCCTTTGTGTCCTGCAGATCCTTGACGCCGATGGGCAAGCCGTCCAGCGGGCCTTTCGGCTGCCCCGCCCTCCAGCGCACTGTTGCTGATCGCGCCTCTGCAAGGGCGTTCGCGGAATCCATCGCGGCAAGGGCGTTGATCTTGGGATTTACTGTTGCGATGCGATCCAGGCAGGCCGAAAGGTAATCGACCGGTGACAGGGTCCCGGACCGGAATCCCGCCAGGACATCGCATGCTGTCATTGCCGTCACGGACATGGGCAAGCCATGGGCGCAAGCCGGGTCAAAATCATCACACGCGCCCTCCCAAACCGAGTGTTTAATTAAGGTATGCTTATGAAATGCTTAAAAATAGAGCCAAATATGGCATAATACATTAACCAAATGGAATGGTCTTGAGGTCATCCGTCGCTTGCTGAAGACACTTCAGAAACAGCGACAGGGTGCCGTTCTGGGCGGTCTTGTCCCGCCGCCAGAAACAGCGCGCCTCGGATAGCAGGCCTTGCGTGTTGAGCGGCAGCATCACCATTTCCCCGCGTGCGGCATGGGTCTGCGCAAGGCGTTTCGGCATGAAACCCAGTGCCGGCATGACCCGCAGGATCTCCAGGTTCAGCGCGATGGACAAGGACGCGATCGTGTTGCTGGGCGGCGCAAGCCCATTCACCGCGAAAAGGGCGTCGATGGCTTGCCGTGCGACAGAGTTCGTTTGTGGCAAGATCCAGGGGAATGCGGCCGCGTCTGACCATGTCGGCTCTGTCTCGTTCCCGAGCGGATGATCGCGCCCGCCAACGACAAGAACAGGTTCCGAAAACAGCGCCATCTGATCGATGCCCGGCATTTCCTGTGGCTGCCATATCCGCGCAATCAGGACATCGATCATGCCCGCTTCGAGTTCGGGCAACAGTTCCACGAAATGCCCTTCCTGGATGGATATGTTGGCCTGGGGCGCGCTACGTTTGAACAGCGCCAGCGCACCCGGCAACAGGGTCGGCGCGACCGAGCTGACAACGCCGACCGAGACCGATCCCGATAGGCCGCTGGCCATGGCCTCGATGTCGAAGGCTGCGCGATCCAGCTGATTGAGGGCCTGCTGCGCATGTTCGGCAAGTCTTTGGCCTATCGGCGTCAGGTAAAGCCGGTTGCGTTCGCGCGTGACCACGGGCACGCCCACGATCTTTTCAAGCTCGGCTATTTGCTTGGACACGGCGGGCTGCGTGACGTTGAGGGCCTCGGACACGCGCGCCACCAGTTTCAGATCGGCAAGGGCCACGATCACCCGCAGATGGCGCAGGGTGATCAGCCTGAAGGGGTCATTGTTGGAAATCGGCCAGCTCCTCATGTGTCGCTGGCCGTAGAATGTCACGTTTTTCGGATCGGGCAATAGCCGCAAGGGCAGGGAGGCCGCATGGGGTTCATTCGGCCTTTCGTTCGGCCGATGTCACACCAAGGCTGATCGGCATGTCCCTTTCCCTTTGGCGGACAGGATCAGAGGCCGCCGATGTTCTTGATCAGACCCACGACATCATCCAGCCCCTCGCTTCTGCGCAGGGAGGCAAAGACGAAGGGTCGCCCCGCCCGCATCCTTGTCGCGTCGCGCTCCATCACCTCGAGCGAGGCGCCAACATGCGGGGCAAGATCGGTCTTGTTGATCACAAGGATATCGGACCGCGTGATCGCAGGCCCGCCCTTGCGCGGGATTTCCTCGCCTGCCGCAACGTCGATCACATAGATCGTCAGGTCCGCAAGTTCAGGGCTGAAGGTAGCCGACAGGTTGTCACCGCCGCTTTCGATCAGGACCACCTCGACCTCGGGGTGGCGCGCGCGCATTTCCGCGACAGCCGCCAGGTTGATCGAGGCATCCTCGCGGATGGCCGTGTGGGGGCAACCGCCCGTTTCCACCCCGATGATGCGGTCCATGGGCAGGACCTGCATCCGCATCAGCGCCTCGGCGTCTTCCTGGGTGTAGATGTCATTGGTGATCGCACCTACCGAATAGTCATCACGCAAGGCGCGGCACAGGGCTGCGGTCAGGGTTGTCTTGCCTGCGCCGACAGGACCGCCGATGCCGATCCGCAAAGGGCCATGGGGTGAAGTCATGATCTGAAAAGCCTTGTGTACTGGGTTTCATGTTTCATCGCCGCGATATCGGCCAGGATGGCGCAGCCGCCCAGATCGTCCAGACCATCGCCGGCCAATGCCTCTTGCGCCAAGAGATCGCAGAGCGGGGTCATCGCGGCCAGCACGCGCTGTCCTTCGGTCTGGCCAAGCGGCACCAATCGCATCGCCGCACCGGTCAGGTTGGAGGCAAAGCCATGCAGATAAAGCGGCAGCACCTGTTCCAGCCCCACACCGATGAGGGCGGCAGCCCTGCCAACGGCAACCGGATAGCACAGCGTCGGCAGGTCGATTGCCCATATGTCTGCGGTCGTGCGCACGAAGGCCGCCCCCTGTGCCGTTGTCTCCAGCAACCGTTCGGCCGAGGGCGCAAGCGCGCGGGCGACGGCATCCACGTCGCGCAAGGCCGCTGCGTCCGGGGCCCGGTATGCCGCGGCCAGCAGGATCGCATCGTTGCGGCCGGTGCCATATTCAAGGATGTCCGCCAGCCATTCCTGAAAGCCTGCGGCATCGGTGACATCGCCCGCGCCCACGGCCCATTCCAGCCCGTGGGAATAGCTGAACCCCCCCACCGGATAAGCGGGCGACAGCCATTGCATCAGCGTCACAAGATGGGGCGTCGGGATCATCTCAATGCTCATGCGCGTGATGATGATGGTCGTGACCATGTTCATGACCGTGATCGTGACCATGCGCATGCGTATGCCCATCCGAAACTGGGTTGCCATGCGCATCGCCATGGCTGTGACCATGGGTGCGGCCATGGCCATAAGCCCCGCCTTCCGGTGTGAAGGGTTCCGTCACCTCGGCCACCTCAGCCCCCAGCAGGGCCAGCATGTCGCGCATGACCTTGTCCCGCTGGATCAGCAGGCGGTCCGCTTCGATCTGGCAGGGGGTATGGCGGTTGCCGATATGCCAGGCCAGCCGCACCAGATCCGCGCCGCGCACCTCCAGCAGGGCCTCTGCGGCGGCCTGCACCGCGATCACGCGCCCGTCCGACAGGATGAACCCGTCGCCCTGGTCCACCGATACGGTCTGCGCAAGGTCGACCAGGAAGGGGGCGCCCGTCACCGTCTCCAACCGCTTGCGCCGCAGGAAGCGTGCATCATAGGTCAGAAGGCACTGATCCGTCGCGGGCGGAAGATCGGCGGCGCGAGTCAGATGATGGGTATGGGGCAGGGACATCGGATCGGCCTTTCGGATCAATACAGGAAATAGCGCTGCGCCATCGGCAGCACCGTTGCTGGCTCGCAGGTCAGCAACTCGCCATCGGCGCGCACCTCGTAGGTCTCGGGGTTCACGTCGATATGAGGTGTGGCCGTGTTCAGCTTCAGATCGGCCTTGCCGATCTGGCGTGTGTGCGTCACGGCCAGTGTTTGCTTGGCCAGACCCAGTTTGGCGCGCACCCCGTCGGCCTGCGCCGCTTCGGACACGAAGGTCACGGCGCTATGCTCCAGCGACCGCCCGTAAGCCCCGAACATGGGCCGCGAATAGACCGGCTGCGGCGTCGGGATCGAAGCGTTCGGATCGCCCATCTGCGCCAGAACGATCGTACCCGCCATCAGCACCATTTCGGGCTTCACGCCAAAGAAGGCCGGGTTCCACAGCACCAGATCGGCGCGCTTGCCCACCTCGATACTGCCGATATGGGCCGATATGCCATGCGCGATGGCCGGGTTGATCGTGTATTTCGCGATATAGCGGCGCACCCGGAAATTGTCGTTCTCGCCCGTCTCCTCGGGCAGGCGGCCGCGCTGCTTGCGCATCTTGTCGGCGGTCTGCCAGGTGCGGATCAGCACTTCGCCCACCCGGCCCATCGCCTGGCTGTCGGACGCGATGATCGAGAACGCGCCCATGTCGTGCAGGATGTCTTCCGCCGCAATCGTCTCGCGCCGGATGCGGCTTTCGGCAAAGGCCACATCCTCAGGGATGGACTTGTCCAGGTGATGGCAGACCATCAGCATGTCCAGATGTTCATCCACCGTGTTGACCGTGAAGGGCCGGGTCGGGTTGGTGGATGATGGCAGGACATTCGGCAGCCCGCAGATCTTGATGATGTCGGGCGCATGACCGCCACCCGCGCCTTCGGTGTGGAAGGCGTGGATCGTGCGGCCCTTCAGTGCCCCCACCGTGTGCTCCACGAAACCGCTTTCGTTCAGCGTGTCGGTATGGATCATCACCTGCACATCCATGGCGTCGGCGACCGACAGGCAGCAATCGATCGCGGCGGGTGTGGTGCCCCAATCCTCGTGCAGCTTCAGCGCACAGGCACCCGCCAGGATCTGCTCCTCGAGTGCGGCGGGGCGCGAGGCATTGCCCTTGCCCGCAAAGGCCAGGTTCATCGGAAAGGCATCCGCCGCCTGCAACATCCGCGCCATGTGCCAGGGGCCAGGCGTGACCGTGGTGGCCAGGGTGCCATGCGCGGGGCCGGTGCCACCGCCCAGCATGGTCGTCACGCCGGAATGCAAGGCATCCTCCATCTGCTGCGGACAGATGTAATGGATATGGCTGTCAAAGCCGCCCGCCGTCAGGATGCGCCCCTCGCCCGCGATCACCTCGGTCCCCGGCCCAACGATGATGCTGACGCCGGGTTGCGTATCCGGGTTGCCCGCCTTGCCGATCGCGTGGATGCGGCCGTCGCGCAGGCCGACATCGGCCTTGTAGATACCCGTCCAGTCCACGATCAGCGCATTGGTGATGACCGTGTCCACCGCCCCGCCCGCGCGGGTGACCTGGCTTTGCCCCATCCCGTCGCGGATCACCTTGCCCCCGCCGAATTTGACCTCTTCGCCGTAGATGGCGGCGTTCGGCCCGCTGCCGCCGCTCATGGCGCTGCCCACGGCCAGCGCCGTCAGGTCACGCTCGACCTCGATGATCAGGTCGGTATCGGCCAACCGCAGCCGGTCGCCGGTCGTAGGGCCATACATGGCGGCATAATCGGGGCGGGAAATCTTGACGGGCATCGGTTCGATCCTTTGACGAATGATATCTGCGGCAGGGCCTAGAGCGGCCCCATCACCGCCTGGTTGAAACCCTGCACGATCCGATCCCCGCCATAGGGGATCAACTGCACCTCGCGCCGCTGTCCAGGTTCGAACCGCACGGCGGTGCCGGCGACGATATCCAGCCGCATCCCGCGCGCGGCGGCGCGGTCAAAATCCAGCGCGGGGTTGGTTTCGGCAAAATGATAGTGACTGCCCACCTGCACAGGGCGGTCGCCGGTATTTGCCACCATCAGGGTGATTGCCTCGCGCCCTGCGTTCAGGGTCAGGTCGCCGGATGTGGGGAAAAGCTCGCCGGGGATCATCGCAGCCCCCTCAACCAAAGGCCACAAGCGCGGTGCCAAGGGCGGCCACCGTCCCCCCGATCCCACGCAGTGCAGCACCCTGTGCAAGCCGCGCCAGACCCAGACCAAGCAGCAGGCCCGCGCCATGCAGCAGGGTCGTGGACGTGGCGAAGCCGAGCAGATAGGCCAGCGCGCCTGCGCCACCCATCTCGGTGCCATGGGCATGGCCATGGAACAGTGCCAGCCCGGCAACTACCGCCATGCCTGCCGTCAGCGGCAGGCGAACGGCCATCGCCACCAGAACACCCATGATGATGACCGAGGTCAGGATCATCGGCTCGACCATCGGCAGCGGAATTCCCGCCAACGACAGCACGAAACCAAGCACCATCGCCCCCACAAAGGCCATGGGCACGGCCCAGATCGTCCGTCCGCCAAGCATCGCGGCCCAAAGCCCCACGGCCACCATCGCCAGCACGTGATCGGCGCCAAAGATCGGATGCGTGAACCCTGCCGCAACCGAGCCATGGGCGACCGGATCGACATGGGCCAGCGCAGGGCTGGCGGCAAGTGTCAGCAAGGAGGCGGTGAAAAGTCGTTTGAACATGATTGCGGTCCCTTCGTTGTACCTGTGTCCTGTGCCATTCAGCGGATCGGATTGTGGACGGTCACCAGCTTGGTGCCGTCGGGAAATGTCGCTTCGACCTGCACCTCGTGGATCATTTCGGGCACGCCCTCCATGCAGTCGGCGCGGGTGATCACCTGCGCGCCCGCCTGCATCATGTCCGCAACGGAGCGGCCGTCGCGGGCACCTTCCACCACGGTATCGGTAATCAGGGCGATCGCTTCGGGATGGTTCAGCTTGACCCCCCGCGCCAGGCGCTTGCGCGCCACCTCGGCGGCCATGGCGACCAGCAGCTTGTCTTTTTCTCTCGGGGTCAGGTTCATCTCAGATCATCCATGTTCGGGGCAGGGGCCCATCGTTCAGCAGTGCCAGCACCGGGATCAGGCTCCGGCGCAGTTCGAAACTGTCACGCGCCGTCATGCGCAGGAACAGCAGGCCCGGCCGGATCAGCGAAGCGCCAGCCTGCGCGGGCAGCTGCGGGCGCAACCGTTCAAGAAAGGCGGGCGCTGCGCTGCTGCCGGCCTGCGTCGCCAGAAGGACAGAGGCTACCGCAACCGCACCCTGTCCTAGGGCGCTGCGGCGCAACAGCGCCGAGGCGTCTCCGCCAAGGCGCGTCCGGTCTATGAACAGGGGCTGCCCATCGCGCCAGACGGAAATACGATCAGACAGGTCCAGTTTTCCGACATGTTCGCCCATGGCGGTCCGGCCAAAGACCAGCGTTTCGACCAGCAGGCACTGCGCATCATCGGCAAGATCGACCCTGAGCCTGCGGTCCAGGCGCGCATCATCGAAAAGGATCGTCTCTTGCGGCAACCAGTCCAGCCTGCCGCCGGCCTCGACCGTGACGCGTGTGCTGACGCGACCGGGTGCGGTGCCGCTGGCGCGGTAGATGCGTTCGGCGGCCTGCGTGGTCAGGCTCAGCCGGCTACCCGCGCCGATCCGCGCCTCGACGCGCAGGTCGTCGCCACCCGTGATCCCGCCGGATGTATTGACCAGAACCGCGCTCAGGCGATCCGCCGGTCCACGCGGGAACAGCGCCTTGAGGCAGCCCGAATGCCGCAGATCGCCCAATACCGATGTGGCATTGTCCGTCCGATGCTTCGATTGCAGAAGAAGCGTGCCCACTGCGCGTGGCGGGCCGGCGCAACTGGCAGGCGGTAGAATCTGCACAGCGTCCAGAATGGCCGCCTCCCTTGGTTCGCTTGGTTGCGTGCCCTGCGGCGCATGTGCCGACAGTCACGCTTCGATAACGGACGGATCATGGCGGGCCGTATGCGCGAGAGACATAGACCCCAATGGTTTCAGGCGGGCAATTCGAAGGGTTCGCCTATTTTTTTCCCGCAATGACTAATTTTTAAGCATTTTGGGAAGGGAGGCCCAATCTTGGGCCGCGTTCTGCAGGCGTGGCATGGTCTGATGCCCGGGCCGCTAAGCTGTCGCTTTTTCCGCAAAGAAGGTGCGTGTTGCTGTTTGGCCCTTGACGGGCCACCCGCGCTTTCGTAAAGCGCAACTCGCTTCGGCGGAGTAGCTCAGTTGGTTAGAGCAGCGGAATCATAATCCGCGTGTCGGGGGTTCGAGTCCCTCCTCCGCTACCAAGCATTTCCTAACAAACTTCTTCTGATCGCTGGTCCTGATACCTCAGCCTGAAAGCATAGCCTTTCAAAGGCTCAGTGCCGGCTTGTGTCGTATGCTGTTCTGCCTTTCCTGGGCGCTATGGCCGGAAAGCGGACCTTCGCTGCGCGTACGATCAGTCAAAACCTCTAGCGGAAAGCGGTCCTTGGTAGCCCCACTAATCAACCGCACCCACACGCAAGGGAAACCCCTATCCCGCTGATCAAGGGCGACGACCAGCTTTGCTATGAGACGCAATTGGGGATCCGATCCCAAACTTGTTGGATCACAAAGTCGGCTAATACTTCTCGACTCGGTGCACGTTGTCTTTGATCCGCTGCAGCAGTCGCATCAGCGTTTCCAGTTCCTCTTCGGAGATGCCGTCAAGGTTGACCAGGTAAACTTTCGAGACGATGGCGACCGCGGCGCGAAACTTCTCAAGACCCGCATCAGAAAGAACCGAACGCTTGCGGCGCTTGTCCAAGTCGGTCTGACATTCGTTCACAAGCCCCCGCTCGGTCAGCCGGCTCAAGCACCTGCTGACCTTGAAACGGTCGAAGACCGTGATTTCGGTCAGGTCGTTGACAGTCAGCCCACCGCGCTCATGTAGCGCGCCGATCACGCGCCATTCGATCGGTGTGATGTCGATCTTCTCCAACTCGCGCTCAAGGTTGACTTGGTTCCGGCGTTGAATAGCGGCGAAATAGTGCATGGGATAATCGGAAAAACGGAAAGCCTCACCCGCCCCTCCGGGCTGCCTCAGTCTTTCAAGCAATTTCATCAGAAATCTCCGTTTGCGGCGAATCGTATTTATTAATATGTGTATAGTATGTGCATAGTATGTGCAAATACTCATAATGGAGGTCGATCCTGTGAAGATTACCTTGTTGGGAACTGGCGCCGCATTGATCGACCCCGATCGCGCTCATACCGCGATCGCGGTGCAAATCGACGAAAAGACCTATCTGCTCGACATCGGGACCGGCGCAACACGCAACATGATCGCCGCGAACATTGACCCGCTCTCGGTCGAGGCGCTGTTTCTGACGCATCTGCACTTTGACCATGTTGCCGACCTTCCGGTCTTTGTGATCGGCAGCTGGATGAGCGGGCGAAAAGGTGCGCCGGTCATCTATGGGCCGCAAGGCACCCAATCCATGGTTGACAATCTGTTCCAGGGCGGGGCGTTCGATGTGGATATCCGCGCCAGGGCCCAATACGCGCAGCGCCAAGGCAATCTGGAGGTTCTGCGCCCCGATGTTCGCCCGCTGTCGTCCGGGCTGGCGTTCGAAAACGAACAGGTCAAGGTCACCGCGATGCCGGTCGAACACATCCCGCCCGATATCTGCGGATGTTTCGGCCTGAAGCTGGAAAGCGGTGGTAAGACACTCGTGTTCAGTAGCGACACTAAGGCGCTTCCGCAGATGGTGGACTTCGCCCGTAATGCGGATCTGCTGATCCATGAAGCGACCTTTCCCGAAGCCGCGATTGCATTCCGAGCCAGCAACGGGATCGGCACATTCTCGCACACCAGTCCGCGTGAACTGGGGCGGATCGCCAGGGATGCCGGTGTAAAGCATCTGATCGCCACGCATATCGGGCATTGGGACAGCACCAACCCGATCGTCAAGAGACTCGCCGCGCAGCACATGCCGGTCGAGATCATGGGGCCGCAACTGATCGACCAGGTCATTGCGGATATTCGCGAGGCCTATTCCGGCCCGCTGCAGATCGCCCGTGACCTCATGTCAATCAGCCTTTGACTTAACCAGAAAACAAACCAGACAGGGAGTATCCGCCATGACACTGCGATTGAAGACTACCGCCTTGCTTGCCGCAGCCCTCGCGCTCGGCACTGCGTTCTCCGCCGCGGCCCAGACTGTGGGCATCGCGTCGAACCCCCAAGGTTCTGCCGCCTATGCGACCGCTGCGGCGATTGCCAAGGTGGTTTCCGAAAACTCCTCTATGAGGATGCGGGTCATTCCGCAGGGGGGGCCGGTCGTGACCATCCCTCTCGTCAACACCGGCGAGATGGAGTTCTCTGTGTCGAATTCGATGTCCCTGTTCTTCGCACAAAAAGGGGCGGCGATGTTCAAGGACAACCCTCAGCCGGGCGTCAAAATGGTCGCTTCGCTTTACAATCTGAATGTCGGATTCTTCGTGAAGGCGGACTCCGATATCCTCACCCTTGAAGATCTGAAGGGAAAGCGCGTATCCAGCGAGTTCACAAAGCAGCGCGTCCTACACACGATGCAGGAGGCGATCCTCGCGACGGCAGGGATGACGCTGGACGATGTCCAAGGCGTGCCGGTTCCCTCGGGCGACCGCGGCGTGGAGGACTTCGTAGCGGGCAATGTCGATGCAGGTCTGTTCTCGCTCGGCTCCGGGGCGCTCCTTCAGGCCGATGCATCAGTCGGGGGCATCCGTTTCCTGCCGATCGCCACCGATGACGCCACACAGGCTGTGCTTGTCGCCAAGGCGCCAGGCAGCTACATTGAAACCGTCGCGCCCGCGGAAGGCCTTGTCGGAATAACCGAGCCGACCGGCATGTTCGCTGGCCCTTTCGTGATCCTCGCCGGCGACAATACCCCCGAAGACATGGTCTATGAGGTGACAAAGCTCATCCATGGCAATGCCGAGACCCTGAAGGCCGCAGCACCGCAATTCGCGCAATTCAATCCCGCGAACATGGCGCCCGACCTGAAGATCGAGATGCATCCCGGCGCGATCCGCTTCTACCGGGAAATCGGGTTGCTGCCGTAAAACGGGATCGGGGTGGAAGGATCATGAAAAACGTCATCGTCACAAGCCTTTCGGCAGCCCTTCCGCTTCTTGCGATGGCCTGGGCGATGCAGCTTTTCCGCACGCTTGGGCTGGCACTGTTCGCAGAGCAGGTGCTGATGGCAATCCTGGCGCTGACACTGCCTCTTGCTTTCCTGACCCTGTCCATTAAGGGCGGTCAGCGCGGACAGGACAGCAAGGTTCCCGCATATGACATCCTTGCCGCTGTGCTTGGTTTTGCCGCGGCGGCCTATGCCGCTGTGACGTATGGCCGGATTTTCGAAACTCTGTATCTGCGGCCGCTCGATGCCACGGTCGCTGGGGCGGTCCTGATAGTTCTTGTGCTTGAGGCGCTACGGCGCGCGACGGGAAACTTCCTTGCCCTCGTCGTGGTCCTCTTTCTTGCCTACGCCTTGCTCGGACATCTTGTGCCCGGTGACCTGCAAGGGCGGCAGGTCGCGCTTGACCGGTTGATCGTCTACCTTGCCATGGACAGCAACGGCATGTTGGGGATGGCCCTGATGGTGACGGTGACTGTGGTCATCATGTTCGTCCTGTTTGGCAGCTACCTGACGGCGGCGGGGGGTGGCAGCTTCTTTACCGATCTTTCGATGGCCTCCATGGGTCGCTACCGTGGCGGCAGTGCGAAGATCGCGGTCGTCGCCTCGGCCCTGTTCGGGTCAATCTCGGGCAGTGCCGTGGCCAACGTGGCGTCCACAGGGGTCATCACGATTCCCCTGATGAAGGACGCCGGCTTTCGAAACCGCATCGCTGGGGCTGTCGAAGCTGTGGCCTCGACAGGAGGACAGCTCATGCCCCCCGTCATGGGCGCCGCCGCCTTCCTGATGGCCGAGTTGCTGCAAGTCGGCTATGCCGAAGTCATGCTGGCGGCATTGGTGCCTGCGCTGATCTATTTCTTTGCGGTCTTCGTCCAGGTCGATCTGATCGCCGTGCGCGACGGGATCGCAGCTATCCCGTCCGAGCGGATCCCGCAGGGTATGTTCGTCTTCCGACGGGGCTGGTATTTCCTGATCCCGTTTGCCGTGCTGATCGCGGCATTGTTCTGGTGGCGCTTGCAGCCGGGTGAGGCCGCCTTCTGGGCCACCCTGTCGCTTTTGCCGCTTGGCTTGTTCCTGCGCTACGAGGGGCAAGGGCTGAACCCGCGCATTTTGTGGGAAGCCCTGTGCGGGTCAGGCCAGATCGTGGTGGATATCGTCCTGATCGGGGCTGCCGCTGGAATCATCATCGGTGTGCTGAACATCACCTCGCTGGGCTTTGCCCTGACGCTGTCGCTGATCGAATTCGCCGATGGCAGCCTGATCCTTTTGCTGCTCATGTCGGCGGTTCTTTCGGTTATCCTCGGCATGGGAATGCCGACGGTCGGAGTCTACATCCTGCTGGCAACGCTGATTGCGCCCAGCTTGATCGAGATGGGGGTCGAACCGATGGCCGCGCATCTCTTCGTGATGTATTTCGGGATGATGTCGATGGTCACCCCGCCTGTTGCGATTGCCGCATTTACTGCTTCCGTCATAGCCAAGGCACCGCCCGTGGCCACGGCCGTCAGCGCCGTCGGGCTGTCATGGACCGCGATCATTGTGCCTTTCGTGTTCGTCTTCGAGCCCGCGATCCTTCTGTCTGGCAGTATCGACGTGATCATCGTGGAGATTGGCCGGCTAGTTCTGGGTGTCTGGATCGTGTCCGGCGCCCTTGTCGGTCAGCTTTTGGGTCCGCTGACGGGTGTGAAGAGATGGGCCTACGCCCTTGTCGGCATTCTGTCCGTATTGCCCGCGCCGGCGCTGGGCGGCGGGGCGCTTGCCCTTTGGGGGACGCTAGCACTGGCGCTCCTTTGCGTCGGCTCCGATCTTTTGATGACCAAAAGAGCAGCGGGTCGAGCTTGATACGCGCAGGATGCCGAAACTCTCGGCACGGCCTTGATAGACGATATTTCGCTTTCGCATCTGTAGCGAATGTCCGGTCCTGACCAAGAAACGCTGCATCTCGGAGCCGAATCCAACTGCCGCTTTGGGCCGGAAAGGTCTAAGTCTCCGCCGGCCACGCGAAGGGCGGGAAGAAGACATTCGTATTTACCGTCAGCACTGACCCGATCGGTCCAGCGCATCATGTCTCGGTAGTCTTTGTTCTATTAACAGTAAAGGAGCGAGATCCGAGACTTGGTTTGAGGTGCTCCCCATTCCTTGGACAGTATCTGGCGCTTTTTAAGCTCTGATTTGCTCCTGCTGATCGGGTTGGGTTGCTTCGATTTGCAGTGAGTAGACCACTGCTGGTGGTCGGCCGCCAAGGGCTTTGTGCGGGCGGCGGTGATTGTAGAACTCCATCCAGTTGCGGACACCGGCGCGTGCGTGCGATCCGGTCTCCCAGGCATGCAGATAGACGCACTCATATTTCAGGGTTCGCCACAGCCGCTCAATGAAGATGTTGTCCAGATAGCGACCCTTGCCGTCCATCGAGATGCGGATGCCCGACCGACGTAGGCGGTCTGTCCAGGCGAAGGATGTGAACTGAGATCCTTGATCGCTGTTCATAATGTCCGGCGGTCCGAACCGATAGATCGCCTCGTTCAGCGCTTCGACGCAGAAGTCGGCCTCCAGCGTGTTCGATATCCGCCACGACAGAACCATCCGGGTATGCCAGTCCATGATTGCCACCAGATAGAGGAACCCGCGACGCATCGGCAGATAGGTGATGTCCACGCACCAGACCTGGTTTGGCCTGTCCACACGCAGCCCGCGCAGCAGATAGGGGTAAGTCTTGTGCCCTTTCGTCGGCTTGCTGGTGTTGGGTTTCTGGTAGATCGGCATCAACCCCATCAGCCGACGGATGCGCTTCTCGTTCAGCGCATGGCCATCGTTGCGCAGGTGCCAGGTCATTTGCCGAACACCAAAGAACGGGGTCTCCAGGAATTGTTCGTCGATCAGCCGCATCAGCGCAAGGTTCTGCTCCGTCTCTCCCTGCGGCAAATAGTAGAATGACGACCGCGGGATCGATAGCAGTGCGCACTGCTGGCCGATGGACAGGTCCGGATGGTCGCGTTCGATCATACCGCGCCTCACTTCCCGCCCCAGGGCTTGAGCTTTCTTTCCAAAAAAGAGTTGGCCACCGCCAGCTCCCCGATCTTGGCGTGCAAATCCCGGACCTGATCTTCATCGATCACCGGCGCTTTGCGGCTTCCCCGTTCAAAAACACCGGACGCGCCATCCAGCAGCGCCCGTTTCCATTGGTTGATCATCGTTGGATGCACGCCGAACCGGCTCGCCAACTCCGACACGGTCGCCTCGTCTTTCAGCGCTTCCAGCGCCACCTTCGCTTTGAACTCAGGGGCATGCTGCTTTCGTTTCGACATCTTCGATCTCCTTCGTGGTGAAGATCAGCAGACAGCAAATCCGAGCTTACGTCATTGTCCAGTTTTCGGGGGGCACCTCATAACCTCTGTCGGCCAGAAGCCATTGCGCAGGTGGAAGGCTGTTCAGCAATGCCGCTGCACCAGCATAATCGCTGGTCTCGCCTGCGCTCATGAAGAAGCTGATCGGGCGGCCGTTTTCATCTGTGGCCGAAGCCGCGCCATTTGTTCGTCCGTCAGCCAGTAAAGATTGCTCATAATGCCCCCAGAATTTGGGAGTTTGAATTATGCAAGCTTGACAGCCTCAAGCGGATTAATGGGTCTGGAGCCTAGCTGCCTGTGGCGCTATGGGCGGAAAGCGGACGGATGCGGGCTGCGAGCTCGATCCCGGTCGCGTTGGCGGAGGGGGTCCTCGGGTCAAGCCTGCATTCGCCACAAGTCGTTTCTTGTCAGTCCTTTCCCGCGATGAGCCTTCAGTAGCTTCGCGTGGTCCAGCTCATTCACAAACGATGACCTGCGGAATGCGCAGGTGGACGGTGAACATCTCTGCGCCTTGTTCGAACTCCAGGGTGCCCCGATGCGCCGTGGCAACCTGAGCGACAATAGCCAACCCAAGCCCCATCCCCTCTCCGCCGCGAGCGGCATTGCCCCGGGCAAAGGGGCGCATCAGCTCCCGCGTTTCCGTAGGCGATATGCCAGGCCCTGCATCTCGCACGCTGATTGAGAGGTTTCCGTCGCCAATCTGGGCGCTCAGTTCGATTGGAAATTTGCCGTACCTCTGCGCATTGGTTAGAAGGTTGACCACGGCCCGGAGCAAGGCCACCTCCTTCACCCGGATTACGGCGTCCGTTGGTGAATTGAGGACAACAACTTCGGGTTCAGCGCAGGCCTCGATCGCCTGCAGCAACAAGGGCCGCAACTGGACCGCCCTCGTTTCCTCCGCCTCGAATCCGCGGGCAAAATCCAGAGACTGGCCCAGCATGCTTTCGATGTGGATCACGTTGCGCTCGGCCCCTGCGACGAGGTCGGGGTCAGCATCTTTTAGCATCGCCAAGGTCAGGCGCAGCTTCGTGAGTGGCGTGCGCAGGTCGTGACTGATTCCCGCCAGCATCAACGCACGGTCGACCTCGGCCGCCCGAAGGCGCACGGACATGTCGGTCAGGGCTCTGGACACCGCAGCGATTTCCCGAGGACGCTTTATATCGCTGCGATAGGCGTCTGACGGTTTGGACATGCGGCCAACGGACTCCTCGAGGTGCTTCAGCGGCAGGGAGATCCGGCGTTGCAGCGCGATACCGCCGGCAAGGGCGGCGAGCAGGGCAATCCCGGACGCGAGCGCAAGACCTGCGACCGGATCGATTGCCGGCAAGGCCTTGAGCGACAGCCAATAGGGCGTGTCCGCTGTCACCATACGAGCCCAGACCCGGCCCTCGGCATCAATGAGAACGGCTGTGTCCCGAATCCCGTGCCGGTCCGACAACACTCTAAGGAAGTAATTAGACAACCAGCTGCGCTGCAAGTTCGCGTCTGCAGGCGCGGTGTCGGCAACGAGGACATTGGGCGCTTCACCCGCGCGAAGGGCTTCGGCAAAGTGGATCTGCTGAAACGGGTCCATCTGCCTGAATGACAACTCGAGGCTTCGGAACACCTGTGCGGTATCCGCAGCCGACCGTTCGATCTGGGGACGCAGGACAAGGCCAAAGATCAGCACGAGCGAGACCAGCAGCGCGCCCAGGATTGCGGTCGCAAGGACGGCGATGTTCTGTTTGAGGAGGGAATCAAGCACCGTCGGATACCAAGACGTAGCCCACGCCCCACACCGTCTTGATCAGTTCGGCGTCACCTGCCCCATCGCCGATTGCGCGCCGCAGCCGGGCGATTTGCACATCCACGGCGCGGTCCGTGACTTCGGCGTCGCGCCCAAGCGCGCGGTCGATCAACTGCGCCCGGCTGAGCGGGCGACCACGGCTGCGCACCAGCGCCGCCAGAAGGCCGAACTCCCGGCTGGACAGCTTCAGTGCCGCGCCATTGCGCATAACCGTCCGGGTCGAGAGGTTGATCTCAAGCGACCCGAGGGTGACGGTTTCATCCGTAGACGTGTCGATCTGACCCCGCGTCCGTCGGAGCACAGCCGAGAGACGTGCAACCAGTTCGCGGGGCTCGAAGGGTTTCGGCAGATAGTCGTCCGCGCCGGACTCGAGCCCAATGATGCGGTCGATCGGATCACCCCTCGCCGTCAGCATCACAATCGGCGTCATGTCGGCCGCCGCACGCAGGCGCCTGCAGATGGCCAGGCCGTCTTCGCCCGACATCATGAGGTCGAGAACGATGACATCTGCCGTGGTCCGCGATAGTTCCCTGTCAAGCGCGCTGCCACCGTCCACGGCTCGGGTGTCAAAGCCGTGCTCGGTAAGGAACCGGCGCAACAGCGCGCGGAGTTCGGGGTCGTCGTCGACGACGATCACGCGGTCCGGTTTGGCGTTCATGTTATCGTCATTACCACGGTTGCCCTTTGGTGGGCAGTGCCGGGTTGTTGCAAGATGTGTCAACGGGCGCGCCCTGTCATCTTTTGACACACATGGGTGGACATCTGAAACAACCTTGAAATGTCGCACTCGTATTTTCACTGCATGGTTGATCGAAGAAGAGTTGCGTATGCCGAGGGAAAAATGCTCCGAACAATCCTGCTGTTCACAACCGTTTTGCTTGCTGCCGGTCCTGTCTCTGCACAGTCGGCAGAGCCGATCCGGCAGGTTCTGGCTGATTTCGACCGGATCGATGCCGATGAAGATAGCGTAATTTCGATCGTCGAATACCGCGATCTTCAGATTGCCCGGTGGCCACGGATCGACCGCAATGGCGACGGCTATCTGACCGACGACGACTTCCCGCGCTTTGCTGCTGCGCGCGCCAGAAGGCTCTTGGCCGAGGTGACCGATCTCGACGCAAACGGCGACGGTCGGATCAGCCGGGACGAATTCGTAAATGGACCGGCACCCCTGTTCCGTCAAGCCGACCGGAACGACGACGGAGTCATGACCCGTACCGAACTCGAAGCGGCGGCGGCCAAATGAAAAACCCGTGGCTGTAATGATATTGAAAGGTAAACCATGAGACAGAAACTGGCCATCGCGGCAGGAATATTGACACTGTCGGTTGCCCTCATCCTCGTATTCCTGACGCAAATCCTGAGCGCTATCGGCTTTCACCCGCACTATGAGCGGCGGGAATTCGACCTTGCCGGGAAACGGGCACTTATCATTGCGACAAATCATGACGCGCTCGGCGATCCCGAGGATGGTGTGGCAACGGGTGTTTATGGGTCGGAGCTGACAATCGCCTATTACGAATTCTTGGACGCCGGCATGGCGGTCGATATCGCCGGTGTCGAAGGCGGCGCAATCCCCTTTGAACCGATCAGCCTGCGTTGGCCCCTCGCGACCGCCGCTGATTATCGCTATATGGCCGATGCCGACGCCCGGAACAAAACGACCAATTCGCTCAAGATCGCTGACATCGATGTCACACAATACGACATCATCTTCATGGCGGGCGGCTGGGGCGCGGCCTATGACCTCGGCACCAGTCACGAACTGGGCGAAGCAATCACACAGGCCTACGCCGCAGACATCTTGCTGGGTTCGGTTTGCCACGGCGCTCTGGGATTCTTGATGGCACGAGATATCGATGGAAGCCCGTTGGTCGAGGGGCGCACCATGACAGGTGTTACCGACAAGCAGGTCGACGAACTGGGGATCGGAATCACCCCGCAACATCCCGAGAGGGAACTTCGGGCCCAAGGCGCAAACTTTGTCAGCGCCTCCGCGTTCCGTGACTTCTTCGCTACGTATGTCGCCGTCGATGGCAACATTGTCACCGGGCAAAACCAGAATTCGTCGGGCGAAACGGCACAGAAGTTGCTCGCGTTGCTGGCAGCGGGGGGCTGACCCGATGGCATTCGAAAACTCATAGATCCAAGTTGGTAACAATCATGACCAATGACAAACGAAAGACCCGTCCACCAGTAACTGAGGCGAGTTCCCAAGTGGAAGCATCCTCCATCGGTCTCTCGCGTAGGGATATCTTGACTGGCGCGGGACTTGGCGCTTCTGGTTTGCTGGTGGCTGGGGCCGCGCATTTCATGAACAATCTACCGGACACGGCGATCCAGCGTCTCATTGCGACAGGGGTTGGAATTGACCGAACCGAGGATCTTTTCGCTCAGGACGCCTTGCACGTCATTACGACAGGCACCGGTGCGCCCCTCCCAGATCCCAAACGCGTCGGCCCACAAACCGTGGTAATCGCGGGCGACCAGTTTCTGGTGTTCGACACTGGGCCCGGCAGCACACGTCAGCTTGCATTGACCGGGCTGAACATCAGTTCGGTCAGTGCGCTGTTTCTGACGCATTTCCACTCGGACCATATCAGCGATCTGGGCGAATTCATGCTTCAGCATTGGACCATGTCCGGCGTCTCCGAGCCGTTGAACATCTACGGCCCCCCCGGCGTCGAAGAGATCGTGGCCGGGTTCCTGGCCGCGTATCGGCTGGATCGCAGTTATCGCGTCTCGCACCACGGTGCAGACGTCATGCCCCCGAACGGATTTGGCGGTGTGGCGCATACCTTCGATCTGGGCACGGACCTGATGTCGAGCGCCATTGTCTACGAATCCGGCGATGTTCAGGTCATTGCTTTCAACGTCGACCATCCCCCGGTGGTTCCGGCCGTCGGGTTCCGGGTGAATTACAAGGGCCGGAGCATCATGATCACGGGCGATACCATTTACTCGGACAGCCTGATTCACCACGCAAGGGGGGCTGACGTGATGGTTAGCGACGCGTTGAACCACAAGATGTCACAATGGGTCGCCGAGGCCGGAGAAGACTTGGACAACAATCTGTCTTCCGTGGCCGAGGATATTCAGGAATCCCATATTCGCCCCGATGAGGCCGCGGTCGTTGCCCGCGAAGCCGGTGTGCCGGTGCTGCTCATCACCCATGTTCTTCCCCCAGTGCCCGATATCCTGATCAATCCGTTCCTGCGGGATGCGCGCGCCGTCTACAGCGGCGAGATCCGGATGGCCAACGACGGGACCTTGATCACTTTGCCGGTCAATTCTGATCAGCATTCCATCCGCGAACTTCTGGCATAGGTGCGTCATGCTGCGTGAGGAAAACTACATCCGCGCCGTGCTGGTCGTCTTTTGGCTGCTCATTCTCAGCCGCATACCTGCTTTCATCAACGGCACAATGGACGCTATGACCATCGTTTCGACCGTTGTCGAGTTGGGCTTCTTTATGTGGGGGGTGGTGATCCTGTGGACATCGGCGCCACGCGCACATCAATCTTGACATATGAAGGCAAAAGAAGCGCACACCAGCTAAGGGCGCGACCATGGGGATGCAAAAACCAAGGATGAAAGCCGACTCATTCAGAAAATCCATCCTGATCACCGGTGCCGGAACGGGCATCGGCAGGGACACCGCCAAAGCCCTCGTCGAGCGCGGGCACAAAGTCTATGCCACAACGCATCATGACGCAGAGGTCGCTTCTTTGCGAGACGCGTTGGGCGGCGATGCCGAAGTGTTCAGGCTCGAGATCACGGACCCGCAAGACCGGGCGAAGATCGCCGAACTCGATATCGATGTCCTTATCAACAACGCCGGGCAAGGCGAGTCTGGGTCTCTGGCCGAAATCGACATCGACCGGGTGCGGAGACTGTTTGAAGTCAACCTGTTCTCGTCGCTGGAACTGACGCAGATTGCCATTGGAACGATGATTGAACGCGGCGGCGGAACTATCATCTTCATCAGCTCGGCTGTCGGACGGATTCCTTTCCCGTTCCTGATGCCCTACGGAATGACGAAGTTTGCGCTTTCGGCCGCCGCCTCCGGTTTGCGTTCCGAAATGAGAACTCTGGGCAAGGGTATCCACGTCTCGGTGATAGAGCCTGGAGCGTTCCATACTGGATTTAATCAAAGATTGTGGAGCAGCCGGTTTGAATGGATGGACAACAGTTCCATCTTTTCGGCGAGTCAGATCGAGACCATGAAGTCTGACTCCACCAGGACCCTGCGCTGGATCGAAGCCAAATCGACAGTGTCGATCGTCAACAAGATCGTTTCCGCATCCGAGGCCAAGACCCCGAGACTGCGCTATGTAGCGCCATGGTACATGGCCATTGTCGTTCGCTTGTTGCGGATCCTCGGGGCGTGACACTCAATGGGTCGTGCAGATGCCAAAGCCGACGTGTGATGCTCAATGCTTGGCAAGTGCGTGCAGATCGCGTTCTCAATTCGCCGCTTGCCATATCAGGCCGCCTTTGCCGCCAAAGCCAGAAGTCCTTCCAGAGCCTGCTTGAAGGGGCCCTCCACCTCGATCTCGTCCCGCATGCTGGCCATACGGAACATCGTGAGGATCCCAAGTTCGGCATCCGAAAGCGGAAGGCCAAGGACATCGACCAGAACTTCATGAACGCCGGGATGATACTCCTCGATCGCAATCATCAGAAACAGGCGTTCGTCCATACCCAGGGTCTGGGCCAGCGAAGGGATCCTATCCAGCGGGACACGAGTTTCACCGGTCTTGAGCATCGAGATGATATTGGCGTTCTTGAAGCCGACACGATCGGCGATCTCACGCTGGGTCAGTTCGGATTTTTCGATAGCGTCCGCAAGCATCATCGCGGTGGGGCTGATGGTCGTCATGTGCATCTCCTGTGCAAGTGTGTCTCATGCACAGTGATAGTCTGATCGCTGGGGTCCGCGGGTGGCGAGCGGATCGGTTCAGGCTGTTGGCGACGGTGCTTTTCCCGCGCTCCAACACTTGGGCTGCCCGCGGCAAATGAGTTCGGTTTTGCAGGCGACAAACCCCTACGGAGAACAGCGTTTTCGCGTAGGGTTTACGTAGGGGTTACATATGGGTTTTGGGCTTCGGTGCTTCTGCGTGGTGCATAGATGCAGCATTGTCCGGTGTTCCTAGCTGTCCTGAGCCGCCGCTGACCGCTCTCTCCAAGGTTCCGATACCGATCCTGATTTTCCTGCCGCCAAGGCCTTATCAGGCATACACCTCTCTCTAGGACTTCGGAGTTCCAAGGGTGAACGGCTTTCGGCGAGGCGCTTGCCTTTCCCTATCGACGGCGGCCGATCTGTATGTGGCATGATGCGCTGATCCCATGCCAAGGTATGGCAGATGCCACCTTTTGCCCATCCGACTGATCTGAACTATCAGGCGGCCAATGGTTCAACTCGAGGACAAGCCTGTCACATGGCAAAGATAGAGATCCCACTGGCATTCAGGGAACGTCCAGTTTGGCCCAAAGACGAGCCGGCACCCAGCATCAGTTACATCGTTGAACCGTATCAGCCACAGCCCGGGCGATCGGTGCAGAAGGTTTTAACGGATCGAAAGCTGCTGAGACCATTGATCGACCTGAACGCATATAGCTGAATAATCTATAACTTACTCTTCTTCTTATTTACTAAATAAAGGCGCGAAGGCGAATTCTTGGAAAAAGCTCCGTCTGGGCAAGACCCCTCTCTCCAGCCTTTCATGCACGGACAGGGCTGCTGGATCCGAGGATAAGTTCCAGACCCTCATATCCTTGCAGGGGCTATGGTCTCTGTATTGGCCTATCTCTTGCGTGCACTCTTCACAGTGTGTCAGAGCATTACGCTTCGGCAAGTGGTCGGTTTGTCATCTGCAGACGTTTCTGCTTCCTCGCTTCCTGCTTCTGTCTCAGTTCTTCTCGTTGCCTGTCATGCTCTGCTGCGGTCTGCAGCACCCGTGATACCGTTATTGTCTGCCACCTGCCTCTGCCTGAAGGTGTTGGTATGCCAGCTTCATTCAGTTGTCGGGCGAGGGCAGCGAGGTTGGATCGATCGTTGTCGGGCAGGCTGTCCCTGATCTTGTCTATCTTCTGCCTCAGATTAACGGCTTTGCGCCGGGCGAGGGCAGTCTTGGCTGCGTTGGCCTTTCGTGAAGCTGCTTTGCTCTCATCCGGGTCCTTGCTTGCAGCAGCCTTCTTCGCCTTTGAGCTTCTGTCTAACCGCTTGGCCGCTTCTATGCTGGCGAGACGGAACAACCCGACTGCACCTATGCCAAGGATCGTGTTGTGTTGCCGGATGCTGAACATCTCTGGCAAGTGGGCAGCAAGGAACTCAAGCTGCTTTCCGATACTACCCGAGTGCGCGGAACTGATCAGGCGGGTGAAGTCCTCGATGATGACGCCTTTTCCTGCCGGGTTGGTCTTCAGGATTTCAGCAAGCGTGCTCTCCGGTATGACGTGCTCATCACCGGGCTGCCTGCTGAGCACGTTGCGGTGGCCGACAGTGATGCCTGCCAACTGCTCGTATACCGAAAGGCTCACGATCTGGGATCTGACATCGGCAGTCTTCAGTAGAACGTCTTGCTTCACCTTCGCCAGATCACCGTAATAGACGATTACACTTCTGAATGAGGAGCTTGTGTTTGTCATGTTTCATTACATTCCAAAATATCACGGAATGTAATTCACCGACTCTGCTCACGCTGTCAACAACCCATGACGAAATCTGAACTTTCTGCAGTCCTGACAGGGAAACAGCCCGACGGACGTGACCCGATGTTGTATAATGATCACAGCAACATAGCCTGAAGGAAACCCTCATGAGCAGAAGTATCAAAACCGTCCGGGATGAACCGCGCCGGGTTTGCCGGAGGCTGATTGACGTTAGTTACGCGGCCACGGGTTCAGTTTCCAGAGCTGCGTAGAAGTTTGCTTCGGCTTCTGCGGGCGGGATGTTCCCGATAGGCTCGAGCAGGCGGCGGTTGTTGAACCAGTCGACCCATTCGAGTGTTGCGTATTCGACGGCCTCGAAGCTGCGCCACGGGCCGCGACGGTGGATGACCTCAGCTTTGAACAGGCCGTTGATCGTTTCGGCGAGGGCGTTGTCATAGCTGTCGCCGACGCTGCCCACAGAAGGTTCGATACCCGCCTCTGCCAGCCTTTCGGTGTATTTGATGGACAGGTATTGGCTGCCTCGGTCGCTGTGATGCACCAGCCCCATGCCTTTGACCGGGCGACGTTCGTGGACCGCCTGTTCTAATGCATCAAGGACGAAACCGGCGTGAGGGGAGGTGCTGACGCGCCAGCCAACGATCCTCCGAGCATAAGCATCGATCACGAAAGCCACATATGCGAACCCCTTCCAGGTTGCGACGTAGGTGAAATCACTGACCCACAGCATGTTCGGCGCGGGCACCCGGAACTGGCGGTTCACTTTGTCCAGCGGACAGGGCTGCTTTTTGTCGGGGATCGTCGTTCTGTGAGGCTTGCCTCGGATAATGCCCTGAATATCCATATCCTTCATCAACCTCGCGACCGTGCAGCGAGCGACAGTAAAGCCCTCGCGGCGCAGCTGGTGCCAGACCTTGCGCACGCCGTAGACGCTCCAGTTCTCCTCGAAGACACGCCGGATCTCTGGTCGCATCGTCTCGTCCCGGCGCGCGCGATCCGACCGCCGGGTTGGATCGGCCCTCTTGGCCAGATGATCATAATAGGTGGACGGGGCGATCGGCAGCACGTTGCAGATCGGCTCGACCCCGTGCGCATCACGATGCGCGTTGATAAAACCCACCATCACTTCGACCGGCGGTCGAGCTCCGCCAGCGCAAAATAAGCCGACGCCTTGCGCAGTATCTCATTCGCCTGGCGCAGCTCGCGGTTCTCGCGTTCCAACGCCTTCATGCGCTCGGCCATCTCGCTGGAGACGCCCGGACGCTTGCCGCCATTGACCTCGGCCTTCTTGACCCAGTCGTTCAGGGTCTGGGGTGCGCAGCCGATCTTCGCCGCAATCGACATAATCGCCTGCCAACGCGACCCGTGCTGACCCTCATTGTCAAAGACCAGTCGCACCGCGCGTTCACGCACTTCAGGGGAAAACTTGTTCGTTGTCTTGTTCATGATGCTCCATCCTAATCAGGAGTTGGAGCCTCCGGCAAACCCGGCGCGGTTCAGGGACGCATGTGAAGCCTGGCTGAAAGAGTGTCAGCGCAACAACCTCGAACGTGCCACCATTCGCAGCTATCGCGGGCATGTAGAACATCACATTGACAAGAAGATTGGGGTTCTGCTGGTCGCCGATCTGACGCGTGGTGACATCGCCGGATTCATGGATGATTTGCAGGATGAGGGCCTGTCTCGTGCCATGACCCGCAAGGTGCTGGAAGTCTGCGTTCTGCTCTCGACAAGGCCATGCAACTGGACTGGATCGACCGGAACGTTGCGCGTGACGTAAAGCTCAAGCGGAACCGGCGGGATGAAGACGAACGCACCATCCCGACCAAGGACGAGATCAGAACGATGATCGGCAATGTCCCTGACCGCCACCGTCCCCTGATCGTCACGGCCATCTTCACGGGCATGCGGATCAGCGAACTGCGGTGGCTCACGTGGGACTGCGTCGACTTTGACGCCAGGTTGATCCACGTCCAGAAGCGTGCCGACCGCTTCAACGAGATGGGCAAGCCCAAAAGCCGCACAAGCAAGCGGAGCATTCCGATGGCCCCGATCGTGCATGACACCTTGAAGGCATGGACGTCGGTCTGCGCGCGTGGCGAACTGAACCTCGTCTTCCCCAACGGCAAGGGAAACATCGAGAACCACTCGAATATCCACAACAGGGTCTTCGTGCCCCTTCTGCTCGAGAACGGGATTGTCGATGACGCGGGCAAGCCGAAGTTCAGCTTTCATGCCCTGCGACACGCTGCGGCGTCTCTCTTCATCGAGCAGAACTGGCCCCCGAAGAAGATCCAGTCCCTGATGGGACATTCCTCGATCAACATGACGATGGACGTCTACGGACACCTGTTCCACAACCCGGAAGATGATGTCGAGATGTTCGCGAAGATGCAGAACGATCTGCTGGCAGCGTGAACGACAACAGCCTGGACTAGGATTTGGCGCGTTGTCTGGCTACTGGTAGGAAAACAAACGAGGTCAGATCATGTTCCGTAGCAGCTACTCGATGATTGTCGCTTTGATGCTTGTTGCCAGCTGCGGAGACGGGGCCATGGGCAACACTGTGGTCAAAGGCGCCGGGCCAGACGAAATGCTGAAGTTGCGGGCGGGGCCGGGGCTTGGATATCGCGTGATCCTGGGCCTGCCTGACGGAACATCGCTCTATCGCCATGGCTGTGTGACCGAAGTGGGTCAGCTCTGGTGTCGCGTCTCGCTCACGGACGCGCCGGGGATAAAGGGCTATGTTTCTGCCGACTACCTTTCATCACGCTGATTGAGTCCAAACTGATCGATGCTTGCTTCTTTGGTGCTAACGGCTTCATCGGCCTTCTAACACCCAAAGATCACATCAAGAAACTCGTGAAGATAGAGAATGATCTGACCAGATCTGATCGAAGGCATTGAAAACAGGGGAAATCATGATGCGCGCGTTATGGGTTCGAGTTCCCTGATCCGCTACCGAACCTTTCCTGGCAAATAATCAAGAGGTATTCTGGCGTTTCTCGCCGGTGCTCAGAGAAGCAATTGAGCATTCCATCGGCCTTCACGGACAGCGCGCTGCACGAGTTCAAGGACCAATTCGCAGATCGCTTCGGTTGCATATGTGGGAGGCCGAGAGGCAAGATTACAGAGATAAAGCGTGCGGGAGAGTGTGGGAGAGACGATTGGCCTTGCGCGAACAGTTCCTCGATCAAGCTGCTCCTGCATGAAAAGCTGTGTGCCGATAACGCAGCCTAGCCCTGCCTCAACCGCGCCCCCGATTGCCTGAACCGAGTTCATCTGGAGAATGGCGCGCGCTTCGATCTTCTTTAGAAGCGTCATGTCATCCATGATCGCTCGGGCCGATACCCCCTGACGCACAAGGATGATCGGCAGTTCAAGCAGTTCGGCAAAGGTGATCGGTGCATCTGTGTCACCGATGATTTCAGGGCGGCCGACGCATACCATGGTTTCCTCGAGCACGGGCTGAATACGTAGGGTCGCATCGACTGGTGGGTTGTAGATCAGCGCCATGTCCACGTCCGAAGCCAAGAGTAGCGGCAGCGCCGCTCCGGATAGGCTTTCGCTGAGGACAAGCCGCACGGCCGGGTAATCGCGCAGCACCGTCGATAGAAGATCCAGCCCTATGGCCTTAACCCCGGAATAGGACATGCCCACAGCAACCTGTCCGGCGATCCTTCGTTCGGAATTGCGTAGATCTGTCTGGGCCGCCTCAATGGCCTTGAGGATGGATCTGGCATGTTCGTAAAGCCGCAGGCCAGCGGCTGTCGGCTCCATTCCTCGTGGCTTGCGCCGAAACAGCTGAGTATCCAACTGCCCCTCGAGCTGGTTGAGATGATGACTGAGCGCCGAGGCCGCCACGCGCAACTCCTCGGCCGCACGGTTGAGCGAGCCATGTTCGAAGATGGCGGCGAAATAGCGAAGCTGGCGTGTGTCAAGCATTCTGGTTTTTCGAACGTTGCGTTGAATACTCTCTAATTTCCCTAAGACAGTGCCTTGGTTATGGTTTGATTCCAAGGAGGAAATATCATGCCAGAACAGTTCCAGCCGCTTGCCGGGATACGGGTTGTCGAGATGACTATATGATTATGGGGCCATCAAGCGGGATGTTTCTTGCTTTTCTTGGAGCCGAAGTGATCAAGGTCGAGCCGCCGGAGGGCGACAAGACGCGCGACCTCACTGGAATGGGGCGCGGCTTTTTCCCAACATTCAATCGTGGAAAGAAAAGCGTCACCCTGGATCTGAAGACAGATGCAGGGGTTGAGGCGCTGCACGCACTTCTGGAAACGGCGGATGTGTTCATCGAAAACTTCCGCGATCAGAGCCTCGCGCGCATGGGCATGGCACCCGATACCCTGCGTGAACGCTATCCTGGCCTGATCGTGTCCTCGCTCAAGGGGTTTCTCAAGGGGCCTTACGAAAACCGCACCGCGCTGGACGAGGTCGTCCAGATGATGACCGGCATGGCCTACATGACTGGACCGACAGGGCGACCATTGCGGATCGGATCTTCGGCCAATGACATCATGGGCGGTCTGTTCGGGGCTTTCGCAGTGCTGGCAGCGCTCTATCAGCGACGGACGGACGGGCAGGGGCACGCGGTCCGCACCGGCCTTTTCGAGAATTGCCTGCTTCTGGTCGCCCAGCACATGGTGCAGTTCGATATCGAGGGGCGTGAAGCTCCGCCGATGCCCGAACGCGAGTTCTCTTGGGCCGTCTACGATATCTTCGAAACCCGCGAGGGGCGCCAGATCTTTGTTGGTGCCGTGACCGAAGGCCAATGGGTGACTTTGTGCAACCTTTTGGGCTTGTCGCACTTGCTCAATGATCCGCGCCTTCAGACCCGGATGGACCAGATCGATGCCCGGCACTGGACCCTTCCTGTCTTTGCCGAGGCAGTCAGGACACAGGGATTTGATGATCTGATCGCGAAATTCGAGGATGCTGGAATTCCTTTTTCGCCTATTCACCGCCCGGCCGAGATGTATGACGATCCGCATGTGCTGCGCGAGGGCGGACTTCTTATGTCGCGCCTGCCGGAAGGTCAGTCCTATCGCGCACCGGGGCTGCCCTTCGAGGTGGATCAGCAGCCTGTCGTCGCTCCCGGCGTCGATGTGCCCGCTGCGGGTGCTGATACCGAAACGGTGCTGCGCGCCCTGGGGCTGAGCGACGCGCAGATCGCACTGGCTCGTGGCACAGGGAGGGCCGTGGCATGAGCAGGCTTTCGCGCGCCTATCCGGCGGATCGGCTCACGCTGCGCGAGGTTGGCCTACGCGACGGGCTGCAACTGGTTGGGACATGGCCGGACACGCAGGCCAAACGTGCCTGGCTGTTGGCCGAAGCCGCCGCAGGTGTGCGTCATTTCGAGATAGGCTCGTTTCTGCCCGCGTCGCGTTTTCCCCAATTCGCCGATATCGAAGATCTGATCGCAACAACTGAGCAAGCAGAGCTGCATTCCGCGGCATTGACCCTGAACGAGCGCGGTGCCGATGCTGCGCTGGCCACGACCGTATCGGAAATGGTGTGCGTCGTTTCAGCGACCGAGGCGCATAGCGAGGCGAACATGCGCCGCTTGCGCGCGGATGCCGTGGATCTTGTGCGGCGGATCGCCCTGCAACGAGACGCGCAGGCCCCGGACAAGATCGTGAATGCCGGGATCGCCATGGCCTTTGGCTGTTCACTGGCTGGTGACGTGAACCCAGCAGACGTTTTGCGGCTGGCGGAAGATTGTCTTAGCGCCGGTGCTGATATCGTGGGCCTGGCCGATACCGTGGGCTATGCGGGCCCTCGTGCCGTGGCGGCGCTTTGCGCAGACATGGCACGGCTTTGTGGAGATCGTCCCTTCATCATCCACCTCCATGATACGCGCGGGATGGGGGTTGCGAATGCGGCAGCCGCACTGGACCATGGTGCACGGGTTATCGACGCCTCGCTGGGGGGATTGGGGGGATGCCCCTTCGCTCCGGGAGCAACCGGAAACGTGGTCTTCGAGGATATTGTTTATTTGGCTGAAACCATGGGATTCCCGACAGGAATTGACCTCGAGGGGCTTAAGAACGTCCGGGTCATCGCAGAGGAGGCGATGCCCGGCGAGGCGTTTCACGGGGCGCTGAACCGCGCCGGGGCGCCGAAAAACGCACACTGGCGGGTCATGCCCGCCGCCTGAATTCGTTTCAAAGGGAGGAAACCAACATGAACCGGATAACGAAAACAGCCCTTGGGCTGGCTTGCCTTGCCTCGACGTCGACAGCGGCCATGGCCGCGACCGAGATGCGCTGCAGCCACCAATTGCCGCCCGCGCACCATATCGCGGTGGTCATCGACCGCTGGGCGGCCGAGGTGGAAACCCTGTCGGGTGGCGAGATCGATGTGCAGATCTTCGGCGCCGACAGCCTTGTCGGCGCGCGCGAGAATATCGTCGCAACGGCCAAGGGCGATATCGAATGTGCATTCTCGCTGAACTTCCAGTGGGGCAAGACCCTGCCCATCATGAATGTCACCGTCGCGCCCTTTGCCTTTGGCGATGTCGATATCTGGCGCAAGTGGCCCACGTCCGAAGCGGCCGCCTTCCTTGAAGAAAAGCTGCTGGAAAAGGGCGTGAAGAACGTGGTCTGGATGTTCCAGACCAATACCAGCGTCTTCACCACCAAGGGCGAGCCGCTGGTTGCGCCCGAAGACTTCAAGGGTCTGAAGTTCCGCGGCCTGACCCCGCCTTTCGATGCGGCCTTTACCGCGCTGGGCGCCACGCCGACGGCGATGCCGGGATCCGAGGTTTACCAGGCGCTTGCGACCGGCGTGATTGACGGGGCCATCACCGATGTGGCCGCAGCTGTGTCGCGCAAGTATTTCGAGGTGCAGGACGCCTTTACCGTGGTGCCGGTCCTGTCAGCCTATCTGCATGGCTATCTGAATCCCAGCTTCTATGACGGGCTGTCCGACGCATCCAAGGCCGCTCTGGCTGAGGCTGGTCTGAAAGCCGCCGAATGGGCGATCGAGGCATCGGTCGCCGCCGGCAATGCAGGGCCCGACCAATTGCGCGAAAAGGGCGTGAAGGTGCATATCGCCACCCCCGAGGAAAACGCGGCACTTGAAGCGGTCATGCGCCCGGCTTTCGACAAGGCTTTTGGTGAAGGCGACGCCGATAGCCAGAAGTTGCTCGACCTCCTGGCAAAAATGTAACCCGCGATGCTGTCCGATAAAACAGGAGGGGCGGCGAACGCCCCTCTTTTCCCAGACCGTCTCGTGGTCGCGCTGGTGCGCTTCTGCGGTGCACTGAGCGCGCTGACGATCCTGTGGATTTTCGCGCAGATCTGCATCGCCGTGGTTTTTCGCTACCTATTGGACCAGCCACTTCAATGGAGTGACGAGATGATCGGTTATTTGCTTGTGGCGGCCGTCATGCTTGGTGCAGCCGAGGCCTTGCGGCGGGGCGATCACATCGCCATCGACCTGATGATCACGCGTCTGTCGCCAGGTGCTGTGCGTTTGCAAAAGGGCTTTGCCCATCTTTGCGTCATGGCTTTTGCAACCGTGATCGGTGTGTCGATATGGGATGCGATCAGTTTCGCGCATGCCTTCGGATCCTATTCAGTGGGCTATATCGAAATCCAGACCTGGATCCCACAGGTACCCGTTCTGGCTGGATCGGTGCTTCTGGGACTGATGGCAGGCCTGGGTCTGTGGCAAACAATACGGGGGCGCAGCTGATGCTGTTTCTTGTCTTCGTCGGGCTGATCCTGTTGTTGCTGACAGGCATCCCGATCTTTGCTGCGCTTGGCTTGACGGCCAGTGCGATCATGCTGCTGGCCGAGGGCGACATCGACGGTCTTGGCAAGGCGGTCTATACCCATCTGGACAAGCCGGTGCTGGCAACGATCCCGCTTTTCGTGTTCATGGCGCAGGTGATGATCCGGGCGCGGGTCATCGACGAACTCTACGACTTTGCTCACAAGATCATCGGCCATGTGCGTGGCGGGCTTGGCGCCGCCACGGTGCTGGCCTGCACCATATTTGCCGCTATCTCTGGATCTTCTGTCGCCACCGCGCTGTCGATCGGCTCCAGTGCGATCCCGCAGATGAAACGCTTCGGCTATCCCGAACGCGATGCATTGGGCGTTGTGGCGGCTGGCGGCACGCTGGGCATCCTGATTCCGCCATCCGGTCCGATGATCCTCTATGCCATCGTGTCCGAGGCCTCGATCGGGGCGCTGTTCCTCGCGGGCATCATTCCGGGTTTGCTGCTGGCTTTGGTCTTTTCGCTTTTCTGCATGGCGCAGGCTCGGACACGGCCCGATATCGACACGCCCGAATGGACTGGCTGGACAGATGTCTCCCGTGCCTTTCGCCGCTCGATCTGGGCATTGCTGGCCCCGCCTGTCGTAATGGGGGGGATCTATCTTGGCATCTTTACGGCAACCGAGGCCGCAGCGGCTGGGTCGCTCTACGCACTGCTTGTCGCCGTTCTGGTCTATCGCAACTTCGGGTTGCGCGACCTGTGGGAGTGCACAATCAGCGCTATGCGGACATCGATGATGGTTTTCATGATCATTGCGGGGGCCGCCATGTTCGGTCATGCGATCACGCTTATCCGCCTTCCTGTGGGCGTGACCGAGGCCGTGACTGGCCTTGGCCTCGGGCCATTGGGGTTCATCCTGATGGTGATGGCGCTGATTTTCGTGCTGGGGATGTTCCTTGAATCCATTGCGATCATCCTGATCACGACACCGATCCTGTTGCCGACGATGGCCGCACTGGGCATCGATCCGATCTGGTATGGCATCCTGTTGATGATCAACCTGGAATTGGCGATGATCACGCCGCCCGTGGGCATGAACCTGTTCGTCATCAAAGGTCTGACGGACGCGCCGCTTTCTACGGTTGTGCGCGGTGCCAGTCCGTTCGTGCTGCTGATGCTGGGAGGGCTCGGTGTCTTGATCGCGGTTCCCGAACTTGCGACATGGCTGCCGACCTTTGCTGGTTTCGGCCGCTAGGGTCATGAACTGTTGAACTGCTTGAGGCATGCGTGCCTGCCCGGTTGCTGCTTCTGAATCAACGGGGCAATGATGAGCAATCTTTTCGGGGTGACAGGCTTGCCCGTGTCCCCGCGTTTCGGTTGTGTTTGAGGCTTCACAGAAAGCGCGCAGGCAGCTTCCTCGACTTTTCATGAGGGTAGGGTGCCCAGCCAAAAGGTGCGCTCTCTAGGGCGATCTCTGCAAACGTGGTTTATCGAGAAAGCTCCTGATGTGGATGTGCGCACTTGATGATCATGGCTGCCCGCGCTTCACTCTTCGTCGCATATGGAGAATATTTGCCTCTTGGAGAGCGAGCTAGCTCCGGCGAAATGAAATGCCCAAGCTGGGCTCGACATCGCTTTCGGCAACCCAAAGCCAAGTTGCTTCGTCTGCAGCAAGTGCAGTTCTGCAGGCTCTTGTGCAGTCGAATTACAAACCGAAAGGCTTCGGTATGTTTTGGTCTGGGAAGTAGCAACACAATCTTGAATGGACAATCGACCCTGGCAGAACGGTGTCTGCGTTCTAACCCTTCCAACCCCAAAGACGGCGTCGAGATGTTTGCAAAGGCGCATAGCGACCAGCTGGCAAACTTTTCTAACATATTGAAAACAGGGAAAATCATAATCCGCGTGTCGGGGGTTCGAGTCCCTCCTCCGCTACCAAGCATTTCCTTGAATATCTGGATGTGCCGCATGCACTCGGCGTCATACGGCGCCTGTTCCTAGATTGTGTTGCCACTCGGTTTGCCGGGCTGCTTGTTCGCAACTGTATCTGTCAGGAGGTCAGGGATGCCCATTGCAGTCTTAGCATGCAATCAAGCTGATTTATCGGCTGCAACTCGGCTTCAAGTTCGTACGCGAGTTCAAACAGTCTCCTTTCGCCTCCAATTGGTGCAATGAGGTGACTGCCCACTGGCATGCCGGTGTTTGACCCGATTGCACAAGGCACCGACATTGCAGGGCATCCGGCAAAGTTGATGGGTGCCGTATACTGGAGGTGCATGACCATTTCCGCCGCCAGATCCTCGTTCCATGTTCTGTTCCATGCGTCTTGATCAAGCTTGGGGCAGACCACAGGAGATACGGGGGTCAACAAGATGTCCACCTCTTGGAAAAGCTGCTCAAACAAGTCTTGCAGAGAGTGAAGGTAGAGCATCGCGCGCTCGATCTGACCTTCGGAAAGATCACGCAGCGCTTCGGCTCCGCTGGCAACAAACGGCGTTACAAGGCCGCTGTCGCCGATGGGCTTGCCTGTGCTGGCCTCTACCATTTGCCGCAAAAGGGTGAGGCGTGTTGAAAAGAACGCAGTGTAAGCGTTGGTGAATTCGTCGAGATTTACTGGAAACTTCACTTTGACAAGCGTGTGCCCCATGCTCGACAACAGATCGCGCGTCCTCGTCAAGGCAGTGGTGACGTCTTCATCGACAGGCCCAATTGATGAAACATACCCGATCCGGAGGCGATCTGCGCAGGGGGCAGCAACATAGCCTACGGGCCGCAGAGCGCCCGCCTTGTTTTCGGTAAGCGAAAAAAGCAGCGCACTTTCGCGCACGGTTCGGGACAAGACGTGATTGGTTTTGGCGATGTCATGCCCGCCGCCTGCCTCGCCCGAGTGCATCCGCCCTCTGCTGGGCTTCATTCCGAAGATGCCTGTTGCCGATGCAGGGAGGCGGTTCGAGCCGCCACCGTCTGTGCCGTGCGCCATCGAGACAACGCCCGAAGCAACGGCGGCGGCTGACCCACCAGAAGATGAAAAGACTGAATATTCCGGGTTCAACGGGTTTTTGGTTGCGCCAAATACGGCATTGTCAGTTGTGATACCTGCCGCAAATTCGGGGACATTCGTGAGCCCCAGAATGTTCAATCCTGCGTCTTCGATCGCATCAACATACGCCACATTCTGTTGCGGCACGTTTTGCAGCATCAGCCTTGAGCCATCTGTTCTGGGTAGGCCGCCGACGTCGATCATGTCCTTCATCAGAAACGGAACGCCCGCAAATGGAGTGGCCGTGCGTGCGTTCCTTGCGCGATCTCTTGCACGGTCAAAATCACAACTCGTCATGAAGTTCAAAACCGGATTGAGTGCTTCAACCCGGTTGATTACGGCATCGGTTATTTCCAATGCTGTGGCTTCGCGGCGCTCTACCAGTTTTGCCAGATCAATGGTGTCCAATCCCGCGAACTGGTCTGATATGATCATGCTTTCGCCCCGGGCTCGGAGAGTTTCAGTATCCCGCATGCCGCATCCACAAGAACGCCGATCAAGGCCTCATTCTCCTTTGGCAGATACTTGCGCGGGCGCAAGGTATGCTGGGTCAAGACGATCAGATTCAACTGTAGCGCATTCTCAATCGCGACTGTCGGGTCCGGATGTCCGATCTGTCCGTGAAATACATCGAACTTGTCGCGCATCTGGGAAAGGAAACGGTTCGTAAGCTGATATCCGCGCTCAGCGATTTCCGGTGCATCGTGGGACAAGTCGACGACTGCGGCACGCGCGCCGACGTGACTGGATAGTGCGATCAGTGCGAGGCTCAGAACGCGTGTGAACATGGAGCGGATGTCTTCACCTTCCTGGATGTCTTCGACCAAATGATCGATCGTCTGCTCCATGAAGGCGATATATCGGCTGTATAGAATTTCGGCGACTTCACGTTTGTCCTTGAACTGATGGTAAAACGATCCGGCCGAACATCCTGACGCTGAAATGATGTCGGAAACCTTGGTTGCGCGGTACCCGCTCTCAGCAAACAGCTTCTCGGCGGCATTCAGAATTTTGAGTCGACTTTCATGACTTCGTTTCTGAAGTGGTTTTTTTGATTTCGTGGAAACCTGCATCCGAACGCTCCTCACCTTGATCTTACTGTAGCGGTCCAAATTTCTGGAGGCCAGATCACTTGTGACAAAAACAGTATTGAAATTTTGATTCTGTTTTGGTACCTCTTGAGAAACGGGGGGGGGGGATGGCTGTGATAAGACTTGAGCGAACGGGCGCAGTGGCCCACATCGTTTTGGACAACCCACCCGTCAATGTGTTCAATGCGCAAATCCACAAGCAGTTCCACGACACCTTGCGGGAGTTCTACTCAGACACCTCTTTGAAAGTCGGGATCTGGCGCAGCACCGGCGACAGAGCCTTTTGTGCGGGTGACGACATCAAATCACCCCGTCCGGACCTTTCGCAGAGCGAGATGATCAATCGCCATTTCGGGGCAACAGCAGGTCAAAGCATTCAGACCTATCCGGGCTGGGAGCGCGAGACATTGCGTCTGGTTCAGACGAAGCCGCTCATTGCGGCCGTTCATGGTGCTTGTGTGGGCCAAGGGCTGCTTTACATGCTCATGATGACGCAATTGCGCATCGCAACGCCAGCCGCCAAGTTCGGATTTCCAGAGATCACCCATGGGATGGGCGGTGCTGCGGGCGCTTCGCAAATGGCGCAGCAGATTCCCTACACGGCCGCTATGCAAATGGTCCTGACCGGTGAGTTGATGGATGCGGATTTTGCCCTTCGCAACAATCTGGTGAATGAGGTTGTTAACCCTGAACGGCTGCTTTCACGCGCAGTCGAACTTGCCGAGCGTATCGCTGGCTTCCCAGCCCTTGCGCTGCAAGTTGAGTTGCAAGCCTATGAGCGCACACGGCACCTGAGCCGTGACCTCGCGCTGGATGTGGTCGAGGACATGTATCGCCTGCAGCGGCTTGCCTATGATGCAAAGCCACCCCTGTCAGAGTGATCAATATGCATACTCCGATCAATCCGCTTGATCTCTTCCTGCACGATGCCGCGCGCCGGTTTGGACCGCTCGATGTCGCCCATTGGGTACTGTCGGGCGAGCGGCTGACATATGATGAGTTGGCTCGACAAGTCCGCGCCTGCGCAACAGGTCTGGCGCGTCTTGGGGTTGGAACTGGTACGCATGTTGCCGTCATGCTGCCGAGCTGCCCGGCGGGCACGATCACATGGTTCGCGCTGGCACGCCTTGGTGCGGTCTTGACGCCCTTGAACCCGGCGTATGTGTCGTCAGAGCTGGCCTATGCTCTGGATGATGCGGACGCTGAAGTGCTGATCATCGACACATCTCTGGCGCATCATTTGCAAAGCGATGATGTCCGAGCGTTGAACCTGCCTTTGGTAATTACCCATGGTGCGCAAACCCCGTCCTGTATCAATTGGCAGGACCTTCTACAGCACGGCGAAGGCGCCGCACCGCAGCCGATGCAAGACAGCGGTCTGTTCTCTATCCAATACACATCAGGCACAACGGGCCGCCCAAAAGGCTGCATGCTCACGCAGGCCTATTGGGACCATTTCCGAGAGGGCGCGCGCGCCGAATTTGGCGCGCATGAGATACGCTCAATTCTCATTTGGGCACCGTTCTTCTACATGGATGCTCAGTGGCAACTTCTCTTGTCGATGCACGCAGGAGCGACGGCGCATATCGTCGAAAAGATGAGCCTGTCAAACCTTCCTGCTTGGCTGGACAAGTTTCAGGTGAACTACTTCTCCTTTCCAGAGCCGTTCATTCAATCTTTGTCGGAAGCCGAGGCTTATGGTTGGCCGCTGAAGTTTGTGAATACCTTTGCGTGGCGTCCACACAACATCGAAAAGCTGCGCCGCCTTTTCGGCCCAATCGGACGCGATGCATTTGGTATGACAGAAGTGGGCGGCGTGACCGCATCACCAACCGATCTTGACATCAGCAGGCACCCGGGAAGCTGTGGCGCACCCTTGGAAGGATGCCGTATCAAGATAGTGGACGGCGATGGAAACGAAATGCCCGCAGGGCAGTCGGGTGAGCTGCTGGTCATCACTCCGAAGATGCTGCTTGGGTATTACAACAATCCCGCCGTGACCGCCGAGAGCTATGTCGGGTCGTGGTTTCGGACAGGTGATCTGGCAAGCATTGATGAAGATGGTTTTCTCTACATCACAGGCCGCTTGAAAGAGATGATCAAGCGATCGGGCGAAAACATTGCCGCCCGCGAAGTGGAAGCCGCGATTTTGCAGCATCCTGCCGTTCAGGAAGCCGCTGTTGTGGGCGTCCCGGACCCTCTGCGCAAAGAAGAGGTCAAGGCTTTCATCATTTTGAATGAAGGATCCATCGGCAATGAGGATCTTGCAATGTCCATCGCCGCGCATTGTGGCGATCACCTCGCTGCTTACAAAAGGCCAAGATACATCGAATTCACCGCAGACTTTCCAAGAACAGCCAGCCGCAAAGTGGCGAAACACAAGCTTGCTGAATTGCCTGCCGTTCACGGCGCAAAAGCTTGGGATCAACACGTCTGGTCACAGAAATAAACCACTGCCAAGTAACTAGAACTCCAGGGAGGAGAACGAAAATGAAACTGAAGACAATACTGATGAGTGGGATTGCTGGTGCAGTTGTTACGATGACTGCGGTTTCGGCACAGGCCGAAACAGAGCTCCGTTGGGCAAGTTCTGCACCCGCGGGCACACCTTGGGTCAAGCATTCTGAAGCCTTTGCAGAGGCGTTCAAGGAAACGACTGGAGGCGAATATAACGTCGCCTTGTTCAACGGCTCGCAACTGGGCACTGAAGTTGATGTTCTCAAGCAGGTAACCCGTGGTCGCATCGCGATCGGCGCTGTGTCCACCCCCGGCATGGCAACGCAAGTGCCGGAGGTGTCGCTTTTGTCAGCCCCGTATCTTTTCAACTCGATTGAAGAGGTCGATTGCGTCTATGACAATCACCTGACAGACGCGCTGAACCCGCTCTTTGAAGCGCGCAACCTGAAGCTCCTCCAGTGGAACGAACTCGGTTTTGCCAATATGTTCGGCCCCGAAAAGATCACAAGCCCAGATCAGCTTGGTGATATGAAAGTGCGTGTAAACGTCTCTCCTGCGGCCAAGAACTTTTACGATGCCTTGGGTATCAATGGGATTTACATTCCGTTTTCCGAGATGACATCCGCCTTGCAGACAGGCCTGATTGAAGCCGGGAGCATCCAGAACATCCTCTATGTCGCGATGGGTTTCGGAAAGGCAGCCCCACACCTTACTTTGACCAATCACAGCCATGACAGTGGCATGATCGTAATGAACCTTGATGCTTGGAATGACCTTGGCAGTGAAAATCAAGCCAAGCTGATGGCGTCATTGCCGGATCAAAACGGATTGCGCGCCGGTGTCCGGGGCATGGATGCTTATTTGATCGGTGAGTTCAAAAAAGCAGGCGGTCAGGTCTATGAACTGACCCAAGAAGAGATGGCTGCGTGGCATGACCTTGGTGGTTCTAAACATGCTGAACTGGTGGCGGAGATTGGCGGAAGCGCTGAAGCTTTCTGGTCTGATCTGACCAAGGCCGTGGCGGAGTGCCGAAAGTAAGTCAGTTCTGCACGGGCGGCGGGAAATCCGCCGCCCTCTTTTGGAAGGAGCCTTCATGGCCCGCTTCATGCGCATGTTCTTTTTGATAGAAGCGGGCCTGGCGGGCCTTTGCTATGCCGTCGTAGCACTCGCCATGATCTCCGATGTCTTCGCACGCGAGTTTTTCAACTATTCGATCTATGGCGTTCAACGTGCAGCCGTCTTGTTCGTTATCGCCACGGCCTATTTTGGTCTGGGGTTGGCAACATCACAAAACCAGCACTTGCGGCCTCGGTTTGCTGATGGCTGGGCTCCAGCACGATATCAATCACTTGTGACGCGCCTGGGGGATCTGCTCTCTGCAATTGCCTTTGCAACGATGGGCTATTTTTCCTTCATGATGGTGAAAGCAAATCATGAATGGGACGAAACCATTCCGGTCATCCTGATCCCGCTTTGGACTGTTCAGTGGATCATGCCCTACGGGTTCTTCTCCGCGGCGATACGCTTTGTAGTCTTCTTCCTGCGGCCAGACCTTAAACCTTCAGAACAGGTGGCCGAACAATGATGTCTTTTCTTCTCTTTGGATTGATCGTTCTTCTGCTGGCCTTGCGGCAGAACCTGATCGCAATTCTGTTCTTCAGCGCGGCCTACATTCACATGGTCTATGGTGATGGCCAGATCCAATACCTGCTGGAAGACATGTGGAACGCCGTCAACAAAGAGGTGTTCCTCTCCATTCCGCTCTTCATGCTTGTTGGCTCTGTAATGACCAAGGGCTCCATCGCGACCCGGCTTGTGGATGTCATGCGCCGCGCAACCTGTGCGCTGCCGGGCGGACTTGGTGCTGCTGCGATCCTGTCTTGTGCATTCTTTGCCGCGATCTCTGGATCGAGCATGGTGACGCTTCTGGCCGTTGGTTCTATCCTTTATCCTGCCTTGCTGAACGAGGGGTACGACAAGAAGTATGCGCTTGGCGCCATTACCAGCGCCGGGACATTGGGCGTGATCATACCGCCGTCCATTCCGCTGATCGTCTACGGGATCATTACAGATACGTCGATCACAGACCTGTTTCTCGCGGGCCTGATCCCGGGGCTGATGCTTACGGCTGTGCTTTTGACATACTCGCTGATCAAAAACCGTCGCCTGCCAAAAACAGCTTTTGATGCACGCGCCTTTTTTGCAGCCATACGGGACGGCATATGGTCGCTGCTTATGCCTGTCATTCTGCTTGGTGGCATTTATTCTGGCTACTTCACAGCCACGGAATCCGCCGCCGTAGCTCTGGCCTATGCGATGTTTGTCGAATTTGTGATCTACCGGGAAATGACGTTGCGCAAACTCGCCGCGACTGTGGTAGAGACGTCGCAGTTGCTCGGCACGCTTGTCCCCATAATTGCCATTGCCATGAGCCTCAACATTTTGCTGACCACTGAGATGGTTCCCCAGTCCCTTGCGCAATGGCTAAACACCAACATCGAGAGCAAGCTTCTGTTCATTCTCGGCGTGAACCTTCTGCTTCTGGCCGTCGGGTGCCTTATGGACATTAATGCCGCCATTCTGATCATGGCACCAATCTTGATGCCCATCGCCAGCAGCTATGGCATCGATCCGGTCCATTTCGGTATCATCATGGTGATCAATCTGGAGATTGGCCTTCTGACACCGCCCGTAGGGTTCAATTTGGTCGTAGCCATGACAGCCTTCAAAGAGAAGTTCTCCGATGTCACCGCCGCGGCTGTGCCATTTGTTGGGATAATGCTTCTGGTGCTAATTGCGGTCAGCTTTTTCCCATGGTTGAGCCTGGCGCTTCTTGAATAGGGATTACTTCACCTAGGCTCCAGACTCATTGATGTTCAAAGCCAGAACAAGACGGTTGCGGCGAGGGCGATGGCTGAGAGGAAGACCTTCGGGCATCTGTCGTAGCGAGTGGCAACCCGGCGCCAATCCTTCAGGCGACCAAACATAATTTCGATCCTGTTACGGCGTTTGTATCGACCCTTGTCGTATTTGACGGGCTTTGTTCGTGATTTTCGGCCAGGGATGCACGCCTTTATGCCCTTGCTTTGCAAGCCTTCACGGAACCAGTCGGCATCATAACCTCTGTCGGCCAGAAGCCATTGCGCAGGTGGAAGGCTGTTCAGCAATGCCGCTGCACCAGTATAATCGCTGGTCTCGCCTGCGCTCATGAAGAAGCTGATCGGGCGGCCGTTTTCATCTGTGACGGCATGCAATTTGGTGTTCATGCCGCCCTTGGTTCGGCCAATCAGACGACCGCGCCCCCCTTTTTCAACCCAAGGCTTGAAGCTGTGCGGTGTGCTTTGAGATAGGTCGCGTCGATCATCACAGTCTTTGGAGCTGTCGCCTCAGCGGCCAACCCTTCCATCATCCTCGCGAAGACGCCAATGTCGCCCCACCGCTTCCAGCGGTTGTAGAGGGTCTTCGCCGGCCCGTATTCCTTCGGCGCGTCGGACCACCGCAAGCCATTGCGATTGAAGAATATTATTCCACTCAGAACGCACCTGTCATCCACGCGCGGCTTGCCATGGCTCTTTGGAAAGAACGGCCGAAGCCGCGCCATTTGTTCGTCCGTCAGCCAGTAAAGATTGCTCATAATGCCCCCAGAATTTGGGAGTTTGAATCATGCCAGCTTGACAGCCTCAAGCGGATTAATGGGTCTGGAGCCTAACGGCTCAAGCCTACGCAGAAGGGACTTGCCCGGAAAATGCAGTGAGCATCAACTGAGCAACCACGAGGTGTTTTTTAGAAACGGGAACGGACCGACGCCGGAGTTTTAACGCGAAACCATGCGACTGGCGTTGAAAAGGGGCGGGACGCATGTAGCGCGCTGCAGGCAGGACAAAATATCAACTTTTCCTTTATCATTTTTACAACACGGAACCGAATTCCATGCATATCGGAACCTGACGGTTTCCGGATTTGGAATGTTATACTAAAACTGCAATCGAACGATTTCTCTTTCCGCGAGGGGGTCCGAGATGGCTATTTCAAAATCGCATCCGTTTCTTGGCCTTGCTACCTTGATTGCCGCCCTTGTATCTGCGCAGCCTGGTGTGGCGCAGCAGAATGGCAATGCGGATTCCGCGACGGACACCACGCCTTACACATTCGATGCCGGTATCGCTGTGACAGGTCGCGTGACGGATAATGTCTTTCTGACTGCGAATGACCGCCGGTCCGATGTCGTGACGATCCTGTCGCCATGGATGGCCCTGTCGTACCGCGCCGAGGATTTCAGGCTGAATCTTGAAGCAAGTAGCGATATCGGGCGCTTTGCGGACTATTCGCAGGAAAATTATGAAGACTACTTTCTGGGGGCTGAAGCTCAGTACCGAATAAATGAGAGTGTCTTCGCGTTTGGCGGTCTGGATTACGAGCTTGTGCATGAAGGGCGCGAGTCTCCTGATGATGTGAGCGGTTTGCGTCCGACCGAATTGCGCGAAGCAAGCGGGTATGTCGGGATTGGCGGGCGGCTGGCTGATCGGACGTTCCGTCTGGGTTTGAATGTGCGTGACCTGAACTTTGACGACACGCCCGCCGCACTGGGTTCCGTGGTCGACAATGACGATCGTGATCGCCGCCAGATCGAACTGGGCGGGCGCATCGGCGTGGCTGACCTGGGTGAGGGCGAGGTTTTCCTGCAAGGCATCTACGACCAGCGCGACTACGATCAAGCGGTGGACAACCTCGGGCTTGGGTTCCAGCGGAGTTCGAAGGGGTATCAGGCCGCGATCGGATACAACGGCAGCATTGGACCTCTGCGGGGGGAGGTGCTGCTTGGCATGATTTCCCAGTCCTATGACGATCCGCGTTTCGGCACGACGAGAGCGCTTGATCTCGGCGTGGACCTGACGATGCCGCTGGATAATCAAACATCGCTTGATGTCATTGTTGACCGCACACTCGAAGAGACGACGCTCAGCGGCGCCTCGGGCTATATCTCGACGTCTGCGGGGCTGCGTCTGCGGCACCGTGTGGCCCCCGACATGTCGCTGGCCGCCTATGCCTTTCTGACGCAGAACGATTATCAGTCGGTCGCGCGGACGGATCATCTGGCGGAAGCAGGGGTATCCCTGCGCTATTACCTCAATCCCCGGGTCTATCTTGATACGAACTATGACTTCCGGCAGCGACAGTCGGATATTGCCGGTGCGGATTACGACGAGCACAGGATTTCCCTGACCTTTGGGGCGTCGTTGGAGCCGCGCTTTGAAGCGGAGCCGGGCAATCTTGTGCAGGCTGGCGATGGCGGCTTCTATGCCGGTCTTGCCATCGGTGATACGGCCCTGCAAACCAAGGTTGACGGGCCGCGCGGGTCCGGTGGCAGCCTGACCGCCGACATTGGCGATCATGCCGTGGCAACCAGCGTCTTTGCGGGATACCGACAGCATTACGGTGCCCTTGTCCTGGGCGCCGAGGCGGATTTCGAAGTCAACAGCACATCCTGGAGCCATGCCGGGAACCGCAACTTCGGGGTGGATCGCGGAAACGCCCTGTCGGCCAGCGTGGTGACCGGCTTGCAGACCGAAAACGGAAACCTGTTCTATGGCCGTTTCGGCATCGTGTCCGCTGCCTTAGACAGTAGCTATCAGCGCGGGACCGAGCCCACCGTTTTGGACGATGCACGCAAGACAGGCATGCTGTTCGGCGTCGGGGCCGAAGTGCCGCTGGGTCACGGGTTGTCGGGACGCATGGAGTATCAGCTGCGCGCCTACGATGATTACGGGATCGGATCGCCCGCGGACACCGCAACCCCTGATAATTTCGCCAATGTGGAAAGCGCCGTCCGGTTCGGACTCGTCTATGATTTCGCGCCCGGCGCGCAGGCGGCCAAACCCGCTGTGACCAGAGATTTCGGCGGGCTTTATGCTGGGGCGCAACTTGGGCATGGCTCGTTGCTAAGCGACAATACAGGGCCGCGCCCCGATGATGCTGCAACCGCCTTCACCCTTGTGGCAACGCGGGCGGGACAGGGTTTCACGGGTGGCGGTTACGTCGGCTACGGGTTTCAGTCCAACCGCGTCTACTTTGGGGGCGAGGCCGAAGTCGAACTGTCCTCGGTCGACTGGAACGTGGAACGCAGCCCCGTCGGGCGCATCTATTCCGCCAAGAAGACCGCCACGGCCGGTCTTGGCCTGCGCTTGGGTTATGTCTTGAACGACAATGTCCTGATTTACGCAAGGGCGGGCATGGTCCGGTCGGATTTCGACTTCGATTACAGCTTCCGCAGTGCCGACATCAGCCAGAGCGTGGGCATCGACGGCATCCGCATCGGCGGCGGGATCGAATTTGCGGTGGGCGAAAAGATGAATGTCCGCCTGGATTATACCCAGACCGAATATGACGCGAACACGATTGATTACGGGATCGGTGTGGACAGTTTTGACACGACCGAACGCCTGTTCCGGATCGGTGTGACCCGCCAATTCTGACAGCCCAGCAACGCTCGCATAGGTAGTATTTTAATCTACAAAATCATTATTCTGGGTTTGACATATGTCAAGTCCAGAATGTGAATATCATGCTTTCATGCATTCGCGTGTGCTAGTTGAGGCATCACCAGGTGCCCCTTGCACAATACATATGCAATTGGAGGGGATGACATGCTGAAAAGCGTTTTCAAGAAACAGTCTGTAAAGGTGTGGTTGGCTGCCAGTTGCGCCGTCGTGGCATTGTCGACATTGTCCGTCGTGCCGGACATGGGCTTTGCACAGCAGCAAAGAGGCACGACCGCCGGACAGGGCGGGCCATCCGGGGCAGCTGGCCAGCGCGGGGGAGTCGGCGGCAGCGGCGGAAGCAGCCAGGGGCTTGGCGGTATCTTCCGGGATCTGTCCGATGACAGCACCAACATTGAGACCCGCATCACGCGCGGGAAAGGCGAGCGCGTGATCATCATCATCGAAGGGGATGACGACAGCGATCGTCCCGCCTGGGCAGGTGGGGCCAAAGAGTTGAACCCACAGCGCGGCGATGGAAACCCGAACCCCGGCACGACCAAGGGCGATCTCTATGGCGACCTGGTTTACCTGTATCGCGATCCGATCACGGGGCTTCCGATACTGGTGGACGGATATGAACAGGCCTGCACCAACAGCGACTGCACCGAGTACGAGCCCATCATCGACGGCGAAGTCCCGGAAGGCGCGATCGAGGTGGATTTTGGCCGCACCAACATCATGCGGGCACCCGCTTCGGTCACGGAGCATTCGCTGGATGAAGTCGTCAACAAGCTCTTCCCGGTCGACGCGGACGGCAATCCGGTGGCCGTCACGATCACGACGGATGAGGCAGGTCGGATTGTGGTTGACGGGGCCACCATCGACTCCCCGCTTGAAAACTACGCGCTCTATCTTGCCTTGCTCAGTGGCACGATCAGCATTCCCGGTTTTGATGACCCCGTGCTTCTTGCAACCAGTGCCCTGGCGGGGGCTGCCGACAAGACCGGTGACATCACTCTGGATTTCGTCATCAACGTGAACGAGATTTCCGACCTCAGCAGCGCTGGCCTGGACTATTACGATTACACCGGATTCAGCTATGTGCGGGATTACGATGACGATGCCAACGGTGACGGCACAATCGATCCGTATACCTACTACTACTTCGATACGGACGGAACGACCGTTCTGAGTGCCGAGCTCTGGATCGATGACTATCTTGCCCTGACGAATGGGGATCTGCCATCCTCCACCGATTATGCCGCGCTCTTTGCGGAGGCATCGGATGATGCGCTGGAAGTCAAACTGGTTCATACGCAGATCCATGACGCGCAACTGCCGGGGACGATCCCGGAGTAAGCATCGGCAGGTGCACGTAAACCGTCAGCATAGGGGGGGGGCGGTGCAACACCGCCCCCGCAACATGTGATGGAAAGGATATGGGATATGCCAAGCGACATATTGGATCGCCGTGTGTTCGTCGCGGGTCTGCTTTCAATGGCGCTGACAAGCGTCGCGCAAGCGCAGCATACCGATGAAACGCACACGGATCACGCATCGGGCGGCGGCGGGCGCGGGGGAAGTGGCGGTCACTCCTCCGGCGGGCAACGCAGGCGCCCCACGGACCCGCATGGCGAAGACGACGAACACAGCGATGACCATGGCGACGATCACGGCGACACGCACGACGATGATCATGGGGATGACCATGCCAGCGGGAAAAAGGGCAAGGGCCCGCGCTACAAGGGTGGGCGCGAAACCGTGTCCGTTGGCGTCAGCCATGGCCGCTCGCTTGAGGATAGGGTGCTCAAGGTCCCTTCGTTCTGATGTGACTTCATCCTGAAGTTCCAGCAGCCTAACCCACGGGAACTGGGCATGTCCTTGCCAAGGTTGCTGGCCGCGACGGTCTGGACTGCGCCACGGTGTCAGAACTCCAGACAGGCGATTTGCGCTTGAAAAGTCATCACGAGAAATTCAGGGTTGGACGATGGACGGATTTCACAAGATGCTAACGGCGCTGCGCCACGACTTTCACCGCTGTCCCGAACTCGGGTTTCAGGAGGCGCGGACGAAGGCAAAGGTTGCTGCGATCCTGCGCGATCTTGGGCTTGAGGTGCATGAAGGCGTGGGTGTTGTCGGCATCCTGCGCGCAGGGGGCGGCAACCGCGCGATTGGACTGCGCGCAGATATGGACGCGCTGCCGATCGCCGAGCAAAGCACGCATGACCACGTCTCGACCAAACCCGGGGCGATGCATGCCTGTGGACATGATGGGCATATGACCATGCTGCTTGGTGCGGCAGAGACGCTGGCCCGCAACCCGGATTTCGATGGGACCGTGGTGTTTATATTCCAGCCGAACGAAGAGCATGGTCTGGGCGCACAGGCGATGATCCAGGAAGGCGTGCTGGACCGTTTCCCGATCGACGAGGTCTATGCCATTCACAACTTGCCCGGCGCGCCGATAGGGCAGATCTCGACCCGGGTTGGGCAGATATGTTCCAGCGAAAGTCTATTTGAGATTTCCATCGCTGGTCGTGGCGGGCACGCTTCCATGCCGCATGTCGGCGTTGATGCGATCACCGTCGGCGCGGAAATGGTGCTTGCGCTTCAGACCATCGTGTCGCGCAAACTGGCGCCAGGTTCTGGCGCGGTCGTTTCGGTGACCGAGTTCCTGACGGACGGACAGCGCAACGTGTTGCCGGGGCGTGCGGTGCTGAAAGGCGATGTCCGGTCGCGTCTGCCGCAGGATCGTGACGCGGTCGAGTGTTTCATGAAACAGATCGTGGACGGCGTGGCCTCGACCCACGGTGTAACCGCCACGCTGCGCTTCAACACTGAATTCATCGAGACAATCAACGCGCCGCTGCCTGCCGAGGCCGTGGTCCGCGCCGCCCGTGCTGTCGGGCTTGAGGCAATCGGTGATCGCCAACCGATGAGCTTTTCCGAGGATTTCGCCCATTTCAGCGCCGCCGTTCCGGGGTGCTTCCTGCTGATGGGCAATGGAGAGACCGGACCGCACGGACAGCCGCTTCACGCGGCCGATTACGACTTCAACGACGCGCTGTTGCCGATAGGGGCTGCCTTCTGGGCAGAACTGGTCCGAGATCGCTTGCCAGCCCGAAAGTGTTGATTTCCAACGAGAACTGACCCGGGTTTTCCATCGAGAACTGACCCACCTTGAGGTTATGTTGCGTGGATCAGGCTTGGGTCAGGACATCATTGCCCTCCTTCTTTTTCCGTGCAGCTGTGGCGGATCTGGCCTTGAAGCGGAAGCTGTCGTTTCCGGTCTCCAGGATGTGGCAGCGATGTGTGAGACGATCGAGCAGTGCAGTTGTCATCCTGGCGTCCCCAAAGACGGTGGCCCATTCGCTGAAGCTCAGGTTCGTGGTGATGACGACACTTGTGCGTTCGTAGAGCTTGCTCAGCAGATGGAAGAGCAATGCGCCGCCTGACGCGCTGAACGGCAAGTAGCCGAGCTCGTCTAGTATCACGAGATCGAGGCGGACGAGGCTTTCGGCAAGCTGCCCGGCTTTGCCTCTTGCCTTCTCCTGTTCGAGCGCGTTGACGAGCTCGATAGTGGAGAGGAAACGGACCTTGCGGCGATGATGTTCCACAGCCTGCACGCCAAGGGCTGTCGCGACATGCGTTTTGCCAATGCCCGGGCCACCGATCAGCACGACGTTTTGTGCGCCGCCCATGAACTCGCCCCGATGAAGTTGGTGCACCGTGGCCTCGTTGATCTCGTCGTCCATCGGGCTTGAACCGATGGCGCCCTGCTGGACGACCGGCGAAGTCGAAGCCGGAGAGGTCCTTGTCGGCTGGGAAGCGAGCAGCCTTCATGTGGCAGGCAATGGACCGGACCTCCCGCTCGGCGACTTCGGCCTTCAGCAATTGCCAGTTCGCATCGAACGGCATCTCATGCGTTTGCAGCAGATAAGCCCGGACCAGGAAGGCTCGGCTGTGTGACAGCTTGATGTGCGCGACTTGGAGCTTCGTGCGCTCGCCACCCAGAACGGCAAAACCTTCGTTCCAGTCGAACTGGAATGCCTCGCCCGGGCGAAACGACAGCGGAACGAAGGTGCCGCGGCCTGTCGTCCGCTGCTCTCGCTGGCGATCTGCGCGCCACTCTCGGGCGAAGGCTGCCACGCGGTTGTAGCATCTGGTGAAGCCGAGCGCGACCAGATCAGCACGGATCCGCTTCCGGGACCGCCGTTGCTTACGCGACTTCCCCGCCTCGGTCTTCAACCAACCTGCCAGCTTGTCGGCAAGAGGATCAAGTTTGCTGGGCCGCTCCGGCGTCGCAAAGGAAGGCTCGATCGTCCCCGCGTTCAGATACTTCTTGATCGTATTGCGAGACAGACCAGTCCGCCGTGCGCTCTCGCGGAGAGGCAACTTCTGTCGCAAAGCCATGCGTCGGATGATGTTCAAAAGTCCCATGTGGATCACTCCGTTGACTCCCTGCGCTCGTCGCGTGGGGGAAGGGTCACATGGGTCAATTCTCAATGGAAATTAGGACGCTACCCGGGTCACTTCCGGGTGGAAATCAACAACGTCATGTTTTGGAAATCTTGATCCGCAACGAGTCACTTTTCCGGCGCCTGAATGTAAAAACTAAATGCTGTTGTGGTCGAGATGTATGTAATTCGGCAGCAGGAAGTGCATTGTGTCAAAACTTGAAAATCATGAAAATTGCGATTTCCTTGTCTTTCGATACATGAAATCCGAAAGCGCGCGTGTTATTATCTTTTGCTACATTAATATGCAAATGAAATACATCATTGACCTGTGCAGTTTTCCCATCCTAACGAAGAAAAGTATGTGGAAAATAAAGTTTAAAAACAGATATTTAGCGATCATTTCTCTGAAATAAATCTGTTGGTTGATCGAATTCATATTCTGGATATGAAGTGAGAAGATAATTCAGCATCAGGAATATATGTTTTCCCCCTGTCGTATTCGGATGGCTTCGCAGGTTGACCTGCGAGCCTGGCGCGCCGCATTTAGGTCATATTCGGGATGTGGCCGGAAATACTGCCGCAGCAACATTAAAAGGCTAAGAATAATGGCAAAAATGCGATTTGCTTTGAACAGCATCAGTAATCGTCGAAATCGCACTTACAGCTGTGTCGACGGCTCTGCTTCGATCAACCGGCGGCTTGCGGCTGTAGGCATGTGGTCATGTGGCCTGGTCCTGGCCATGGCTGCGATCAGCGAAGCTTCAACATCAGACTACGGTGTATTCACCTCCAGTGCCGGTTTCGACAATGACGCCCGGCACATGATCGATCCCATCGGCAGCGCCCGAGACGACAACGGAAATCTGACGATCAACTCTGGTGTGCGAACCGGCGGTGGCTTGGCATCCAATTGCGGGCTGAGTTCCACAGCGATCGGAAACATGGTCTCGGTCACGGTCGATGGAAGCTACAACACGATCATCCTGAACTCAAATCAGACCAACAATGGCAGTGTGTCTGCCACTACCTCGCTCAACGGGAGCTTGAAGTTCGGATGCTGAATACTGGTAAGAAAATAGCCGCGGGCTTCGTTGCCCTGAGTGTCCTTGCGAACTGCACCGGTGCAGAGGGCCGTGCCCTTTACGATCCAATCGAAGCGCGCCCGGAACTGAAAGGTCCAATGGCTGTCGATGTCGAGACGCCGATGAGCGGACCGATGAGCTGTGTCCGCGACAAACTTTCGGGCCGTCAGAAGTCCAGGACCCTGACCGTGGGCAAGATCGACGACTACACCGGGTTTTCGCAGGATACGACCCGTCCCGTATTGACGCGCGGTGCGACTTTGATGGTCATCTCTGCGCTGGACAAACTGGGCGTGCCCCTGGTCGAGCGGTACGATACAAGCGTAGCGGATCTGGAGTTGCGCTACGCCAACCAGAAGCTGATCGGCGCCGAGAACGAGGAACAACCTTACAAGGAGATCCTGGCCGGTGTTCTTGATCCCAGCGACTACATGATAATGGGCGGGATCACAGAGCTGGATTTCAACATCTATTCGACGGCTTTCGACCTGCAAGTCGGAAGAGGATCGCGCAGCGACCGGCTCTATGCCATCTCGGTTGCGGTGGATCTGCGGATGGTCAACACCGAAACACTTCGGGTTGTGGATACCGTCAGCTTCAAGAAACAGGTTTTCGGACGCGAAAACCAGAATGGTCTGACCCTCGAACTTCTGGATACTGGTCTCGGTGTGTCCAGTCGCGAACGTGCACAGGAACCCATTCAAACAAGCATTCGGCTCGTATTGGAGCGAGCCGTCATTGAACTGATCAGCGGATTGTATCGGGTTGATACCGGATCTTGCCTGACAGTGAACGGCACGACGCCAGCTGCAACTGACGCCGTGCCTGAAAACCCACCCAAGTCCAAAACTTAAAGGAGATTTTCTCATGAACACTACATTCAAGACAACTGTTGCGTCTAGCCTCATGCTGGCTTTGCTTGGCTCCACTGCTATTGCCGGTTCTGACCGCAATTGGGGTGAGCAAGGATCGGAAACCACCAAACTGGTTCTGGAGCAGATCAATCTGGACGACATGACCAGTGACCTGAACGTCGTGATCGGTGAGGGCGCCTCGGCGGCCAAGAAAGGTGAAGACGATGGTCGCGAGGGGGCTGACAGAGGCCGCGAAGGTGGCGACAAGGCCCGTGAGAGTGCCGACAAGGGCCGTGATGACGCAGAGCAGCGTTCGATGGACGCAATCGAAGTCACGTCTGCAGCGATTGCAAACACGATGAGCATCGACGGTCTGGGCAAGTCCGAACTGGACATCAACCAGTACGCGCATTCCGATGTCGAGGCGAAACTTGACCTGAGTGTTGCGAATGTCGAGCTGGAAGACGGCCTGTCTTCGGCAACGACAGCCGCTATCGCCAACACCGTTTCGCTGACCAACCTGAGTGTCGACGAACTGGTTATCGATCAGGACATCACGGATGACGTGAAGGCTGAAGCCGACATTTCCTTCGACAATGTCGAGCTGAAAGACTTTGCGGCAACCACTGCGGCCATCGGCAACACCGTATCCATGGACGACTTCGGTCCCTATGCCCTGACCCTGACCCAGGACTTCCTTGGCGAAGAGATCGAGGCCAGCCTGAAAATCGATCAGGATGGGCTGAAGGGCGATACCCTCGACGCGACCTCGGCCGCCATCGGCAACACCGTGTCGGCGGTCTATTATGACAAGGATATGTCGATCACTCAGTCAGTCGGTGAGCGTGTGGAAGACATCTCGGCCTATGCCCGTATCGACAGCGGTTCGGTGGATGATTTGACCATGACCGTGGCTGCGATTGCCAACACGACCACCCTGACCGGCGGTGTCGGTTCGAATGGTGAGCTGAAGCTGACGCAGACCAACTATTCCGATGTGAGCGCAACCGGCAACTTGGTCGCACGCCGGGCTGACACGGTGACAGCAACCGCCGCTGCCATCGGCAACACTCTGTCGATCACACTGGGCGACCTGAACCCCAGCTGATCCGACCAGTTGACATCAAGGCCCGGTCCCACAGGGGCCGGGCACAATCCCAGGGGGCTGATCCCATGTTCTTGACGCACAATAGCTTTCTTCGGTCAGCACAAAGGCATTTGAAACGCGCACACAGTGCTCTGCTAGGGGTATGGTGTTCGCTACTGGCGCCAATCGGCGCGGAATTCATCGGCTTGATGCGGGCCATCTTCAGGCAGCATCTTCAGACCGCATTTTTCAGCAAGGCTGGTGTGATTATCGCGATGATCGTTGTCTTGATGGTCACCGAAGAGCTCAAAGACAGGTCGGCGATCATTTCGCAGCAGATCAGCTCAGTTTCCTCCCAATTGATGCAAAATTGATCCGACCTGATCACAAGCTGAAATTTGCAACCTCTTCCCGGCCTGTCTGCTCTGTCTGCTCTGTCTGCTGTTGGATGGATTATCCCCTGGCCAGTGCCGGTGCCGTCGGCAGTCCGGATCAGCTTTCGCGCCGCCCCCTGGGCAGGTTCTGGACAATCAGTCTGCGATTGCGAGGATCAAGACCTGGGTCACGGCAATCCGCGAAAATGCGTCCCCCGGCATGGCGCTTGTAGGAATAGACACGGCGCTGCATAAATGCGCTTCAAGACCTTGCTTGGGTTGGCGGATCTTGAGGCGCCAACGCGGAAAATCCACATGAGGAGACGACACCATGAAATGGGCTAGGGGCTACACCAAGGGCGGATCGCAGGTCATCGGTGTTATTCACAATGACGAACTTCATCCGCGTGATGGTCTTGGGTCGGATACCGCCGTGGGTGCGCCTGTGCCGCTTTCAGAGATTACGCTGCAGGCTCCGGTTCAGCCGGGCAAGTTCATCGGCCTGTGGAACAACTTCAAGGCCGCAGCCGAAAAGGGCGGGATGGATCACCCCACGCATCCTCTCTATTTCCTCAAGTCCGACAGTTCCCTTTCGGGGCATGGTGCCAGCGTCGAACTGCCCCCCGCAGCAGGGCGGGTCATCTTTGAGGGCGAGTTGGGCATCGTGATTGGCATAACCTGCAAGGATGTCAGCCCCGAAAAGGCAGCCGAGGCCATTTTGGGCTACACCTGCATCAATGACCTCACGTCGATCGATGTTCTTCACGCGGATCCATCGTTCCCGCAATGGACCCGTGCCAAAAGCTTTGATGGGTTTGGCGTTGTCGGCCCGGTCATCGAAACAGATGTGGACTGGCAGGATCTTGTGATCCGCGTCCTTGTGGATGGCCGGGAACGCCAGTCATATCCGGCATCCGACATGATCTTGCCGCCAAACGAGATTGTCAGTCTCTTGTCAAAGGACATGACACTCAATCCCGGCGACCTTATCGCCTGCGGGACATCCGTGGGGGCCCGCCCGGTCAAGCCGGGGATGGTGGTCGAAGTTGTGATCGAAGGTATTGGTGGTGTCAGCGTGACCATGACATCGCCTGCAGATGCAGGCTGAGTATTTTGCGGGGACTCCGGTTTCAGAGCCCCCGTCGTCTTGCTGGGGTTGATGCGGCGCGGCCCGAAAGCCGCCTAGGCATAAAGGCCAAACCCGGGTTGATCCGACACCCTCAGGCTGTTGCCTGATGGCTTTGCGTGACCGGAAAACTGGTTGGCTGTCCAATCCGCATATTCAAGGAAATGTGCATTCGGAATGGCCGCCAAAAGGTGGCTGCTGATTTCAGGGTAAAGGTGGGAAGAGACTTTGATCCCGTATTTGTCGGCAAGCCTTGCTGCTCTGAGCCACTGCGTAACGCCGCCGATTTTGCCGACATCAGGCATGAGATATCTGCTGGCAGACAGCCGCAAAGCGCGATCCACTTCCGTCGGTGACCACAGGTTTTCGCCAATCTGGATCGGAGTTCTGAGCGTGGATTGCAGGGCGGCTGTCTCTTCAAGAAGGTCGGCATGGATCGGTTCTTCGATCCACAGCAGGCCAAGCCCGTCGATTTCCGCGCATCTCCTGATTGCCTCGGACGGTGTAAGTCCTTGGTTGTAATCCACCATCAACTGGATTGAGGATCCAAAGGCATTGGCAAGCATGTCCAGTGCGCCCATGTCACCTGCCAGGGTTTCATAACCAAGGCGAAGTTTCATGGTTGTGTTGCCGTTCTTCAGAAAACTCTCGGCTTGCTGCCTGATCGTCCGTTGATCACCGATCCCAAGCCCCGAGCTTTCATAAGTCCTGACCTCGGTCGACGTTCCCCCGAGTACGCGGTGGAGCGGTTGGCCAATCGCTTTTCCGACCAAATCCCAGACAGCCATGTCCACGGCGGCCATTGCCATGGTGACGATGCCGGTGCCGCCAAAAAGCTTGAAATGCCGAAGTATCTTGTCAGTTACGTTTTCTGGCAGGCACGGGTCGCCGCGGACCACTTGAAACACCGCTTTCGTCGCCTCGTTGAGCGCAGGTAGAAGCGTTCGATTTGGAGAAAAAAGATAGCTTTCACCGGTCACGCCGCATTCCGTCATGACCTGAACGATCAAAAGTGGGGCGACCTCCAATGATCCGCTTGATGTTTGCAATGGTGTTGGCAGGGCGGGATATGCTGTCTCTAGGCGGATTGACGACAGGTGCAAACCGGATACCTGCTCGCTGATCTTGGCGGGAAGGATCGATGCATGCGTTGTTTCAAACATTGTTCAGGTCCAGATTGCAGGGTCTTGCAGAAGTCATAAGCACCACGACCAATCCGGCAAGTGGAACATGGCGGCCCTGATTTTGCAGTTCAAAGGATTGATGGGAACGGGGCACGGCGCGTGGTTGTCACGCAGCCTCGCAGTTCTTCAGTCATTGCCAAAATGAAAATGCGCCAACCATCAAGGTTCGCCCTGACGGACCGCGTTGCAGCCTCTTGAACCGCGCCGGCTGTCCGTCGTCAGAGACTTTCGGACTTTTCCAGCCGTTTCGCAACGATGGCTCTGGTCAAGTTCCTTTTTCGGTTTGGGTTTCAGCGGCTTGGCGCTGCAACTGGCGTTTCTGGATCGTTTGCTTCTCGATCTGCGACTTCATTTTCAAATTCGTCGCTCTCTTGCCGCGATCCCCTCGCGGCGGCAGGGCGCGGCGCGGCTCTCCTGCCTGGTCGGCCTTTTGGCGCCACGGTCAGTCGGTTTTGATTCTGTCTTTGGAGCGGTTGTCCGTGTTTTCGACAGTGATGCAGTTTGATTTTCCGCATCGCGGAAGTTGTGGCAGAAACGCCGTAACGTCACGGTAAAATAAATCCGGCCCGCTTCCGGGGCTGAATTGACCCCCAAGTGGCAGTTTTTGCACCTGCAACATCGGCAGGTCCTGGCGTGGTGCCTCCTGCCGAAGAGAGCGCCGGTTCGCCTTGAAAAAGAATGGCAATCGCACTTCGCCATTTTCGCGGAACGATATTCTGCATTGCGGCATATGCCGGTGAAATATGACTCTGCGGCACCGGATTTTCGCGCGCGCCTGCCGGATTGCGCCGCCCCGCGCACAACCTGCGGGTCTGTCAAATGCTTGACTTGTGGTCATCCTGTGCAAGGCTTTTCGATATCGGCCTGCGCTGAAAACACAAATGAATTTGCAGGGCTGATCTTGGGAGGGAAGAATGAGAACAATCGTAAAACGCGGCACTGTTGCCGCCCTGTCGCTTGCTGTCATGGCATCCGCGGCCTTTGCAGAGAACGTGAAGATCGCCTTCATCGATCCACTGTCTGGCCCCTTCGCCTCAACCGGCATCAACGGCCTGCACCAGTATGAATTTGCAGCGGAAGCCCTTGTGAACGCCAATGGCGGTGTTCTGGGGGGACAGAAATTCGAGATCATGGGTTTTGACAACAAGATCAGCCCCAAGGAGTTGCTGATCCAGCTGCAGGTGGCGATTGACCAGGGCATTCGCTACGTGGCGCAGGGCAACAGCTCGGGCGTGGCGAACGCGTTGACCGAAGCGATCGACAAGCATAACCGCCGCAATCCGGACAACCGTGTGCTGTTTCTGAACTATTCGGCTGTCGATCCTGCGCTGACCAATGACAAGTGCAATTTCTGGCATTTCCGCTTTGACGCCAATGCCGATATCAAGATGGATGCGCTGACCGATGTGATGGCTGTGGATGACAGCATCAAGAAGGTCTACATCATCGGACAGGACTACAGCTTTGGCAAGGCTGTCGCCTCGGCGGCGGTCAGCTTTCTCGAGGCCAAGCGCCCCGATATCGAGATTGTCGGCAACGAACTGCACCCCATCGGCAAGGTGAAGGATTTCACGCCCTATGCGCGCAAGATCGTGGCCTCGGGGGCTGATGCGGTGATCACCGGCAACTGGGGTTCGGACATGCTGAACCTTGGCAGATCGATCATTGAAAACGGATTCGAGGGGCCGATCTACACCTATTACGCGGCAGCCGACGGGATCACCGCGGCCTTTGGCGAAACCGGCAAGGGGTCGCTGCGGCTGGTGTCGGAAGGCCCGCTGAACCCGATCGCTTCGGATCGGGCGGCAGAGTATGTCAAGGCGTTCAAGGCCAAGTATCCTGATGGCAACGTCAGCCAAGCGCGCATCACCAACGTGATCGAAATGCTGGCCCGCGCCATCAACGATGCCGGCACCGCCACCGACGTTGTCGCCGTGGCCAAGGCGCTGGAAGGCATGGAACATGACAGTCTGTGGGGCGGCAAGATCCTGATGCGTCCCCAGGACCACCAGGCGATCCAGGATGTGCATATCTTTGCGCATACCAATGAAGCCGTGCAGTTCGACTACGACAATTCGGGATACGGCATGGTTGTCGAAAGCTCGGTTGTCATGGCTTCGGCCGATGCGCCGACCACCTGCAACATGACGCGCCCCTGAGCTGCGCTTCATCCCGGCCCCGTGCGCCTGTGCCGCGCGGGGCCACACCTGCAAGAAAAATGACCTGAAAAACAGGGGGAGTGAGGCATGGACCTCATACTGGTGAACCTTATCGACGGTTTGGTCACGGGGCTGTTGCTGTTCATGCTGTCCGCGGGCCTGACACTTATTTTCTCGATGATGGGCGTCTTGAACTTTGCCCATGCCAGTTTCTACATGTTGGGGGCCTATTTCGCCTATCAGATCAGCATCTATCTGGGGTTCTGGATGGGGCTGCTTGTTGCGCCGCCTCTGGTGGGCATCGTGGGGGCTGCGGTCGAACGCTATGGTCTGCGCCGGGTGCACCAATATGGCCATGTGCCCGAGTTGATCTTTACCTTCGGACTGGCCCTGCTGATCGAGGAACTGGTGAAGTTCATCTGGGGCAACGACCAGATTGCCTATCGGATTCCCGAAATTCTGGAAGGCGCGGCCTTTTCGATCTCGAGCTATGACATCCCGGCCTACAAGGTGTTCATGATCTTTCTGTCGCTGGGGATATTCGCGGGGCTGCTGTTTGTCCTGACGCGTACCCGCGTGGGCATGATCATTCAGGCCGCACTCAGCTATCCGCGCACCGTCGAGGCGCTTGGGCATAACGTGCCGCTGGTCTTCATGGGCGTCTTTGGCGTGGGCACGGCGCTGGCGGGCGTGGCGGGGGTGATCGCCGGGCCGGTTCTGTCGACCTTTCCGGGCATGGCCTTCGTGCTGGGGTCGATCGTTTTCGTGACAATCGTGATTGGCGGCCTGGGCAGTCTGGGCGGCGCGCTTGTTGCGGCGTTGATCATCGGCTGGATGACGACCTTCGCCAAAGCCTACAACATTCGCATGGAGGATATCCTGACCAGTCTTGGCTTTACCAAGCCCGAGCCGGTTTGGGACAGCGCATGGGCCGATCTGTGGACACTGACCTCGCCGCAGATTGCCGATATCTTGCCCTATCTGCTGATGATCCTGATCCTTGTCTTCCGCCCGCACGGCCTGTTTGGAAAGCGTGACGTATGATGCAGAATCCGGACAATACCCAAGGCCGCATGGATGGCGGCATATCGATGAGAACGGCCATGCCCTGGATCCTGGCGGCGCTGCTACTGCTGGTCATGCCGTTTGTCTTTCAATCCAACAGTGCCATCACGATCATGAACCAGATGGGCATCACCATCGTTTTTGCGCTGAGCTACAACATGTTGCTGGGGCAGGCGGGAATGCTGTCCTTCGGTCATGCCGTCTACATGGGCGTGGGCGGTTTCGTCTGCGTGCATGTGATGAACTGGGGCATTTTCGGCAGTATCCCGCTGCCGGCCCTGCCGCTGGTGGGCGGGATCTTCGGCATGCTTCTGGCCTGCGTCGTGGGCTATTTTTCCACCCGAAAGGCGGGCACCGTCTTTGCCATGATCTCGCTTGGTGTGGGCGAGCTGATCGCTGCCTGTTCGGTGATCATCGTTGTGTTTTTCGGGGGCGAAGAGGGCGTTTCCGGTGACCGCACCTATGGTTTGCCGTTCTTTGGCGTCGAGTTTCTGAACCAGGTCGAGGTCTATTACCTGACCGCGGGCTGGCTGCTGATCTCGGCGATGCTGATGTATCTGTTCTCGCGCACCCCGATCGGACGCATGGCCAATGCCGTGCGCGACAACCCCGAGCGGGCCGAATTTCTGGGCTATTCCTCGCGCTGGGTGCGGTACAATTCCTTCGTGGCGGCCGGTTTCTTTGCCGGTATCGCGGGGGGGCTTTTTGCCATCAACTACGAGATCCTGACCGAGGAAAACCTGAACCTGACCACCTCGGGCTCGATCCTGCTGGTGACGTTCCTTGGCGGTGTGGGGGTCTTTTTCGGGCCCGTGGTGGGGGCGATCGTCTTTACCCTGCTGCAAACGGTCCTGAGCCTCGAGACCGAGATCTGGTCGCTTTACGTGGGCGCGCTGTTCGTGGCGACGGTTATGTTTTTCCCCAGCGGTCTGGCCGGGGTCATGCAGATGCATGTCGTTCCCATCAAGCTGGGCAAGTGGCGGCTGCTGGTCATGCCCTATGTCACTACCCTGGTGCCGGCGATTTTCTGCATCATCGGCGTGTCGGGGCTGATCGAGGTCCTGTTTCATGCGCGCCACGCGGCCATCGGGGAAACCGAAATGACGCTCTTTTGGGTGACCTTCCAGCACACAGCGATCTTGCCATGGGTGGTTTTTGCCCTGCTCGCGCTGAGCGGCTTCTGGTTGGCGCGCAGGAATGCACCCTCTCTGCTGGATGCATGGCACAGGGCAAACACACCGGATGGGGCGGATACATGACAGCGGCACTGGACATCAAGGGTTTGCGCAAGAGCTTTGGCCAGACCGAGATCATTCGCGGCATAGACCTGTCGATCAACAGGGGCGAACGCCATGCGATCATCGGGCCGAACGGGGCGGGAAAATCGACCCTTTTCAACCTGATCACCGCGCGTTTCCCGCCCACCTCGGGCAGCATCAGCCTGCATGGGCGCAATCTTCAGGGGCTTGCCCCCTACCAGATCAACCGGCTTGGCCTGTCGCGGTCGTTCCAGATCACCAATATCTTTCCCAAGATGTCGGTCTTCGAGAATGTGCGCTGTGCGCTCTTGTGGGCGCAGGGCTATCGCTATTCGTTCTGGAACATGGTCAGCCGCTCGCGCGCGCTGACCGAAGGCGCCGACGCGATACTGGAGCAGATCAACCTGAGCCAGAGGCGCGATCTGCCTGCGGGCGTTCTGTCATATGCCGAACAAAGGGCGCTGGAGATCGGCATCACAATCGCCGGTGGCGCCGATGTGATCATGCTGGATGAGCCCACCGCCGGCATGAGCCATTCCGAAACGGATTATATCGTCGAGCTGATCCGCACCGTGACCGAAGGCAAAACGCTGGTCATGGTGGAACATGACATGGGCGTCGTCTTTGGCCTGGCAGACCGCATTTCGGTGCTGGTTTATGGCGAGATCATCGCAACGGGCGCACCCGCCGAGGTGCGCGCGAACGCCCGCGTACAAGAGGCCTATCTGGGCGCCGCTTTGGAGGCAGAACACTGATGCTGGACGTCACTGACATGCATGCCTATTACGGCAAGTCGCATATCCTTCAGGGTGTGTCCCTGAATGTCCAGGAGGGCGAGATCGTCGCCCTGCTGGGGCGCAACGGTGTGGGGCGGTCGACCACGTGCAAGGCGATCATGGGCGAGCTGGAACCCCTAGGATCGGTGCGTTTCAAGGGGCAGGAGATCGCCGGCAAGAAGGCCTATGAAATCGCCAATCTCGGTATCGGTTACGTGCCTGAAAACCGCGATATCTTTCCAGGGCTGACAACCCGGCAAAACCTGACCCTTGGGCTGAAACCCGGCCAGAAGGACGGGATGGGGCGCTGGTCGATGCAAAACATGTTCGAGATGTTTTCCAACCTCAAGGAGCGCGCCGATGTCGAGGCCTCGGTGCTGTCGGGGGGCGAGCAGCAGATGTTGACCATGTGCCGCACCCTGATGGGCGACCCCGATTTCGTGATGATCGATGAACCCACCGAGGGGCTTTCGCCGCAGATGGTGCGCAAGGTGGCCGATATCCTGCAGGAGATCGCCCGCCGCGGCATTGCCACCTTGCTGGTCGAGCAGAAATTGTCGATTGCCATGGACATTGCCGACAGGGTTTATGTGATGGGCCATGGGCAGGTCGTGTTCGAGGGCACCCCCGACGATCTGCGCAGACGTGACGATGTGCGCAAGGAATGGCTTGAGGTGTAGGCCGGACCTGCGCGGCGGTGATGTGCGGTAAAGGTGCGACAGCAGTTTATCCCCCGGCATTGGGCATTGATCCGGGGCGTTTGGGCCGCATCGCGGACTGGCAGGACCGCCATGTGCAAGCGGAAGAATTCGCGGACAGCGCGGTGCGGATCCTGCGCTGTGGGCAGGGTGTCTATTTCAACGCCGCAGGCGGACCGCGATGATCAAGCGCTTTTTGTTGCTGCTTTGCCTTGGCCTTTCCGCAACAGGACTTGACCCTCTATCACGAGTTCAGCTGCAGCGCGTCCGGTGAAATCTGAGGTACTTCCGGTTTCCTGGACAGGATTGGCGCTTTCCAGATGCTGGTCTGATCCGTCGTTCCTTGCGTCGCATGGTAGAACGACGGCAGCGGGATCGGCAGCAAAGCATATTGCTGGCCCATGGACAGGTTCGGATGGTCGGGTTCGATCATGCCGTGCCTCGCTTCCCACCCCATGGCTTGAGCTTTCTGTCCCAGGAAAAGCTGCGGCCACGACCCAGTTTTCCGGGACCACCTCAATGAAGATCTCCGGGGCCGGGGTCTGGCGTCAGGGCAGCCCGCGTGCGCCCGCCAGTCGCCTTCCCGCATGACGAAGGTTGCGGACACTCAGGGTCCTTGCCGCAATGCTTGCCTGATGGGCGAGAAGCGCCATGCCCGGCAGCAGCAGCAGGCTCAGCACGGTGGACAGCGCGACCCCGCCAATCACCGTCAGCGCCATGGGTTGACGGAAGGCCGCGCCCTCAAGTCCGGGCAGTGCGGCCGGAACCATGCCGGCGATCATGGCCAGGCTTGTCATCAGGATCGGCCGTGTCCGGTCCCGTGTCGCCTTCATCAGGGCCTGCGCCATCGTCATCTTCCCGCGCTGCAACCGTTGCGCCCTGTCGATCAGCAGAATGCCGTTCTTGGCCACGATGCCGAAAAGCAGCAGCATGCCGATCAGCACGGGCAGGGACAGCGGCAGGCCTGTCGCGACAAGTACACCCATTCCCCCCGCCAGTGAGAAAAGCAAGGACACCAGAATGACCATGGTCTGTCCCGCAGATCGGAACATCACCAGCAAGGTCGCCGTCAGCAACATGAGGCCAGAGCCCATCGCATCTGTCAGGTCTCGCATCATGTCCTGCCTCAGCGCCGTATCGCCTGCAGGCAGCAGGACAAGGCCGGGCAATCTGTCTTGATGGGTCTCTACGGTCATTTTCGCGACACGCGCGATGTCACGCCCGGCAGCATCGTCGGTTGGGTCCGCCACGATGCGCTGTACGTAAAGCCCGTCCCGTCGTGACAGGGCAAGCGACGAAAGATGCATGTCGATCCCGCCCAGGGCCGCGAACGGAACCCTTCCGCCCTCAGGCAGACGCAGCCCCAGGAAGGCCAGATCCGGCATTGCCGTTCCAGGGCCCCGATCCATCAGGCCGATATCCATGTAGACCGGAACACCGTCCTGCCGCGGAAGATCCAGATAGGTGACCGGGGTGTCCCGTGACATCGAAAGGATGTCCATGATCTGCACGATCCGGGCATGCTCCAGGCCAAGAGGGCGCAGGATCTCGGGGTCGGTGGTCAGCCGGATCTGTGGAAGCCAGCCGCCGGGAACAATGGGGGCGGGGCCCGCCTGATCCATGCTGGATATGGCGCGCATGACTTCGGTGACGGCTGTTTCCAGCGTGGTGCGATCGGGTGCCGCGATATCCAGCGCCAGCTTCGGCAATCCGTTTGCCTTCAGAACGGCGGCTGTCATGTCCGGCTGCGCTTCCAGGATCGCCCGTATGGCATCTTCTGCCACAAGCGATCCGTCCGTCGCGATCATCAGTCTTGCATTTTGATCAAGCGCGGTGGGAAGCAGCATCGTCACCGAGGCAACCCGCTGGTCCCCGAGCAGGGATTTTTCCACCTCTCGCAGGTTTTCGCGGCGTCGATCCTGCGCCATGGCGGATGGCTGCGCCAGTTCGACCCATATTGTTCCGCTGCGATCCATCGGTATGAACGAACCTGGATGCTTCATTGCGGCGACTATGGATCCTGCCGCGATAACAAGCGCCCCTGCCACGCCAAGCCAGCGCAGCCTGAGGCTGCCGATCAGCAAGCCATGATAGCGCCGCGTGATCGGGCCGCTTGGCCGCGTCTTTGCGCGCTTGCCTGCAACGTCGGGGAAACGCGCGGCCAGAGGCGGGATCACAAGGCGCGACACGGCAAGCGACATGATCGTTGCGATGCAGAGCGTGGATCCGAAAGCCCAGAAATAGCGCCCTGCCTCACCCGGCATTGCGGCGACCGGCGCGAAGACGGCAAGGATCGCAAGGCTTGTGCCGATGACGGGCAAGGCGATGTCACGAACCGCTTGCGCCACGGCCTTGCGGGCCTTGATGCCACGGGCCATGTATTTGTGGATATTCTCGATTTCCACGATCGCGTCATCCACAAGGATGCCGGATGCCAGTGTCAGGGCAAGCAGACTGACGATGTTCAGGCTCAGGCCAAGCAGGTCCATGACCAACAGCGTGGGCAGGACCGACAGCGGCAGCGCACAGGCTGCCAGCATGGTGGCCCGTGATGCCCGCAGCGTCAGGGCGATCACGGCGATCACCAGAACGGCCCCTTCCAGAAGAGCACGCCGCGTTGCCGCAAGCGATGCGATCGCCCTGTCTGCCGGGCGGTGCACCACATCCATCTGCAGGTCAGGCAGCCTGCCGGCCAGTTGCACCAATTGGTCGTCGATTTCGGTCAGGACAGTGCCAAGGTCGGCGGCAGGATCGACATGGACCTGCACGAAAAGTGCAGGCTGGCCATCATGATGCGCGATCCAGTCACCGTTTGTCGCGCTTTGCCTCACCTCTGCCACGGCGGCAAGCGGGACGGTCGATCCCTGTCCGCTGCGCAGCGGCAACCGGTCCAGCACATCCGTCACGTTGTTCTGCGGGCCGGATTGGGACAGGCCCAGCATGACTGTCCCCGCATGCGGATCGGTGGGCATGACTGCCCCCGTGGCGCGGCCGGCGCCGGATGCGATCTGTTGCATGACTTCATCAAGGGTCAGATCCGCATCTTCAAGCCGCCCAAGGTCCGGCCGGATCGTGATCCCATGCCGCTGTGCGCCGCTGACGGTGATGTCGGTCAGCCCGTCGATCTGGCGCAGCGCGGGGCGGATGATGTCCCGCATCGTCAGGCTGGCGCGCAGGATGTCGCGGTCGCGCGGAACGATGGCAATGTCGACTGCGGCCTGTTCCCGCGATGAAAGTGCCCTGATGCCGTTCATGCGAAAGGCGATGTCCAGATCCGGGATCAGCGCATTGATCCTGTCGGAAACAAGCGCCACCGTGTCTTGCGCGGAACGGGAATCGCGCAGATTCAATGTCAGTTCCACCCCTGAGGGTCTGACCTTGGACCGGATCGCGGTGATCTGTGGCAAGGCTGCAAGCGCCTGCTCGACAGGCTGCGCCAGGTCCTTGTCCATCCGCTCGAGTGAGGCGTTGTCCGCCTCAAGATGCAGCGCAATCCGGTTGTCGCCCAGTTCCGGAAGATATGTGAGCGGCATCTGCAGACCGGCGCGCAAGCCGAGGACAGCCAGAATGCAGATGATCACCAACGGCAGCCATGGATGGCGCAGCGCCCAGTCTGCAGGTCTCATCTTGACGCCTGCACAGCCATGATGCGGGCATCGGCATCCGACCAGGCAAGGCGCTTTCGCGGCTCCGGCACCGGTTGCACGGGGCTGCCGTCCCGCAGCAGGGAACCGGCAAGCGTTGCAATGGTCGCGCCTTCCGGCAGCCCGTCCTTGATCTCGGCCAGATCGCCATCTGGACGCGCGGCGATTGCCACGGGCGTCGCGACGGCCTGCCCGTCAACGATCCGCAGCACGCCGGGACCCGACGGCAACTGAACAAGCGCCGACGACGGGATCAGCATCGCCATGCGCCGTTCCGTGATGATCTGGCCCCGCACATGGGATCCGGCGACAGACGGGACATCGTCTTCCAGGGCCACAGTGACCTCTGCAAGCCCGCCGCTGTCGCTATTGCCCGGTGCGATGCGGGTGACGGCACCGCGCGTCGTCAGGCCATCGGCCAGCCACAACTGCACGGGCTGTCCCGCTTGAATACGCGCCAGTCTGCCCGGCGGAACCTGCAGGACGGCTTCCATCCGGTCGCCCTGGGCCAGGCTGATCAGGGCGGTGCCCGGCGGCGGTGTCGCGCCGGGATTTGCATCGACCCGCATGACGCGGCCCGCAACCGGCGCCAGGATCGTCATCTCGTCCACAAGCGTTGTCGCGCGGTTGGCAAGGATGCGCAGCATCTCGGCTTTCACCAGGGCCTGTTCCAACCGGCTCTGGCGCGCCTCGGCATCAAGCGCGGCACGTTCCAGCGCGCGCAATGCATCAACCCGCTGCACATCGGATGATGCGCCTTTTTGCGCCAGTTGCGACAGCCTTTCGACGGTGGCATTCCGTTGCGCCACTTCCGTTTTCGCCAGTTGCACAAGGCTTCGGGCCTCTGCGACCTCGGCCAGGGCGGATTGCAATTCACCTTGTGCCAGCAAAAGCGCATGCCGGGCCTCTTCGGTCTCCAGCCGGGCCAGAACCTCGCCTTGCCGGACAAGGGCGCCCTCGTGAACCAGCAATTCGGCTACCGGCGCCGGGGTCCGCGGCATGGCAAGCGTGATGACATTGGAGGGCCGCACATGGCCGAAGGCATGCAGCACCTCTTCGACGGGTTGCAGGCTGGCCGTCAATACGGTGATGGTCGCAGGCCGCGCGCCGCTGTCGGCCTGCCCTGTCTGCGTGGCCGTCAAGGACAACGAGCCATAGGGGGTCAAGAGAAGCACAAGCCCTACAGCCCCGGCCGTGATCATCCATTTCATGACAGTTCTCCCAAGGCTGCGGTCATGCGCTCATTTCGGCGCGATTCAGCGCACAGTGCGACCACAACGCGTCCATGGCGTGCACAAGGCGGTCCATCTCCTTGGGTCCATGCACCGGCGAGGGCGTGAAGCGCAGCCTTTCGGTGCCGCGCGGCACGGTCGGGAAGTTGATCGGCTGGACATAGATGCCGTAGCCGTCCAGCAGCATGTCCGACAGCTTCTTGGTATGCACCGGGTCGCCCACGATCACCGGCACGATATGGCTGCCATGGTCGATGATCGGCAGCCCCAGCCCCTTGAGCCGGGTCTTGAGGATCTTCGCCTGGGTCTGGTGCTGCTCGCGCAGGCCATGATCGCGCTTGAGATGCGCCACCGAGGCTGCGGCCCCCGCCGCGATCGCCGGCGGCAGCGATGTGGTGAAGATGAAGCCCGGCGCATAGGAGCGGATCGCGTCGCACATCTTGGCCGAGGCCGCGATATAGCCGCCCATCACGCCGTAGGCCTTGGCCAGCGTCCCGTTGATGATGTCCAGGCGGTGCATCAGCCGGTCGCGTTCCGCCACCCCCGCCCCGCGCGGGCCGTACATGCCCACGGCATGGACCTCGTCGATATAGGTCAGCGCGCCGAATTCGTCGGCCAGATCGCAGATCGCCTCGATCGGGCCGAAATCGCCATCCATCGAATAGACCGATTCGAAGGCGATCAGCTTGGGCGCTTTCGGATCGTCGGCGGCCAGCAGCTCGCGCAGATGGGCCACGTCATTGTGGCGGAAGATGCGCTTGGCCCCACCGTTGCGGCGCACGCCCTCGATCATCGAGGCATGGTTCAGCGCATCCGAATAGATGATCAGGCCGGGGAACAGCTTGGGCAGCGTGCTCAGCGTGGCATCATTGGCGATATAGGCCGAGGTGAACAGCAGCGCCGCTTCCTTGCCATGCAGGTCGGCCAGTTCCTTTTCCAGCCGCTTGTGCCAGACCGTCGTGCCCGAGATGTTCCGCGTGCCGCCCGATCCCGCACCGGTCGCATCCAGCGCCTCGTGCATCGCGGCCAGAACCGCCGGGTGCTGCCCCATGCCCAGGTAATCATTGCCGCACCACACGGTGATCGGTGCCTCGGTCCCGTCAGGCTTGCGCCAGACGGCATGCGGAAAATGCCCGCGCTGACGCTCGATGTCGATGAAGGTGCGGTAGCGGCCTTCCTTGTGCAGGTTGTTGATCGCCTGATCCAGCTGGGCCGAATAGTCCACCGGCATCCCCCGGCCCTCAGGCGCACAATTTACCTGGAACGGCACCTGTCTGCATTGTCCGCAATTCTTGCAGGGGCTCGGGGTCACGCTTTGTGTGTCCAGCATGGGATCTTTCCGTTCCAAATGACTTTGATCGAAGGCTTCAGGCCTCAATCTGCGGGAAGGCGAAGATCGGGGGCAGAACGAAAAGTAGGATCAATGATCCTACCAAGGTCTGAATCGCCGCCTGGAACCCTTGCGTCAGCGCGGTCAGCCCTGCCGCCGCTGGCCGTATGGCGGCAGGGGGGTAGGGGGCAGATCAGCCCCCTGCCGAATGCGGACCTTTCAAGCCTGGGGTGTCACCAGGCGTTCGCGCAGGGCGAATTTCTGGATCTTGCCGGTCGAGGTTCGCGGAATCGGCATGAAGATGAACCGTCCGGGCACCTTGTAGGGGGCCAGCTGTTCGCGGCACCATTGTTGCAGCAGATCGGCATCCAGATGCTGACCCGGCGCGACTTCGATATAGGCGCAAGGTGTCTCGCCCCATTTTTCATGCGGCATGGCGACGACGGCCGCGACGGCCACGGCCGGATGCCGGTAAAGGGCCTCTTCGACTTCGATGGATGAGATGTTCTCGCCACCCGAAATGATGATGTCCTTCGACCGATCCTTGAGCTGGATGTAACCGTCAGGATGCATCACACCCAGATCGCCGGAATGGAACCAGCCGCCGGCAAAGGCCTCTTGCGTGGCCTTCGGATTGCGGAAATAGCCCTTCATCACGACATTGCCGCGAAACATCACCTCGCCCATGGTCAGGCCATCGCGCGGCACGGGCTGCATCGTGTCGGGATCGAGCACGGCCAGCCCCTCTAGCGGCAGGTAGCGTACGCCCTGGCGGGATTTCAGTTTCGCCTGTGCCGGACCCGGCAGATCGGACCAGCCCGCGTGCCAGTCGTTGACGACGGCCGGGCCGTAGGTTTCGGTCAAACCGTAGAGATGCGTGACATCGAAACCCGCGGTTTTCATGTCGGCCAGCAATGTCTCGGGCGGTGGGGCGGCGGCGGTGAAGAACTGCACCGTGTGCGCCAGGGGCCGTTTTGCCGCCTCGGGGGCCCCGATCATCAGAGACATGACGATCGGCGCGCCGCAAAGATGCGTGACGCCATGATCGGCAAGGGCGTTCCATATCTGATCCGCCCGCACCTGTCGCAGGCAGACATGGGTGCCGATGATCGCGGACAGCGTCCAGGGAAAGCACCAGCCGTTGCAGTGAAACATCGGCAGGGTCCACAGATAGACCGCGTGTTTGCGCATCGAGGTTGTCAGCGCGTTGCCCTGTGCCAGAAGATAGGCCCCCCGATGATGCGAGACCACGCCCTTTGGGTCCCCGGTCGTGCCGGAGGTGTAGTTGATCGAAATGGCATCCCATTCGTCCGTGGGCATGAGCCAGGCAAAATCGGGATCGCCCGTGGACAGAAACGCCTCGTACTCGGGCAAACCGTCATGCACCGGCGTCGCGTCGAACATGGGGTCGTCATAGCGGATCAGCAGCGGGCTTACCGTCGCCAGCGCCAGCGCCTCTTGCATCAGGGGCAGGAATTCCCGATCGACGATCACGACCTTCGCCATGGCATGGTCAAGCTGAAAGGCGATGATGGCGGCATCCAGCCGGGTGTTGATCGCATGCAGGACCGCGCCGCACATCGGCACGCCGTAATGGCATTCCAGCATGGCGGGTGTGTTTGCCAACAGGACCGATACCGTATCGCCGCGCAGGGTGCCCTGTCCCGCAAGCGCAGAGGCCAGTTGCCGCGCGCGTGAATAGAAGTCGGCATAGCTGCGTCGCAGACTGCCGTGAATGATGGCCGTATGGTCTGGAAAGACGGTCGCCGCCCGTTCCAGAAACCCCAGCGGCGTCAGCGGCTGGTGGTTCGCGGGATTTCGGTCCAGGTCGGTGTTGTAAGGGTTGGCATCCATCGGATCAGGCATCCTGCCATTGGGCTGCGCGTTTTTCGATGAAGGCGCCGATGCCTTCTTCGGCGTCCCGCGCAAGCATGTTGTCGACCATCACGCTGGAGGCATAGGCATAGGCCTGCGCCAAAGGCATGTCCCGCTGCGCGTAATAGGCGCGCTTGCCTGTCGCCAGGGTCATGCTGGATTTGCCGGCGATCTTGCGCGCCATCTGCATCGTCGCATCCCGCAGGTCCTCGGGTGGCACGGCGCGGTTGACCAGCCCGATCTCGGCAGCGCGGACGGCCGATGTCATGTCCCCGGTCAGCAGCATTTCCATCGCGTGCTTGTCCGCCACATTGCGCGACAGGGCCACCATCGGGGTCGAGCAGAACAGCCCGATATGCACGCCTGGTGTGCTGAATTGCGCGGTGTCGGCGGCAATCGCCAGATCGCAGCTGGCGACCAGCTGACAGCCTGCCGCCGTCGCGATGCCGGCAACCTCTGCGATCACGGGCTTGGGGCAATGGATGATCGCCTGCATGACGCCGGAACACATTGCCATGATCCTCGCAAAATAGGCTTTGCCACCTGCAGGCCCGGCACGGCCCGCCGTCATTTCCTTGAGGTCATGGCCCGCGCAGAAGGCAGGCCCGGTCGCCGCCAGGATGATCACGCGCACGCTGGGGTCCTGACCTGCGGCGATGAAGGCCGCACCCAGTTCGCCCAGCATCGCCTCGGACAGGGCATTGCGCCTTGCGGTGTCGTTGAGGGTCAGGCGCAGAATGCCCGCGTCGTCCTGTTCGCGCAGCAAGATGGTTTGTTCGGTCATGAAGGCGGCTCCTGTGGCGCGGTTCAGAGGATGTTGATCTCGACGCTGTCGGCCAGCGTGTTGGCGATGAAACAGTACCGGTGGGCACGGTCCTGCATCTGCGCCAGCGCCGCGTCGTCAACCGCGAAACCGGTGTCGAAGCGGACAACCGGGTGCAGGTCGATGCGGGTGACGGACATCTGTCCCCTGGCGTTCTTGCCCAGATGGGCCTCGGCGTGATCGTGATAGCTGGCCACCGGCCAGCCCGCTTTCGCGGCAAGCGCCAGAAAGGTCATCATGTGGCAGCTGGACAGGGCCGATGCGAGGGCCTGTTCGGGGTTGGTATTCTCGGCCGCGCCGCCCCAGTCCGGGGCGGCGTCGACCTGCAGGTCGTAGCGATCGTTGAACTGGACCGTATGCGCGTTCGCATACTGGCCGGGTTCCAGCGCAGCTTCGCTGCGGTGCCAGTGCAACGAGATCGAAAGGGCGGACATCACGCGGTTCCTCAAATCAAAGATGCAATCATGCCGCGGCAAGCTTCTTCTTGGGGTCGAAGAAGGGACGCTCGACGATGGTAGCGGCTGTGGGGCCGGACGGGGTGATCACCTCGATCTCCAAGCCGATATGGGCGTGATCCGCAGCGACCATGGCCAGTGCGATGTTCTTGTCCAGCCGCGGCGAATAGACCGCTGACGTGACCTTGCCGATAGCGATGCCGTCCTTGTGGATGGGCCAGAAGGTGGTGTTGGGGCCCTGCATCGGTGCGCAATCGATGATCAGGCCGACCTGCTTGCGGGTGACACCCTCCTGCTGGATGCGCTGCAGCGCGGCCTTGCCGATGAAATCGGCCTCCATGTCGAGGTTCACCAGGCGGTCCAGACCCAGCTCATAGGGGTTCGTGTTGATATCCGCATCGGCGTGATAGGACAGCATGCCGCCTTCGATCCGGCGGATCGACGAGGTGTGGCCGGGTTTCAGCCCGAACGCCATCCCGGTTGCCATGATGCGTTCCCACAGCGCGTCGCCATGGGCGCTGTCGCGCAGATAGATCTCGTAGCCCAGTTCGCTGGACCAGCCCGTGCGCGAGACGATCAGCGGAATCCCATCCAGATCGACCTCGCGCAGCCAGTAGTATTTCAGGTCCATGATGCTGTCGCCAAAGAGGGCCTGCATGATCTCGCCCGACTTGGGGCCCTGCAACTGAAGGGGCGACACATCGGGCTCGCCGATCGTGACATCAAGGCCGGAATGCACCGCAACACCCTGCGCCCACAGCAGGATGTCGCTATCGGCAAGCGAGATCCAGAAATGGTTTTCCGCCAGGCGCAGCAGGATCGGATCGTTCAGGATCCCGCCCTCGGCATTGGTGATCAGCACGTATTTGCACTGCCCCACCGCCATGTTCGACAGGTCGCGCGGCGTCAGCATCTGGACGAACCTTGCGGCATCCGGGCCGGTGATCTCGACCTGGCGCTCGACAGCCACGTCGCACAGGATGGCGTCATTTACGAGGTTCCAGAAATTCTGTTCCGGGTCGCCGAAATCGCGCGGGATATACATGTGGTTATAGACGGAAAACCCTTTTGCCCCCCAACGGACCGTGGCCTCGAAATAGGGGGATTTACGGATCTGCGTGCCAAAACCGAAGCCGTCTGATGTCATCTTTTTCGCCCTTTTTGCGTCGCCGGCGACAGGGCCGGGGACAGACTGAAACTGGCGAAAACCTACGGGCGAACCCGGCGCGAATGTGGACCAAAGAAATCCAGACTTCAGACCGAACGGGCCGTTTTTTGGGCAGAATGCAAACCGTTCGGTCGCGCGGCCTTATCGGCCGGCATGCGCGGCCAGTTTGGCAAGGTTGGGCCGGCTTGCCTTGACGCTGCGAGTCGCGATGTAGGTCATGTAGCGGTCGACCCCGATCTCGGCATCCTGCATCGCCTGCATCAGCGTCTGGAACAGGGCCAGACTGGGGCAGATGACCTTGAGCACGTAATCCATGCCGCCACCTGTCGCGATGCATTCGGTGAATTCGTCATGGGCTTTGACGAAGGCCTCGAACCGGTCGAAATCGGCGGTTCTGTGATGGGTCAACGAGACGGTCACGATGACCTGCACGAAGTCGCCGATCTGCCCCAATGCGATATCGCTGTGATATCCCTTGATGAAGCCAGCCGCCTTGAGCCGGTCAAGCCGCGCCCAGCACGGTGTGGGCGAGATATTGACGATCTCGGCAAGCCTTGTCTTGCTCAGCGGCCCATGCTGCTGCATCGCACTGAGGATGCGAATATCCGTCGCATCAAGGCCAAACCTTTTCATTCGTTCGCGTCTCTTGCTTCCTGTTGGCGGCAGATTGACCTTCACAGGGCTGTCGGCCATTTTCTTGAATGACCCTATCACCCGGATCGGTCGGGGGCGTCGGAATTTGCGACCCATTCCCTGCCAACCGCGTCCATTTGGTGTGGTTCAGCCCCAATCACGAAGTGACAGAGCGACAGCCGCCGTGATGCCATTTGGTTATTGAAGGATCAGGCCTTTCCATTAGTCGCGACGCCGAGCATACACTAACCCTTCTCTCGAGAGACCCCGGGCCACGGGCGCGGAGGCTCTGTCTGGAGGAGGAAAACCCATGTTTCATGTCACGAAAGGCCTGTCTGCAGGCCTGATCTTCGCCGTCGCCTCGATCGGTGCGGCTCCCGTCATGGCCGATACCTATATCGTGGCCGTCGGCGCCGCATCCAACAGCCTGCAAGGTCAGAGCGCTGCACGCTTTGCCGAGGAGTTGCAGGCCAAGCTGGGTGACGCCCACAAGATCGAATTCTACGCCGATGCGCAGCTTGGCGACGAGAAGGAGCTGATGCAGAAGCTGCGCCTCGGCACCGTGCACTTCACCCTGATCTCTTCGATCATGACCAACGTGTCCCCCGAGTTCGGCCTGTTCGAGATGCCGTTCCTGGTCAAGGACCGCGCGCATCTGAAAGCGATCGACGCCCAGATCGTGCGGCAGGAACTTGCGCCCAAGGCCGAAGAACAGGGCCTTCACGTCGTCTCGACCTGGGAAAACGGCTTCCGCCACATCACAAACAACACGCGCCCGATCAACACGCCTGCCGATCTGGCCGGTTTGAAGATCCGCACCCCCTCGTCCGAATGGCGGGTCGCGATGTTCAAGGAATGGGGCGCAAACCCGACCGCCATGTCCTTCTCCGAGGTGTTTGTCGCCTTGCAGACCGGCACGATGGACGGCCAGGAAAACCCGCTGACCAATATCGTCGGCGCGAATTTCCAGGAAGTGCAGAAATACCTCAGCGTGACCGGCCATGTCTATTCGCCGACCTACCTGACGACAGGCCTCAAGGTCTGGGAAGGGCTGCCTGATGATGTGCGTGCCGCCGTCGATGCGGTGGCCGCCGATGTGCAGGACTGGTCCTTGGAGAAGGGCGAAACAGCCGACAATGAACTGGTCGCCAAGGTGCAGGCTGCGGGTGTTGCCGTGAACGAGGCCGACAAGGCCGCCTTCATCGCGGCCTCCGCCCCGGTCTACGAGGCTTTTGCCGCGCAGGTTCCCGGCGGGGCCGATCTGGTCAGCCGCGCGCAAGCCTTGGCCGACTGATCCGATCATCAAGTGCCGGCCGGACATTGGTCCGGTCGGCCCATCCCTGGTGTTGCAACATGCTTTCACTCATCGAAAAGGCGCTTCTGCGCGTGGTCGAGACCATCGGTCTGGCCTTGCTTCTGGCGCTGACTTTCGCGGTCATCTACGCGACCACCATGCGCTATTTCGGGGCCTCGCCCAGCTGGTATGACGAACTGGCCAGCGTTCTGCTCGCCTGGCTGACCTATTTCGGCGCGACCTATGCCGTCTTCATGCGGGCGCACATGGGGTTTGGCGGCCTCGTCACCGCGTTGCCACGCCGGTTTGCCGTCGCCCTGACGCTGCTGTCGGAAGGTCTTGTGCTGACCTTCTTCGTGCTGATCGCATGGTTCGGGTATCACGTGCTGGCGGTTGCGGCCTATGACTCGTTGCTCAGCCTGCCATGGCTGACCCTCGACATCGTGCAGGCGGTGATCCCGCTGACGGCTGTCCTCATGATCATCGGCACCCTGCTGACCTTGCCGCGCGCCCTGCGTGACGCAGCCGCCGGGATCGACGCCGAACATGCCGAGATCGCCCATGCCATCGCCGAAGCCGAGGCCGAGATCCGGCAAGACAAGGACAAGTCGAAATGATCCTTCTTCTGACCACCATGGCATTGATCACGCTCATCATGATCAACGTGCCCATCGCCGTGTCCATCGGCCTGGTCGCCGTCGGAGGGTTCCTGATGACGTCAGGCACCTCCAGCCTCTATGACGTGGCGATCGCGCTTTATACCGGCGCCACCTCCTTTCCGCTGATTGCCATTCCGCTGTTCATCCTTGCGGGCAACCTCATGAACACCTCGGGCATTTCGGTGCGGCTGATCAACTTCGTCACGGCGCTGATCGGTTTCGTGCGCGGTGGCCTGGGCATGGTCAATATCGGCGTGTCGATGGTCTTTGCCGAAATATCGGGCTCTGCCGTGGCGGATGTCGCGGCCACCGGCACCGTGCTGATCCCCGAGATGAAGAAGCGTGGCTATTCCCGCACCATGGCGGCGGCGATCACGTCATCCTCGGCATCGCTTGCGATCATCATTCCGCCCTCGATCCCGATGATCCTTTACGGCGCGATTGCCGAAGTCTCGGTGCTCAAGCTGTTTGTCGCTGGTATCGTGCCGGGCGTTCTGGGCGGGTTCCTCCTGATGGTGGTGACCTACCTTCTCGCCGTCCGCTACAACCTGCCGCGCGACGAGCGTTTCGATCTGTGCAACGTCTGGCGCACCTTCCGCGAGGCGTTCTGGGCGCTGACCATGCCGGTCATCATCCTGGGTGGCATCTTTTCGGGTCTTGTCACCGCGACCGAAGGCGCGGGCCTGGCGGTGCTGGCGGCACTGGTGATCGGTCTCTTCATCTACCGTGACCTTGATGTGCGCCGCCTGCGCAAGACCATGCTGGACGGTATCAGCCAGACCGGCGTCGTGATGTTCCTTGTTGCCACATCCGCAGCCCTTGGTCTGTTCCTGACCCAGGCGCAGGTGCCGCAGCAACTGGCCGCGCAGATCACCGAGTTCACGACGAACCCCTGGGTCGTGCTGGCGCTTCTGAACCTGCTCTTGTTCATGCTTGGCATGTTCCTGCACGGGGCGGCGGCGATCATCCTTGTCGTGCCGATCGTGCTGCCGCTGGTGCGCGAGGTGGGGATCGACCCGATCCATTTCGGCATCATCGTGACCCTGAACCTTGCCATCGGGCAGCAGACCCCGCCGGTGGCCTCGGTGCTGATCACGGCCTGTTCCATCGCCAAGGCCGGCATCTGGGAAACCACCCGCACCAACCTGCCTTTCATCGCGGTGCTGGCCTTCATCCTGCTGCTGGTCACCTATGTGCCCTTCGTATCGCTGGGCCTGACGGAGTATCTGCAATGACCGATCCAAAACCCCGCCTGATCCTGACCCTTGGCGATCCCGCCGGGATCGGGTCCGAACTGGTGGCCAGGCTTCTGGCTGATCCCGAGGCGCGCGACATGGCCCATGTGCTGATCCTGGGGGATGAGGCCGAGTTGCAGGATGGCATGGCGATAGCAGGCGCAGAGTTCCCGTATCGCCGTGTCACCGATCCTGCGGCTTTGGGCCAGACCCCCGATCTGCCGCTGTTCCTGTCCAAGGGGCGCACCGCCCCCGATGGCGGATGGGCGCGGGCTGAAGCGACGGCAGCAGGTGGGCAGCACTGTCTGGATACGCTGGGGTATGGTCTGGACATGGTCGCGCGCGGCCAGGCCGATGCGCTGGTCTTCGCGCCGCTCAACAAGGCCTCGCTGCATGCGGCGGGCATGACCCAGTCGGACGAGTTGCACTGGTTCGCCGACCGTCTGGGCCATAACGGCACCGTGTCCGAGATCAACGTGATGGAAGGTCTCTGGACCAGTCGCGTCACCAGCCATGTTGCCCTGCGCGATGTGGCCGACCTCATCACCGGGGACAAGATCATCGAAGCCGCGCGCCTGATCCATGCAGCACTGCGCGAGGCGGGGCATGAAAACCCCCGGATCGGTGTCTGCGGGCTGAACCCGCATAACGGTGACAACGGCAATTTCGGCACGGAAGAGATCGAGATCATCGGCCCCGCCGTTGAACGCGCCCGTGCCATGGGGCTGCCGGTCGAGGGGCCATATCCCTCGGACACCATCTTTCTCAAGGCCGTGGCCAAGGAACTGGATGCCATCGTGACGCTCTATCACGATCAGGGCCAGATCGCGATCAAGCTGCTTGGCTTCTGGCAGGGGGTGACCGTGCAGGGCGGTCTGCCCGTGCCCATCACCACCCCGGCGCATGGCACCGCCTTCGATATTCGCGGTCAAGGCAAGGCCCATGTCGGCCCGATGCGGGCGGCATGGACCATTGCAAGCACCATGGGCCGCCGCGCCCGTTCCTTCAAATCATCATAACAAGTGGACTGACCCATGAAGATCAAATCTGTTCGCACCCGCGTCTGGAACTGGACCGGCCCGACCGTGCCGCCGCAGGGAAATTTCTGCACCAATGCGTCAGATGCATTGTGGATCAAGGGGGATGCCATGTCCTCGTTCCGCTTTCACCAGTGGTTGACCTGCGAGGTGGAAACCGAAGACGGAACCATCGGCATCGGCAACGCGGCCTTGGCCCCCACCGTGGTCAAGAAGGCCATCGACGACTGGTTTGCCCCGCTGATCATCGGCGAGGACCCTTTCGATTACGCCTATATCTGGGAAAAGATGTATCGCCGCAGCCATGCCTGGGGGCGCAAGGGGATCGGCATGACCGCGATTTCCGCCATCGACATCGCGATCTGGGACCTGATGGGCAAGCTGACAGGCAAGCCGGTGTTCAAGCTTCTGGGCGGCCGCACCAAGGAAAAGATCCCTGTCTATTATTCCAAGCTCTACGCCGCCTCGATCGAAGAGATGCAGCGCGAGGCGCAAGAAGCCGTTGATGCAGGCTACCAGGGGTTCAAGACGCGGTTCGGCTATGGTCCCAAGGATGGCATGGCCGGCATGCGCGAGAACCTCAAGCGGGTCGAGGCCGTGCGCGAGGTGATCGGCTGGGACCGCGACATCATGCTGGAATGCTACATGGGCTGGAACCTCGATTACGCCAAGCGCATGTTGCCGAAGCTGGCCAAGTATGAACCGCGCTGGCTGGAAGAGCCGGTCATCGCCGATGACGTGAACGGCTACCGCGAACTGAACGCCATGAACATCGTGCCGATCTCGGGCGGCGAGCATGAATTCTCGGTCATCGGTTGCGCGGATCTGATCCGCTCGGGTGCGGTCAGCGTGATGCAGTATGACACCAACCGCGTGGGCGGCATCACGGCGGCCCAGAAGATCAACGCCATCGCCGAGGCGTTCCAGGTGCCCGTGATCCCGCATGCCGGGCAGATGCACAATTATCACCTGACCATGGCAAACGTGAACTGTCCGATCAGCGAATACTTCCCCGTCTTCGATGTCGAGGTCGGGAATGAGCTGTTTTACTACATTTTCGAGGGTGATCCCGATGCGGTGGATGGTTTTATTGATCTGGATGAGACCAAGCCAGGACTTGGCATCACGATCACCGACAAGCATTTGCATCATTTCGAGATCACGGAATGACCGTGGCCGCGTTTCATAACCTGATCGGTGGCGAATGGCTGGCCGGAATCGACACCGCGCTGAACATCAACCCCTCGGATACCGCCGACATCATCGGCCAGTATGCGCGGGGCGATGCGGCCGCGGTGGACGCGGCGGTGCAAGCCGCCCGCACGGCCTTTCCCGGATGGGCCGGTGCCAGCCCCCAGGTGCGCCATGACGTACTGGAGGGGGCCGCCGCGCGCATCCTTGCCCGCAAGGATGAACTTGGGCGGCTGTTGTCGCGCGAAGAGGGCAAGACCCTGGCCGAAGGCATTGGCGAGGTCATGCGCGCGGGCCAGATCTTCCGCTTCTTCGCGGGCGAGGCATTGCGCCTGACCGGCGATGCCGTGCAATCGGTCCGCCCCGGTGTCGAGGTCCTTGTCGAACGGGAACCCCTGGGTGTTGTCGGCCTGATCACGCCCTGGAACTTTCCCATCGCGATCCCTGTCTGGAAGGCCGCACCCGCACTGGCCTACGGCAATTGCGTGATCCTGAAACCGGCGGACCTGACACCCGGCTGCGCCTGGGAAATCGCCAGCATCCTCAAGGATGCGGGCTGTCCGGACGGGGTCTTCAACCTTGTGATGGGACGCGGCAGCACCGTGGGTGCGCGCATGGTGGAACATCCCGGCATCGACGCCATCAGCTTTACCGGATCGGTTGCCACGGGGCGCCGGATCGGCGTGCAATGCATGGAAGCGGGCAAGAAGGTCCAGATGGAGATGGGCGGCAAGAACCCGATGGTGGTTCTGGACGACGCCGACCTGGATGTCGCTGTCGGTGCCTGTGTGAACGGCGCGTTCTTTTCGACCGGGCAGCGCTGCACGGCCTCGTCCCGACTGATCGTGACTGACGGTATCCACGATGCGTTTCTGGACAGGTTGAATGCCGCGACAGCCGCCCTCAGGGTGGGGGATGCGCTGGATCCAGCGACCCAGATCGGCCCCGTGGTGGATCAAGGCCAGTTGGACCAGAACCTGCGCTATGTCGCCCTTGCGCGCGAAGAAGGCTGCGAGGTGCGCGGCGGCGAAACCCTTGACGGGCCAGGCTATTTCCAGCGTCCCGCGATCTTTGCAGGTGCCACCAACAGCATGCGGTCAAGCCGCGAGGAGATCTTTGGCCCCTGCGCCAGCGTGATCCGTGTCGCCGATTATGACGCGGCCCTTGCCACGGCCAACGACACGGAATTCGGCCTGTCGGCGGGGATCTGCACAACATCGCTGAAGCACGCAAGCCACTTCCGCCGCCATGCGCAGGCGGGCATGGTCATGGTCAACCTGCCTACGGCTGGCGTCGATTACCACGTGCCCTTTGGCGGGCGTAAAGGGTCCAGCCATGGCCCCCGCGAACAGGGCAGCCATGCCCGCGAATTCTATACCCATGTCAAGACGAGCTATGTTGCACCATGACCCAATACGCCGGAATCTGGCCCGTTGCGCCAACACCCTTTCACGACGACGGCAGCATCGACACCGAAGGGATGCGCCGCGTTCTTGACTGCCTGATCGATCAGGGCGCGGACGGGATCTGCATCCTTGCCAATTTTTCGGAACAGTTCCTGATCGCGGATGACGAGCGCGCGATGCTGACGCGGCTCTGTCTGGAACATGTGGCGGGCCGGGTGCCGGTGATCGTCACCATCAGCCATTTCGCCACGCAGATCGCGGTGGAACGGGCGCGCTTCGCCAAGGACCTTGGTGCGGATATCGTGATGATGATGCCGCCCTATCATGGTGCGGTGCTCAAGGGCTCGCCCAAGCAGACCTATGAGCAGTTTCAGGCCGTGGGCGAGGTGGGCATTCCGATCATGATCCAGGATGCCCCCATGTCGGGTGTCGATCTGCCTGTGCCCCTGCTGGTCAGAATGGCGCGCGAGATCGAGATGGTGAAACTCTTCAAGATCGAAGTTCCGCAGGCCGCAAACAAGCTGCGCGCGCTTATCGCCGAGGGTGGTGACGCCATCGAAGGTCCATTCGACGGAGAAGAGGCGATCACCCTGCTGGCCGATCTTGATGCAGGCGCCACCGGGTCGATGACGTCGGGGATGATCGTCGATCAGATCAAGCCGGTGATCACCGAATATCACGCAGGCCGGATCGATGCGGCGGTGGCGCATTATGCGCGCATCCTGCCTGCCGTGAACCATGAAAACCGTCAATGCGGCTGGCGCTCCTGCAAGGCGGCAATGGTCGAAGGGGGCGTGATCCGTTCCGAATACTGCCGCCACCCCATCGAACCTCTGCACCCCGATATCCGCAGCCGTCTGATCAGCCTGCTGCGCCCGCTTGATCCGCTGGTCTTGCGCTGGGGGCACTGACAGGATCCGGTCCCGTATGGGGCCGGATCGAGACCTTCATCAACGAAGTTAAGGCTCGAATCCCGACCGATGAGAATGCTAGACTGTTCTTCAGGGGCACCCGGCCCGGACTGGAAAGATCCGCGGCGCCCGTCAGTGCGAAGGACATTCAGCGTGCAGAGCGGCTTTGACATGGCGACCCTGTCGCGCCTGCGTTTCAAGCAACTGGCGCTTGTGGCCAGCCTGATCGAAACCCGCAACCTCCACAATTCGGCCCGCGATCTGAACCTGTCGCAGCCGGGGGCCACCAAGCTTCTCAAGGAAGTGGAACGTACGCTGGGCGTGGATCTGTTCCACCGGACCGGCAAGGGGATGGAACCGACGACCTTCGGCGTGGCCGTTGCCCGCCATGCCCGCACCATCCTGTCCGAGACCGCGCGGCTGAAATCGCAGGTCGACGCCATGATGCGCGGCGATCTGGGCACCGTCCGTCTGGGCGCGATCATGGAAGCGGTGCCCGATGTTCTGACGCGCGTCTTTTCGACGGTCATGGCGGAAGGTGCCGGGCCGCTGGTCAATCTGACGGTGTCCACCTCGGATCACCTGATTGCCGCGATGAACGAGGGGCAGCTTGATCTGGCGCTGGGCCGCCCTGTCGAGCATCTGGACATGGGAAACATCCGCTTCGAGCCGCTTTGGCTTGAGGAGTTGTCCATCGTCGCGGCCGCCCATCATCCCCTGATCAGTCAGAACGATCTTTCGTTGGACACCCTGCAACGGTTCGAATGGATCCTGCAGCCAAGACCCAGCCCGATGCGCACCTCGATCGAGCTGGCCTTCGCGCGCGCGGGGCTGCCCTTGCCGGTCAACCGGCTGGAGACCGCCTCGATGTTGATGACGACGGTCATGATCAGCCGCAGCGACCTGCTGGCGGTGTTGCCCCGATCCGTGGCGAAGTTCTACATCGAAACCGGCCTGATTGCCGAGGTCGCGGTTCAACTCGACGGGTTCATCGGCCGTTATGGCCTGCTGTTGCCCAACAAGGACGAACCCGATCCTGCGATCGAAGCGCTTGTGCGGCAGATACAACTGGCCGCGGCCAGCGGACCATCCTGATCGACCTGCCAGCATGTGCCTGACGGGCGCGAGGGGCTGCATCCGTCGCGTTTGCGTTGTTCGCCGGAACGGAACGTGCCTATCATCGGATCCTGCAGGATCCGGGGGTGACCATGTCCGATTTCATTTTCAAAAGCCTTGAAGACCTGAGCGATGGCCTGGACCGCAAGGCCTTTTCCGCGACCGACCTGCTTGAGGCGGTGATCGCCCGCCATGAAAGCCTGGAACCCCGGCTCAACATGTTCTGCCATGTCGATTTCGATGCCGCGCGCATCAGCGCCCGTGACAGCGACAATCGCATCTGGCGTGGCGAAAGGCTGGGCAAGCTGGACGGTATCCCGACATCGATCAAGGACCTGATTGCCGTGAAGGACATGCCGCAACGGTTCGGATCGCGCAGCACCTCTGCCGCGCCCGTGGCCGATGATGCCCCATCCGTGGCAAGGCTTCGCAAGGCTGGTGCCGTCATCCTTGGCAAATCCACGACAAGCGAATTCGGCTGCAAAGCCGTCGGGGACAGCCCGCTGACCGGGATCACGCGCAACCCCTGGAACACGGAAAAGACGCCGGGCGGATCAAGCTGCGGTGCGGCCGCCATGGTTGCCGCCGGCCTTGTGCCCTATGCGATCGGCACCGATGGCGGCGGATCGGTCCGCATTCCCGCCGCGCTTTGCGGCCTCTTCGGGATCAAGGCCCAATTCGGCCGGGTCCCGGTCTATCCGACTTCGGCCACGCCGACGCTTGCGCATGTCGGGCCGCTGGCGCGCAACGTCGAGGACGCGGCGACCGTGCTGTCGGCCATTGCGGGCTATGACCGTCGCGATCCAGCGACCGTTGCGGGGCCGCTGGCCGATCTGGATGCGGCGATGCGCGACCCCCGCCCCCTGCGCGTCGCATGGAGCCTGACCCTGGGCTATGGCCGGGTCGACCCCGAGGTGCAGCGGATCACCGCCCAGGCCGTGCGCAGGATCGCCAGCCTGGGCGTCGAGGTGGAACTGGTCGAGCATGTGATGGATGACCCGGTCGATCTGTGGGCGGCGGAATTCTATGCAGGGGTTGGCACCAAGCTGCGCCAGACCTTGCTGGATGCGCCCGAAACGCTGGACCCTGCGGTTCTGGAGGTCCTGAGGATCGCCGTATCGCAGGACATGGACAGCTATTATCGCAGGGTCTTCGACCGCTATGCGTTCCGCGAACGGATGCGCCGGTTCTTCGAAGATCATGACCTGCTTCTGACCCCGACCTTGCCGGTCGCCGCATTCGACGTGGGCCGCGATGTGCCCCCCGGCCACGATGACAAGAGCATCGTGTCCTGGGCGACCTTCACCTATCCGTTCAACCTGACAGGGCAGCCCGCCGCCTCCTTGCCCGTGGGTATGACGGACGATGGTCTTCCTGTGGGTTTGCAGATCGTGGCCCCCTGTCATGACGAGGCGGCGATATTCACCTTGGCGGCCCGCTATCAGCGCGCCACAGAACCAGCGTCGGACCTTCGCCCGGTGTTGTGAACCTGCGGGTTTTTTCGGCACTCTGCGGGTGCGGGCCCGTGATTGCGCACCCGTACCGTGCGCGCCGGATCAGACGGCGCTGTTTCGATTGCCCGCTGTCACGATCCATGGCCATCTGGCCGCAAAGACCAGCTACACCCGCGCCAGCGAACGGAGAACCGCATGCCCTATCCCACATTCCACATGATCGACGGCGCACCCCGGCCTGTCGCCACCTTTTCGCATGCCTCCGAGGTGGATGGCTGGGTGTTCCTGACCGGGCAGATGCCGACATGGCCCGGTGAACCCGACCGCCCCTTGCCCGATGGGGTCGAGGCGCAGACACGCCGGGTGATGGACAACCTGATCCTTGTCCTTGAGGGCATGGGGTTGAGCTTGAAGAACGTGGCGCAGGCGCGTGTCTACCTCACGCATTTCGACCGCGATTACGAACCCATGAACGCAACCTACAAAAGCTATTTCGAAGAGGGCAAGCTGCCGGCGCGCACCTGCATCGGGGTCACCGGCCTTGCGGTCGGTGCCCTGGTCGAGATCGACATGGTCGCCAGGCGCGCGTGACGCGGGCTTGAAGGGCCGCGCCAAGGGCCGGGAATGCCTCAGAACGCGACGTTCGCCGCACCCTTGAGGCCAAGCATCTCGCGCGCCTCGTCCGGTGTGGCCACCTCAAGGCTGAGGCCGGACAGGATCTCGCGCGCCTTGCGCACCTGGTCCGCGTTGCTTTCGGCCAGCTTGCCGGGCGCGATCCACAGCGAATCCTCAAGCCCCACGCGCACGTTGCCGCCTTGTGACGCAGCCTGCGCAATCACCGCCATCTGGTTGCGCCCAGCCCCCAGCACCGACCAGATATAGGCATCCCCGAACAGACGGTCGGCGGTCCGTTTCATATGGGCCACGTCCTCGGGATGGGCACCGATACCGCCCAGAAGGCCAAAGACGGTCTGCACAAGGAACGGGGCCTTGACCAACCCGCGATCCACGAAATGCGCCAGGTTATAAAGATGGCTGGTGTCGTAGCATTCGAATTCGAAGCGGGTGCCATTGGCATTCCCGATCTTCAGGATGTGTTCGATATCCGCAAAGGTGTTCTTGAACACCAGGTCACGGCTGGCTTCCAGATGCTGCCGCTCCCAGGGGTGCTGGAATTCCGTGAACCGGTCCAGCATCGGATACAGGCCGAAATTCATCGATCCCATGTTCAGCGATGCGACCTCGGGGCTCAACTCTGCTGCGGGGCGCATCCGTTCCTCGACGGTCATGTGCGGGCTGCCGCCGGTCGTCAGGTTCAGAACCGCGCCCGTCGCTTGCTTGAGCTGCGGCAGGAAGGCGCGGAACGCATCCGGGTCCTGCGTGGGGCGGCCGGTTTCGGGGTCCCTTGCGTGCAGGTGCAGGATCGTCGCACCGGCTTCGGCCGCGTCCAGGCTTTGCTGGATGATCTGCGCGGGGGTAACCGGCAGATGCGGCGACATGCTGGGCGTATGAATGGCACCCGTCACGGCGCAGGAAATGATGACTTTGCGTTTGGGGCTCGGCATGATGATCCTTTCGCGGAAAGCACGCCCGTCCTGATCTATCCGACAGGATCGCCCGCATCAATCTCGGGCTTGCATTCATGCGGGCTGTCATGGGGGGGCAGAGTGCGGGCGCGGGACCTGCGCCGCGCGGCGACAGGTTGAACTTCCCGCCGTTCTCGGTGACATCTGTGGGGATAGCGCCCGGTCGGGCGTGCCCGATGAACTTCATGCAGGATGAACCACATGCCGACAGCGCCGCTTCTTTTCCAAGGCTTCCAGATGCGCGGCGTGGTCTCGCGCAATCGCGTCGTGATATCGCCGATGTGCCAGTACACGGCGCATGACGGTCACCTCGAGGATTGGCATCTGGTGAACCTGGGACGGTTTGCCATCGGCGGGGCCGGGATCATCTTCACCGAGGCCACGGCCGTGCAGAAACAGGGGCGCATCACCCATGGTTGCCCCGGCCTGTGGGATGACAGCCAGATCCCCGGCCATGCCCGTATCGCGCAATTCGCGCTGCGCCACGGTGCGGTGCCCGCGATCCAGTTGGGGCATGCCGGTCGCAAGGCCAGCATGCAACGGCCCTGGTTCGGGAACGGCCCGCTGAATGCGGATGATTTCGCCCGTGGCGACATGCCATGGACCCCGGTGGCACCCTCCGCGATCCCGGTGGCTGATGGCTGGCCGGTGCCGCAGGAAATGAGCCTTGCCGACATCCAGTCCCTGATCGGCGATTACGTGGCCGCGACCCGCCGCGCGCTGGCCGCAGGCTACAAGCTGATCGAGATCCACGGCGCGCATGGCTATCTTGTTCACAGCTTCCTGTCGCCGGTCTCGAACCGGCGCACGGATGCCTATGGCGGCGACCTGCAAGGCCGGATGCGCCTGCCGCTGGAGATCGCGCGCGCCGTGCGGGCCGCCATGCCGGACGACATTCCGCTGGCTTTCCGCACCTCGGCGGTCGATGGGATGCCAGATGGCTGGCAACTGGAGGATACGGTCGCCCTGTCACGCGCACTCAAGGATGCGGGGGTCGACATGATCGACTGTTCCTCGGGTGGGATCGCAGGCGGTGCCACATCGGCACGGGGCGCAAAACGCCAGCCGGGCTTTCAGGTGCCCTATGCGGAACGGGTCCGGCACGAGGCCGCAATTCCGACGATTGCAGTAGGCCTGATCACGCATCCCGAACAGGCCGAGGCCATTCTGGCAAATGGGCAGGCCGATCTGATCGCCATCGCGCGCGAAGCCCTTGTCGATCCGATGTGGGCGCTGCATGCGGCCCGGTTCCTGGGGCATGACGTGGATTTCGCAAGCTGGCCGCAGCAGTCCGGCTGGTGGCTTGCCGTGCGCGAACAGAACTCGGAATTCTACGACCCTGACAGCCCTCAGGCCTGATCCGGCCAGGACCGGCTTGCCATTGTGACCTGACAGGCGACGCAAGGGCATGGGCCTTGCGGGACGACGCAGGGTTTGACTATGGGCAAGTCATGCGACAGCCTGACGGGCCAGGGTCCACCGTTTCGGCATGGCCCGTCCCGAGGAGCGACCAATGCAGACGGAATCCCGGCCACAACAGGATAGCAGGCCCGATCAGCCCTACCTGATGGAGGATAGCGGCCTTGTGCGCATGCCTTTCAAGGCGCTGATGGCCGATCCGCATGGCATGTTCCGGATCGCGCGGACCCTTGGCCCCGTCGCCGGGTTCAGCGATGGCTCTGCCATGATGTTGCGCGCGGCGGATGTGCAGCGGATGTTCGGCGATCCGAGGATCCGCCAGATCGGCGTCGAAGGGATGCAAGCCGCCGGGGTGGCCGAAGGGCCGTTCCTTGACTGGGCGCGCGAGACGTTGCTGCTGTCGCATGGGCGCGATCATGTGCGGCGCCGCACGCCGCTGGCGCGCGCCTTCGCCTATCCGCTGATGAACATGCTGCGCCCGTCGATCCGGCGTGCGGCGCACCGGCTTGTGGCGGACTGGGCTCCCGACGAGGCGCTGGACCTGCGCGACAGCTTTGCGGCGCAATTGCCCGCCCGCACCATCGCCGAGATACTGGGCGCCCCCGAAGCCGATGTGCCCGAGTTCACCAGCCTTGTCTATCGCATGACCAAGGGGTTGGCCTTCGGCACATTGCCCGAGGAATTCGACGATATCCATGATGCCGCCGCCGAATTGCACGCCTATGTCGACCGGCTGTTGTCGGACAGCCGCGCCAATCCCCGCGATGATTTTCTGAGCGCCTATGTCGCCCGTGTCGATGCCGAGGGTGACCTTTCCCCGACCGAGATCATCACGCAGATCGTGACCGTGATCATCGGTGGCGCGGACACCACCCGCGCGGCGATGACGGTACTGGTTTCGCTGTTGCTGGATCATCGTGACCAATGGGATCAGGTCTGCGCCGATCCCGCCATGGCCGCAGGCGCCGTGGCCGAGGGCTTGCGGTTCGAGCCTTCCATCGGCTCGATCCCGGTCTTCACGCTGGAGCCGATCGAGGCCGCGGGCGTGGTGATCCCCGCCTACCGGGTGCTGTCGCTGTCGATGATGTCCGCGATGCGGGACGAGGCGCTTTATGCCGACCCCGATCGGTTCGATATCCGCCGCACCGATCATCCGCGCCTGCATCTGGTGTTCGGGGGCGGGCCGCATCGCTGTCTGGGCGAGGCGCTGGCCCGTGCGGAACTTGAGGAAGGGCTGATCGCCCTGACGCAGGCCTGGCCAGGGCTGACCCGCAAGGGACCAGCGGTGCGCATGACCGGGATCGGCGGTATCAGATCAGCCTCCAGCCTGACGGTGGTTCCGTCACGCTGAAGGAACAAAGGCCCGCGCTTGCTTCACGCGGGCCTGACGTTTCCGGTCGGGCTTGCGCCCTGAACCTGCGGTGCTGGGCAGGATCAGATCGCCACGCAATCCGCGAAATAGCCCATCACGCCATCGGGACCGGTTTCCTGCACCAATCCGTGGATGTCCGTCTCGAAGCCGGGGCATTCGCGGGCGAAGGCGCGGTTGAACTTGAGGTATTCCACGATCTTCCTGTTGAACACCTCTCCCGGAATAAGCAGCGGAATACCCGGCGGATAGGGGGTGATCAGGCTGGTCGTGATCCGACCCTCCAGGTCGTCGATCGGAACCCGTTGCGTTGTCCTGCGCGCGATCTGCGCGAAGGCATCGCTTGGCTTCATCGCGGGCATGTGATCGCTCAGGTAGATCTCGGTCGACAGGATCGCCACGTCATGTTTCGCATAGAGCGTGTGAACATGCTGGCACAGGTCGCGCAGCCCCATGTGTTCGTAGCGCGGGTGTTTCGCACAGAACTCGGGCATGACCCGCCACATCGGCTGGTTCCGGTCATAATCGTCCTTGAACTGCTGCAACTCGGTCAGAAGCGTGTTCCAGCGGCCCTTGGTGATGCCGATGGTGAACATGATGAAGAAACTGTAGAGCCCGGTTTTCTCGACCACGATACCATGCTCGGTCAGGTATTTGGTGACGATGGACGCGGGAATGCCCGAATCCTCGAAACGCCCGTCAAGATTTAGGCCCGGTGTGACAATCGTTGCCTTGATCGGGTCCAGCATGTTGAAGCCGGGTTCCATGTCCCCGAAGCCGTGCCATGAATCCTCGCCATCCGAAGGCTGCACGCCGTCGGCATCCGTTTTCTTGAGAATCCAGCGTTCGGTGCGTCCGATGCCCTCATCCTCGGGGGCGTCGGGGCCCCAGACCTGGAACCACCAGTCATCGGGGCCGTATTCCTGATCCACCTTGCGCATGGCGCGGCGGAAATCCATGGCCTCTGCGATGCTTTCCTCGACCAGCGCCGTGCCGCCCGGCGGCTCCATCATCGCGGCGGCCACGTCACAGCTTGCGATGATGCTGTATTGCGGGCTGGTGCTGCTGTGCATCAGGTAGGCTTCGTTGAACAGGTGGCGATCCAGCTTGGTATCGCGGCTGTCCTGCACCAGGACATGGCTGGCCTGGCTGATGCCCGCCAGCAGCTTGTGGATCGACTGGGTCGAATAGGTCACCGAATGCATGGGGCGTTCGCGCTTGCGGCCCATCGCGTGGAAGCTGCCATAGAAGGGATGAAAGGCCGCATGGGGCAACCAGGCTTCGTCGAAATGCAGGTTCGCCACATAGCCGTCCAGCATCGATTTGACCTTTTCGGTGTTATAGAGAACGCCGTCATAGGTCGATTGTGTGAGCGACATGATGCAGGGCTTGACCGTCTCGGGGTCCACCCCTTCCAGCAACGGATTGGCGCGGATCTTTTCCTTGATCGCGCTCACCTCGAATTCCGAGCGCGGGATCGGCCCGATGATGCCGAAATGATTGCGCGTCGGCTTGAGGAAGACGGGGATTGCCCCCGTCATGATGATGCTGTGCAGGATAGACTTGTGGCAATTCCGGTCCACGACGACCACGTCACCCGGTGCCACCGTGTGGTGCCAGACCATCTTGTTCGACGTCGAGGTGCCATTGGTCACGAAAAAGCAGTGATCGGCATTGAAGATGCGCGCGGCATTGCGTTCCGATGCGCCGATGGCGCCGTTGTGATCCAGCAACTGGCCCAGTTCCTCGACCGAGTTGCAGACATCCGCGCGCAGCATGTTTTCACCGTAGAACTGGTGATACATCTGCCCGATCGGGCTTTTCAGAAAGGCAACGCCGCCTGAATGCCCCGGACAATGCCAGGAATAGGACCCGTCCTCGGCGTAATCCAGCAGCGCCTTGAAGAACGGCGGCTGGATGCCTTCCAGATAGCTTTTCGCCTCTCGGATGATGTGGCGCGCCACGAATTCGGGCGTGTCCTCGAACATGTGGATGAAGCCATGCAGCTCGCGCAGGATGTCATTGGGCAGATGGCGGCTGGTCTTGGTCTCGCCGTAGACATAGATCGGCACATCCGCGTTCTTCCAGCGCACCTCCTCGATGAAGCTGCGCAGGTTCAGCACCACGGGATCAAGATCGGGACCGGGGCTGAATTCCTCGTCGTCGATCGACAGAAGAAAGGCGCTGGCGCGGGACTGCTGCTGCGCGAACTGGGACAGATCGCCGTAGCTGGTGACGCCCAGAACCTCGAACCCTTCGTTTTCAATCGCTTGTGCCAGGGCACGGATACCAAGCCCTGAGGTGTTTTCCGAACGGTAGTCTTCGTCGATGATGACGATGGGGAAGCGAAATTTCATGTAAATCTCCTGTCGCACCCAGTTTAGATCACAATACACGGGAAGTCGAAAGAGAGGCCGATTGTTCGGGCATGCGATCGCGCGCTGCCGCAAGACTGGCGAGAGTCGGAAGATAGCGTTAGGATCACAGGATAGTTCGGTGAATGGATATTGCCGCGCAGGTGGACTGGCCCTGTCCCGACGCGCAAAGGCAAGCGTTTTGACGTATCGCTCCGGGCTTGTGTCAGGCGGTTATCCCGCGCAAGCCCCGACGCCCAAGCCTGCGAGCCTGTGACGGTTCGGCCAGCGCTTGGATACGGGGAAGCTTTCTTGAACGGCGCCGCATCCAGTCTCTTGCAGATCGAGGTCAGCGAACAGGATACCGGTTCGCGGATCCGTCTTGCGGGCAGCCTGAGCGTGCAGACCCTGTCCCGGCTTGACGCGGCATTGCAGGCACTGCCGACGCGGCCGACGCGTCTTGATCTGTCTGCGGTCACAAGGCTGGATACGGCCGGGGCCTGGGCAATCGTGATGCTGCAAAAACGCATGACCGATGCCGGGTCCCTGGCCGAAATCGACGGCGCCAACCGCCAGCAGCTGGATCTTCTGAAAACGGTCGCGGCGGCACTACCCGAGATCCCCCCGAAGCAGGTCACGCGGCCCGGCCTGTCCGAACGGCTTGCCACTGTCGGTCGTGCGGTGGCCGGCGGTGTGACATTCCTGATGGAGCTGACCGGATATCTTGGCATCTTCCTGTCCCGACTTGGGCGCGCGGTGCTGCATCCGCGCGAATTCCGCCTGACGGCGCTGGTGCATCACTGCCAGGAAGTCGGCCTGCGCGCCGTCCCCATCGTGTCCTTGATGGCCTTTCTGATCGGGGTCGTGCTGGCTTTCCAGGGGTCGGCGCAGTTGCGGCAGTTCGGCGCCGAGGTCTTTGTCGTCGACCTGATCGCCATCTCGATCCTGCGCGAGCTTGGCATCCTGCTGACCTCGATCATCGTGGCCGGTCGCACGGCATCCGCTTTCACCGCCGCCATCGGATCGATGAAGATGCGCGAGGAAATCGACGCCATGCGCACGCTGGGCATAGACCCTGCCATGGCCCTTTTTGTGCCGCGCATTCTGGCGCTGCTGCTCATGCTGCCGATCCTTGGCCTGATCGCCAATGTGATGGGTCTTCTGGGGGGCGCGATCATGTCCTGGATCGAACTGGGCATTTCCCCGGCGATGTTCCGCACCCGCCTGATCGAAGGCACCGGGATCAGCCATGTGATCGTCGGCATGGTCAAGGCGCCAGTCTTTGCGGTGATCATCGGGGTTGTCGGATGCCATGCCGGCATGAAGGTCGGCAACAACGCGGAATCGCTGGGGCGGATGACCTCCAACGCGGTCGTGACGGCGATCTTCGCGGTGATCGTGGCCGATGCGCTGTTCTCGATCTTCTTCGCGCAGATGGAGATATGATGGACAACGAACCGATCATCTCGCTGCGGGGCATCCGCAACCAGTTCGGCGCGCAGGTCGTGCATGACAACCTTGATCTGGATGTCTGGCGCGGCGAGGTGCTGGGGGTGGTCGGTGGCTCTGGCACGGGCAAGTCCGTCCTGCTGCGCACCATCGTGGGCCTGTTGCGCCCCCGTGCCGGCAGTGTCTTCCTGTTCGGTCAGGATGCGCTTGCCGCGACCGAGGAAGAGCGCGCCATGATCGACCGGCGTACCGGCGTCATGTTCCAGGATGGCGCGTTGTTTTCATCGCTGACGGTGCGCGAGAATATCGAGGTGCCGATGCGCGCCATCGACGGTCTGACGCCCGATCTGCGCCGCGCCCTTGCCGATCTCAAGATCTCGATGTCCGGTCTGGCCTGGTCGGCAGGCGACAAGTACCCGTCGGAATTGTCGGGCGGCATGCGCAAGCGCGCAGGCTTGGCGCGCGCCCTGGCACTGGACCCCGAGATCGTCTTTCTGGACGAACCGACAGCCGGCCTTGATCCCATCGGGGCATCGGCCTTCGATGCGCTGATCAAGGCCTTGTCGCGCCAACTGGGTCTGACGGTGTTTCTGGTGACCCATGATCTTGATACCCTGCATGCAACCTGTGACCGGATTGCCGTTCTGGCGGAAAAGCGCGTGCTGGTCAGCGGCACCATGCAGGACATGCTGAATGTCGATCATCCCTGGGTGCACGAATATTTTCACGGCCCCCGCGCACGCGCCGCCATGGCGGCCAAGGACAGGAACGATTGAAGCCATGGAAACACGCGCCAATTACGTGTTGATCGGGGCCTTCGCCCTCGCGGGGTTCTTCGGGCTGCTGGCGTTCCTGTTGTGGTTCGCCCGGTTCGAACTGGACCGCCAGTTCGCCTATTACGATGTGCGCTTCACCTCTGTATCGGGCTTGTCGCGCGCCTCTGAGGTGCGGTTTTCCGGGCTGCCCGTGGGGCAGGTGGTGGATGTGCGCCTGTCGTCCGATCTGGACGGCACGGTTCTGGCCCGGCTGGAACTGGCGGGCGACACCCCGGTGCGCACGGACAGCATCGCCACGATTGAATCGATGGGGGTGACGGGGGTCTCCTATGTCGGGATCAGCGCAGGCGATCCGCAGGCGCCCTTGCTGCGAGGCGATGAAACCATCCCCGAAATCCCGGCGGGACGGTCAGTGCTGCAAAGCATCACCGAAGACGCCCCCGAGATCGTGGCCGAAGCCCTGTCCGTGATGCAGAAGATCGGCGAGATCCTGAACGAGGAGAACCAGCAGAAGGTTCAGGACATCCTCGACAATCTTGCCAAGTCATCGGGCGAGCTGAGCCAGGCCCTTGCCGATTTCGCCGTGGTCAGCCAGACCATCGCCGGGGCCTCGGTCGATATCGCCGGTTTCACCGGACAGCTTGAGCCGGTGATCGGTGCGGTCGAGGTGACGCTTGGCAATGTGGATACGACGCTGGACGCCTTCACCGCCCTGTCCCAGCGGCTGATCTCCTCGCTGGATGTCGGGGATGCGGCGCTTGCCAGCGGGCGGGTGGCCCTTGATGCGGCCGAGGTGTTCATGACCGGCGACTTGCCGGTGATCGTGCAGGACCTAACCGCAACCACGAAATTGCTGCGCGAACAGACCGAGGTGCTTGTCGATGACACGCGCCGGATGCTTGCCGCCTTCACGCAGACCGGGACCGAAGCCACCGCCCGCCTGACCGAGGCGCGCACCACCCTGCAAGCCACGGAAACCACGATTGCCCGGCTGGTCGAGACATTGGACAAGATCGAGGCCGCGGCCACATCCTTCGATGACCTGATCACGAATGACGGCACGGCCCTGATGGCCGAAACGCGCACCATGATCGCCAATGCGGACAGCGCCGTCGGCATGATCAGCAAGGTTGCTCAATCCGACCTGCCCACGATCGTCGAGGACATCCGCAGCGCAACCGGCACCGCCAATCGCGTGATCGCAGACCTGGGCCAGCAGATCGGCGACGCCGCGGGGCGGGTGGCTGGCCTGAGCGATGATGCAAGGCTGGCCATGACGCAGGTCACCGAGACTTTTGCCAACGCCAACCAGACGCTTGATGCGATCAACGCAGCCCTTGATAGCGGGCAGCGCACGCTGGACGCGGCTGAACGCGCCTTTGCCGGGGCGGACCGGGTGATCAACGAAGACATCGGCGCGATGACCGCCGATCTGCGCGGGGTGATGGAGCGGCTGGATGGTGCGATTGCCACCGTTTCGGCCGATCTGCCCGCCATCACCGCCGACCTGCGCCGCGCCGCCGAAAGCGCCAATGCCACCTTTGCCGATCTGGGGCGGATCGTTGCGGATGCCGGCGCGCCGATCGGCAGTTTCGCAACCAATGGCTTGCCCCAATATGCCCAGCTTGCCCGCGAAACGCGCAACCTGGTTGCCAATCTCGAAAACCTCCTGCGCCAGATTCAGCGTGATCCAGCCCGCTTTTTCCTCAACCGCCAGTCACCGGAGTTCAGACGATGACCCTGATCCGCACGGCCTTGACCGTTCTTGCAATCCTCGGCCTTGCAGGGTGTTCGGCCTTGTCCTCGCTGACCGACGCGACAACACCTCTGGAAGCCTTTGAACTGCGCGCGCCCGCCGATCCGATCCGGGTAGGGGGCAGTGTCCGGCGCGATCTGGTGATCGAGACGCCCACCGCGGGTGGCGCGCTCGATACCGACCGGATCATGATCCGGCCAGGTCCCTTTCAGGCGCAATACCTGCCCGGCGCGCGCTGGACGGATACCGCCCCCGTCATGCTGCAAAACCTGATGCTGCGCGCCTTCGAGGATACCAACGCCCTGCGCTACGTGGGGCGCAGACCACTTGGGGGAACAGGGGATTACGTCCTGATCTCGGACCTGACCGATTTTCAGGCCGAGCTGGACCCCACAGGGCAGGGCGTGACGACACGGCTGCGCATGACGGTGCGGCTTGTGCGCGAATCCGACGCTTCCGTCATCGGAAGCCGGACGATCCAGACCACGGCGCAGGCGGCATCGACAGACACCCTTGCGATCGTGCAAGGCTTCGATCAGGCCACCGGTATGGCCTTGCAGGATCTGACGGCATGGACCTTGCGCCTGATCGGGCTGCGCATCGCGAACTGATGTGGCGCTGATCAGTCCGGCTTGCCCTCGTCCGTCGGAATGCCTGTCGCAAGGGCTGCCGTTTCGGGGGTGCTGGCGCGCGCAATCGGGGACATCTGGAAGGACCCTTTGACATCGCTGGGCAGGCTTGCCCGCGCCCGCAGGCGCACAAGCGCAAAGCCCAGCAGCAGCACATGGGCAAGGGCCGTCGTCATGAACAGGCTCTGTGGCCCGAAGGATGCCATGGCAAAGCCTGCACTGGTGGGGCCGAGGATGGACCCGATCCCGTAGATCAGCAAAAGGCCCCCGCTGATCTGGATGAAGGAACCCGGCTGTGCGTGATCATTCGCATGAGCGACGATGACGGGATACATTGCGAAGACGGCGGCACCGAACAGGGCCACATTGGCAATCAGCAACATGGGTTGCGTCATGCCCCCGAAGATGAAGACCAGATCCGCCACAAGCGCCACGACCGCCGTCCCGATCAGCACCAGCCTGCGGTCCTTGCGATCCGACAGCATGCCGATCGGCACCTGTGCGGCGGCCCCGGCCAGGATCGGGATACTGGCAAAAAGCGCGATCTCGCTGGTACTCAGCCCGACCCGCGCCCCATAGACCGCCGCCAGTGTTCCGAAGGTCGAATTCGAGATGCCGACCATCAGCACCGCGAAGACGGCAATCGGTGAATTGCGCCAGAGCGCGCGCAGGTCCAGCGAGACACTGACAAGCGCCGTCGGGGTCGAGGTTGCGGAAAGCGCCGTGGGCAGCAGCGCCATGCAATAGAAGATCGCTGCCACGACAAAGAACAGGAAACCGCGCGCATCCCCCATCGTCAGAACCATCTGGCCGCAGGTCGTCGCGGCCAGGTTGACCATCGTGTAGATGCCGAACACGCGCCCTCGCGATGCGCTTTCCGTCCGCTCGTTCAGCCAGCTTTCCACGATCATGGCCGCGCCCGCGAAACAGAACCCCGATAGCGCGCGCAGCGGCACCCAGACATAGGGCGTCAGAAAGATCAGCGACAGCAGCACCGTGATCGCGGCCATGGCGCACATCACGCCGAAGGCCCGGACATGTCCGACCTTGGCAACAAGCGCCGGGGTGCGCAGACACCCCGCCACGTAGCCTACGGCCCATCCTGTTCCCAGAAGGCCCAGCGATATCGCCGAGAACCCTTCGAACTGCCCGCGCAGGGGCAGGATAAGACCGTTCAGGCCCCCTGCGAACAGCAGAAAGGCGGATCCCACGAAAAGGGCGGTCAGCGGAAGCAGGCTTTTGAACATCCCGGCAAGGATAACCATGCAAGCGCCGTTGCTGCAAGCGAGGGGCGGAACCGGCGCAAGGCCCCGCCTGTCCGTGTCAGGCAGGCGGTCTTGCGATTGACGCCGTCCGAGCAGTGCTGCCATATCGCGCGGGGGCAACCGATGCGGTTCCATCCGGGGGCAGGGGGTGATGACGCCCTTCCGCTTTCCTCGTCGGGTTTCACAGGGTCGGGTAGCGACCGGAAGGGCAGACATCGTCATGAAAACATACAGGATCGCGGCTATTCCGGCTGATGGGATCGGCCCCGAGGTGATCGCGGCGGGCCTTCAGGCCCTGGAGGCGTTGCAGCGCCGCGATGGCGGCTTCCGGCTGGATGTGACCAGTTTCGACTGGGGCTCCGATTACTACAAAAAGACCGGTGCCATGATGCCCGAAGACGGGACAGAGCGGCTGAAAGCCTTCGATGCGATCTTCTTCGGCGCGGTCGGCGCACCTGACGTGCCGGACCACACCACGCTCTGGGGTTTGCGCCTGCCGATCTGCCAGGGCTTCGATCAATACGCCAATGTGCGCCCCACCCGGATCCTGCCGGGCATCCGCTCGCCTCTTGCCGATGTTGGGCCGGGCGATCTGGACTGGGTGATCGTGCGCGAGAATTCGGAAGGCGAATATTCCGGGATCGGCGGACGCGCCCACAAGGGCCTTCCCGAAGAGGTCGGCACAGAGGTGTCGATCTTCACCCGCGTCGGTGTGACCCGCATCATGCGATATGCGTTCAAGCTGGCGCAATCGCGGCCGCGCAAGCTGCTGGCCGTCGTGACGAAATCCAACGCGCAGCGTTTCGGCATGGTCATGTGGGATGAAATCGCCGCCGAAGTCGCCAAGGATTATCCCGATGTCACCTGGGACAAGATGCTGGTCGACGCGATGACGGTGCGCATGGTCAAGAACCCGCGCAGCCTTGATACGATCGTCGCCACAAACCTGCATGCCGATATCCTGTCGGATCTGGCAGGGGCGCTTGCCGGCAGTCTTGGCGTGGCACCGACGGCCAACATAGATCCCGAACGCCGCTACCCTTCGATGTTCGAACCGATCCACGGATCGGCCTTCGACATCACCGGCAAGGGTATCGCCAACCCGGTCGCAACCTTCTGGACGGCGGCCCAGATGCTGGAACATCTGGGCGAGCCTGCCGCGGCGGACCGCTTGATGCGCGCCGTCGAAAAGGTCTGCGCGGATGGCGTCATGACCCCGGACGTCGGTGGCATGGCCACGACGCGGCAAGTCACCGAAGCGGTCTGCGAGGCTATTCGGATGGAAAACATCTGACGCCGCTGCGATCCGGCCCCGCAGGGATGGTCAAGGCCGCCACCGCCAAGGGATGGCGTGACGCGGCGCAGGATTATTTTTCCAAGTGCCTTGCAGGTCCTGCCCGTGATGTACAAGTGTGGCATCCGGGCAGGTACTCTGTCCGAGAGGACGCTTCGCGTGGACTACCTTTACATCATCCTTGGATTGCTGGGCCTTTTCTTCGGCGGTGAGGCCCTTGTGCGCGGCAGCGTCGGCATTGCGCGGCGCATGTCCATTTCGCCCCTGCTGATCGGCCTGACCGTTGTGGGGTTCGGAACCTCGACGCCTGAGCTTCTTGTCTCGGTCGACGCGGCATTGCGCGGTGTGCCGGAGATCGCGCTGGGCAATGTCATCGGCTCGAACATCGCGAACATCCTGCTGATCGTCGGCCTGTCTGCCATTGTCTGGCCGATCAAGGTCATGGGCGACACCCTGCGGCGTGATACGGCTGTCATGATGGCCGCGGGCCTTGCACTGGTGCCCCTGTTCGCGATGGGGGAGATAGGACGCATTTCGGGTGTTCTGCTGGTGGCCGGTCTGGCGACCTATCTGTTCCTGGCCTATCGGCAAGCCGGTGCGGCCACGACTGACGAGAGTGACCAACCCGCGCCGTCGTCATACGCTGTGTCTGGCCTTTGGGTTGTCGGTGGCCTGATCGCGCTGATGGTCGGCGCGCGCTTTCTGGTGGATGGTGCCGTGTCCATCGCACGCGGCTACGGCATTTCCGAGGCTTTCATCGGCCTGACGATCGTGGCCGTCGGAACCTCGCTGCCCGAACTCGCGACATCCCTGATCGCGGCCCTGCGACGGCAATCCGAAATCGCGATCGGCAATATAGTCGGGTCGAATATCTTCAACGTGCTGGGCATCCTGGGCCTGACGGCCGTGATCACGCCCGTGCCCGTCGCGCCGCGCTTCCTGGGCTTTGATCTGCCGATCCTGATCGCGGTTTCGCTGGTGCTGACCCTGCTGCTGCTGACGCGCCCCGTGATCGGGCGCGGGGTGGGCATCGTGATGCTGCTGGCCTATGCCGCCTATGTCTGGTCCGCGCAATGAAGCAAGGGCGCAGGGGACTTGTTGATCTGTCGGGTCCGGGAAGGATCCTGTCGCGCCTGCTGGTCATCTGGGCGCTGATCTTTCCTGCGCTCGCGGCCGGTGCCACGGAAAACCGGGGGCAGAGGTCCGAACCCGCGGCACAGGGCCTTGTGCAGGCGGGTCTCATGGGACCTGCGGTGCAATCCTCCCCGCAGCGCGGCAACACGCCCGAGGCCACGGTCGACGATGCGCTGCTGCCTGCGCGCGCCACCCTCGAAGTCTTTGTGCCGGTATTGGCCGTCGCAGTCCCGCAAGGGATCGCGCAGGTCATGTGCGGGCGCGTCATTCCCACCGCCTTGCCCAGGGGACCACCAGCAGTCTGACGCCATTTTTCGCAGACTGAACAACCTGGTTACAAGGATCCTGACATGCGTCGACCAGCATGGGTCATCACGACCTATGCCGTCCTGCTGCTTCTCGCGGTAGCGACGGCCATTCCCAATTTTCTTCCACAAACCCTTCGACAGACCTTGCCCGACTGGGCAACCGGACAGACCGTGTCCCTGGGGCTTGACCTGCAGGGCGGTGCCCACCTTCTGCTTGCCGTGAACCGCGAGGATCTTGCCCGGTCCCGCCTGCAGGACCTGCGTCAATCGCTGATCGCGGAAATGCAGGATCTTGGCCTGAAACCGGCCAGGATCGAAGGCGCGGGGCTGACACTGTCCCTTTCTGCCGACGAGGTGCTTCTGCAAGCCATGAAGGACCGGGTCGCGGAAGGTATGCAACCCGGCAGCCCGTCGGATGTCGCCCTGCAGCTTTCGGACGGCATCCTGACGCTGACTCTGACCGAAGCGGGTCTGGACCGCGCGGCCAGTGACGCGGCAGATCACAGCCTCGAGGTCGTGCGGCATCGCATCGACCAGGTCGGCGTGTCCGAACCCGTCATCAGCCGGGTGGGCGATGACCGTATCCTGGTGCAGATGCCCGGCGTCGAAGACCCGGCCCATCTGCGCGCCCTGCTGGGATCGACCGCCAAGATGACCTTTCAGATGGTGGCACCCAATCCGGGCCCCGGTGTATCGGAACTGCCCCTGCGCGACGGCAGCGGAACCGTCCTTGTCGAGGATCGCGTCGCCCTGTCGGGCGACCGGCTGGATACGGCGGCATCCGCCTTTGATCGGCAGACCGGACGCCCGATGGTGACCTTCGCCTTCGACCATGCCGGCGCGATCACCTTTGCCGAGATCACCTCGACCCATATCGGCCAGCGCTTTGCCGTGGTGCTGGATGGCGAGGTCCTGACGGCCCCCGTCATCCAGTCCGCAATTCTGGGCGGCAAGGGTCAGATCTCCGGGAATTTTACCGTGGACGAGGCGCAGACGCTGGCCGTCCTGCTGAGTTCGGGTGCGCTTCCCGCCTCGCTCGATGTGGTTGAGGAGCGTAGCGTCGGCGCAGGCCTTGGGGCGGATTCGATCCGGGCCGGGTTGATCAGCGGGGCTATCGGGCTGGCGCTTGTGGTGGCGATCATGACCGCGCTTTATGGGGGATGGGGCCTTCTGGCCAGCGGTGTGCTGGGGCTGAACGTCATGCTGACCTTGACCGCGCTGGGGGTTCTGGGGGCCACGCTGACCTTGCCCGGCATCGCGGGCATCATCCTGTGCCTTGGCATCGCGGTGGACAGCAACATCCTGATCTTCAGCCGCATCCGCGAGGAAACCGCGAAAGGGGCAAGCGGGATCAAGGCCCTGACCCAGGGCTATGCGCGGGCCTGGGCCACGATCCTTGACGCCAACATCACCACCCTTCTGGCGATGCTGCTGCTGTTCGGCTTTGGCGCGGGCGCGATCCGCGGCTTTGCCGTCACGATGAGCCTGGGCATCATCATTTCGATGTTCACCGCCGTCGTGCTGATGCGCATGATGATGGAAGGGCTGGTGCGCCGCCGCAAGATGGCGCGGCTGACCATCGCGCCGCTGTTCGGGCGCGTGCCGGCCCCCGGCACCTTTTCTTTCATGCGCCGTGGCGGGCTGGCCTTGGCGGTATCGGCGGCCTTGTCCGTGGGCGCGGTCACGGCGCTGGTTGTGCCCGGCCCGACCCTGGGGATCGATTTCACCGGGGGCATGCAGATCGTGCTGCGGTCCGATGCGCCGGTGCCCTTGGCGGACTTGCGCGCGGACCTTGCCCAGGCCCTGCCGGGCGATGTCAGCCTTCAGGCCTTTGGTGATACGAACCAAGCCCTGATCAAGGTACAGGGAACAGCGGGGCAGGATACGGTCGCGGCCGTGTCACAAGCCGTGGCCCAAGCCGTTCCCGGGGCCGTTCTGGACCAGATCGACCTTGTCGGGCCCACGATCAGTTCCGAACTGGCCGGTACGGGATTGATCGCCCTGTCTCTCGCCGTTCTGGCCATGCTGGTCTATATCTGGCTGCGCTTCGAATGGCATTTCGCGGCGGGCGCCATTGCCGTGCTGTTCCTGGATGTCACCAAGACGCTGGGGGTCATCGCCCTGATGGGATGGGAGGTGAACCTGACCACGGTCGTCGCCATGCTGACGCTGATCGGCTATTCGGTGAACGACAAGGTGGTCGTCTATGATCGGGTGCGCGAGCATTTGAAGGACAATCCCGGCGCGCCCCTGAAAGGCCTGATCGACACCAGCCTCAACCAGGTTCTGGCGCGCTGCATCTTCACCTCGGGCACGACCCTTGCGGCGCTCTTGCCGATGGCGCTCTGGGGTGGGCCGGCCGTGGCCGGTTTTGCCTGGCCGATGATCGCGGGCGTGGTGATTGCCACGGCATCCTCGCTCTTCGTGTCGGGGCCGGTGCTGGACTGGTTGGATCGCCATGGCCCGGAAAGCCTGAAACAGGCGCCGCTGCATCAACCCGGCTGATCGGCGTTGCCTGCAAAGGCAACGGCGTTGCCCGAAAAGGAAAAGGGGCCCGTGCAACCGGGCCCCTTTTGCCTGCGCAGGGTCGGTTCCGCGACCGGATCACCCCAGCGCGTAACCTGCACCGCGCACGGTGCGCAAGGGATCGCTGCCGCCATGCAGGGTCAGCGCCTTGCGCAGCCGACCGATATGCACGTCGACCGTGCGGGTGTCGATATAGATGTCGCGCCCCCAGACCCGGTCCAGCAACTGGTCGCGGCTCCAGACGCGGCCCGGCTTTTCCATGAAGGTGGACAGCAGCCTGAATTCGGTCGGGCCCAGTTTCAGCGGCTTGCCGTCGCGACTGACGCGGTGGGTTTCGCTGTCCAGCACGATATCTTCGTATTCCAGCCGTCCGCCTACGCTGGCGGGGCGTGTCCGGCGCAGCTGTGCGCGCACCCGCGCCATCAGCTCGACCACGGAATAGGGCTTGATCACATAGTCATCCGCCCCGGTTTCCAGACCGCGCACCTTGTCCACTTCCTCGGACCGGGCCGACAGCATGATCACCGGCACCTTGCGCGTATCGGCGCGCATCTTCAGCTGGCGGCACACCTCGATCCCCGAGACATTGGGCAGCATCCAGTCCAGAACGATAAGGTCGGGCGCATCCTCGGCCACCAGCAGCAAGGCTTCCTCGCCATTCTCGGCGCGGCTGACGCGAAACCCCTCGGCTTCGAGGTTGTAGGCAAGCACCTCGCGCTGGGCGGCTTCATCCTCGACGATCAGAACGGTGGGTTGATCGGCGGCCATCGTCTCAATCCTTCGAATCCGGCATGTCGAACGACACGTTGTCACCCTTGGGCCGTTGGTCGTCCGGCATCTCGCCGGTCACCAGGTACACGACCTGCTCGGCGATCGAGGTCACGTGATCGCCCATGCGTTCGGTGTTCTTGGCAATGAAATGCAGATGCATGCAGGCGGTGATGTTGCGCGGGTCTTCCATCATGAAAGTCAGGAATTCGCGGAACAGGGCGTTGTACATCTGGTCCACGTCGCGGTCGCGCTGGATCACGTCCAGCGCCAGTTCGGCATCGCGCTGGATATAGGCGTCCAGCGCATCCTTCAGCATCATCTGCACCTCGCGCGCCATGCGGCGCAGCGCGGCATGGCTGCCGTTGATCGGGCTCATCTGCACCAGGACCGATGTGCGCTTGGCCATGTTCTTGGCATAGTCGCCGATCCGCTCGAGGTTGGCGCTGATTTTCATGACAGACAACACCACGCGCAGGTCGATCGCGGTGGGCGCGCGCAAGGCGATCACGCGCGCGGCTGTATCGTTGATCAGCTCTTCCAGCTCGTCGATGGCCTTGTCGCCGGCACGAACCTTTTCGGCCAGTTCCTCGTCACGGTCGGCCAGCGATTGCGCGGCGTCCAGGATCGCGGCCTCGACCAGACCGCCCATCTTCATGATCTGGCCCTGGATACCTTCCAGGTCGCGGTCGAAGGCCGAGGCGATATGTTGCGTGCTGTCGGACATGTAAATCTGTCTTCCTGTTCAATGGGGGCGCGAAATCAGCCGATACGGCCGGTGATATAGCTTTCGGTGCGCGGATCGCTGGGGTTGGTGAAGATGTGGCTGGTGTCGCCATATTCGACCAGGTTGCCCAGATGGAAAAACGCCGTCTTCTGGCTGACGCGGGCGGCCTGCTGCATCGAGTGGGTCACGATCACGACCGAAAAGCTGGCGCGCAATTCGTCGATCAGCTCTTCGACCTGTGCCGTGGCGATCGGGTCAAGGGCCGAACAGGGTTCGTCCATCAACAGCACCTCGGGTGCCGTGGCAACGGCGCGCGCGATGCAAAGCCGCTGCTGCTGGCCGCCGGACAGGCCGGTTCCCGGCTCGCCCAGGCGGTCCTTGACCTCTTTCCACAGCGCGGCCTTGCGCAGGCTGCTTTCCACGATCTCGTCCAGTTCGGCCTTGGACCGTGTCAGCCCGTGGATCTTGGGGCCGTAAGCGACGTTGTCATAGATCGACTTGGGGAAGGGGTTGGGCTTCTGAAAGACCATGCCGACCTTGGCGCGCAGCTGCACCGGATCAACGCGCTTGTCATAGATGTTCTCGCCGTCCAGCAGGATCTCACCCTCGACCCTTGCGTTCGAGATGGTATCGTTCATCCGGTTCAGGCAGCGCAGGAAGGTGGACTTGCCACAGCCCGACGGCCCGATGAATGCGGTCACCGTATTGTCCAGGATATCGACATCAACATCCTGAAGCGCCTGCTTTTCGCCGTAAAAGACCTGCACGCCGCGTGCGGTGATTTTCGTGTTCGTTTGGGTCACTCTCGTCTCCAGATTGGGCGCGTCATACATGTCTTGCATCCTTGTCCACGTGTTACCAGCGGCGCTCGAACCGGCGGCGCAGGATGATCGCGATGATGTTCATCGTCACAAGGAAGGCCAGCAGCACGATGATCGCGCCCGCAGACCGTTCGATGAAGGCGGGGTCGGACCGCGAGGCCCAGGAATAGACCTGCACGGGCAGGGCGGTCGCCGGGTCCAGCACGCCACCATCCAGCGGACCGGCCGGGTAGTTGGCGACAAAGGCGACCATCCCGATCAGCAGCAGTGGCGCGGTTTCCCCCAGCGCCGAGGCCAGGCCAAGGATCGTGCCTGTCAGGATGCCGGGTGCGGCCAGCGGCAGCACGTGGTGAAACACCGTCTGCATCTTGGATGCGCCCACACCCAGCGCCGCATCGCGGATCGACGGCGGCACGGCGCGGATCGCGGCGCGGGTGGCGATGATGATCGTGGGAAGGGTCATCAGCGTCAGCACCAGTGCACCTACCAGGGGCGAGGATTGCGGGAACTTGGCGAAGTTGATGAAGATCGCAAGGCCCAGGATCCCGTAGACGATCGAGGGCACGGCCGCCAGGTTCGAGATGTTCACCTCGATCAGGTCGGTCCAGCGGTTCCGGGGGGCGAATTCCTCAAGATAGATCGACGCGGCCACGCCAAGGGGCAACACCATGACGACGACCAGCGCCATCATGTAGGCCGATCCGATCAGCGCCACGCCCAGGCCGGCCGCTTCCGGCCGCTGGTCCGAGGCGTCGGGGTTGGTCAGGAAACCCCAGTTGAACTTGGTGGTCAGGATGCCTTCGTCCTGCATGCGGTCGGCCAGATCCAGCTGCGCGACCGAGATATTCGTATCGCGCTCGGCCGTGTCGCGTGTGACCCGCCCCTTCAGGTAGCCGTCGATCCGCCCGGTCGCAAAACCGCTCACCGTGATCGTCTGGCCCAGCAGTTCGGGGCTTTCCAGAACCATGTCGCGCAGCCGTGCCGGTGTGTCGCGCGAAATGAAGGCGGCCACATCCTTGTCGGTGACACCTTCGGTGGAAATGCCGCGCGTTTCCAGGTGGGCCAGAAGTTGCGCGTTCAACAGCTTGGTATAACCGATCGTGGTCACACGCATCATCTCGGCCCGGTCGCGGTTGCCCTTCGGGTCCAGCGCGTCGGCATCCAGCGTCACGGGAAAGGTCAGGCTGGCCTGCTTGAAGGCCGACACACCGTCCGAAAAGATCGTCCACAGCATGATTGCCAGGACCGACAGGCTGACACAGATCGCGGCCACGCCATAGGCCTTGAACCGCGCTTCTGCCGCGTTGCGCTTCTTCATCAGCGCGCTTTGCGTCAGCAGGGAGGATCGCGCCGGTGCGGGTGTGGCGGCCGGAACCTGCGAAGATGTGGCGTCGGTCATTCGTATTGCTCCCGGTATTTGCGCACGACCCAGAGGGCGAAGATGTTCAGGCCCAGCGTGATCACGAACAGCGTCATGCCAAGCGCAAAGGCGACAAGCGTCTCGGGCGAGTTGAATTCGGTATCCCCCGTCAACTGGCTGACGATCTTGACGGTGATCGTCGTCATCGCCTCGAACGGGTTCATGTCCAGCTTGGCTGCGGCACCCGCGCCCATGGTCACGATCATCGTCTCGCCGATGGCGCGGCTGGCGGCCAGCAGGATGGCACCCACGATGCCGGGCAGCGCGGCGGGCAGGATCACCTGGCGCACGGTTTCCGACTTGGTGGCGCCCAGCCCGTAGGATCCGTCGCGCAGCGATTGCGGCACGGCGTTGATGATGTCATCGGCCAGCGACGAAATGAAGGGAATGTTCAGAACCCCGATCACAAGGCCCGCTGTCATCACCGAGGACCCGGACGAGCCAAGACCGGTAGGGACCGCGAACCAGTCGCGCAGGAAGGGTCCGACGGTGACCAGGGCGAACAGGCCGAAGACCACCGTGGGAATGCCCGCGATCACCTCGATCAGCGGCTTGACGATCGACCGCACGCGCGGGCTGGCATATTCGGCAAGGTAGATCGCGGTGAACAGGCCCGTGGGCACCGCCACGATCATCGCGACAAGACTGATGTAGAGCGTGCCCCACAGCAGCGGGATCAGACCCAGTTCGCTGTTGCCCTGGAAGCTGGGCTGCCAGGTCAGGCCGAACAGGAAATCCTTGAAGGGATACATCGACGAAAAGCGGATCGTTTCCGACAGCATCGACATCACGATGCCCACTGTGGTCAGGATCGCGATGGTCGAGGCCAGGATCAGAACACCCTGAATCACGGCTTCCACCCGGTTGCGGGCGCGGAATTCGCCATTGGTGATCCGCAACGCATAGGCCAGACCGGCCAGCGCCACGATCAGTGTCACGATCGCGCGCGCCAGCGCGCCGGTCGATGCCAGCGCACGATAGCTTTGCGCGGCGTCCAGCACCTCGGGCGTCACCTCGGCGCCCAGGGCCACGCCCACGGCGCCAAGACGCTCGCGAACGGATCCGTCGGCCACGGTGATCGTCTCGGCATCTTGCGGGGTCAGCGCGCCTGCGGCCACGGCCACGTCCAGCCCTTCGGCGACGCGGCGCACATCGGCCATCAGCAGGATGCGCTGGCTGTCATTCTCGAATTGTTCGGCGGGAAAGTAGTCGGACAGTTGCCGCTCGATCACCAGGGGCTGCGCGATCAGCCAGAGCGTCAGGACGGCCATCGCGGGCAGAAAGGCCATGATGGCCCCGTGCCAGGCGTAATAGCCGGGCAGAGAGTGCAGACGACGTGTATTGCCCTCAACGGAAGCAAGGGCGCGTCCGCGCCCTAGAACGAAACCGGCGATGGCGAGAACACCAAGCACGATGATCAGCAAGAAGACGGACATGGTGTTTCCCGACAGTATTTTTCGGAAGAGTGCCGCCCCCCGGCCGTCAAGCCGGAGAGCGGTGTGTTGGTCAGATCAGTTCAGCGGCGCCATCGGCGTGCGGTTGGCAACCATTTCCTGCGTCGCGGCCAGCTCGGGGTCGGACACCAGGCCATACTCTGCCAGCGGGCCATCGGGGCCTGCCATGTCATCGGACACGAAGAACTCGATGTATTCCTGCAGGCCGGGGATCACGTCCAGGTGCGCCAGCTTGACGTAGAAGTACAGCGGACGCGACACCGGATATTCACCCGACGCGATGGATTCGGTCGAAGGAACGATGCCGTTCATGGTGCCGACGCGCAGCTTGTCGGTGTTGTTCTGGTAGAACGACAGACCGAAGACGCCGATGGCTTTCTTGTCGGCTTCCAGGCGGGCCAGGGTCTCGGTGTAGTCACCGTCGATGTCCACGTTGCGGCCATCGGTGCGCAGCTTGGTGCATTCGCCCTTCGCGGCGCGCGACTTGGCGCGGTCGTCCGCACCTTCGGCAACGGCTAGGAACAGGTCATAGGCGCCGGTGGCCTTGCAGCCTTCGTAGATCACGCGCTCGTCGAACACTTCGCGGGTGCCGTGCTTGGTGCCGGGGGACAGGACCAGGATTTCCTGTGCGGGCAGGGCGCTGTTGAAATCCGACCACTGGGTGTGCGGGTTGGCGACGATGGCGCCGTCCTTGGCGACTTGGGCGCCCAGGGCGTTGAAGACGTCAGCCGGGGTAAAGGCGAACTCGGGGCCGTTCACATCCGAGGCAAAGACGATGCCGTCATAGCCGATGCGGACTTCCATCACCTCGGTCACGCCATTGGCGGCGCAGGTGTCCAGATCCTTCTGCGAGATACGCGAGGACGAGTTGGCGATGTCGACGGTATTGGTGCCCACGCCTTCGCACATCTTGGCGCGGCCTGCGCCCGAACCGCCGCCTTCCACGACCGGGGTCGGGAAATCGAAGTTCTCGCCAAAGGCTTCGGCAACGATGGTCGAATAGGGCAGCACGGTCGAAGAACCGGTGATCTGCACGTTGTCGCGGGCCGAGGCCGCCGTGGCAGAGGCTGCCGCCAGAACGACTGCCGATGCGGCGAGTTTTGCAAATGACATGAGATGTCTCCTGTTTGCGGTTTTTCATGACCACCATCCGTGGCGATCTGGCACCGCAGCTATGCCTCGTTCCTAAACCTGATATGAAAGTTATGTAAAAGTTTTGTGACAACGCCCGCGTGCCCGACCTTCGGAAGACCGTCGTCAATCACGCAACAGGGCTTGCATCGCCCTTGTTTCATTGACAGCGTGCCGCCAGGACATCCCGCAAGGGGTGATCCGGGTAACAAGGGCCAGTCATGTCGAAGCCTGTCACATATCCATCCGCGACCACCGCATGAACGGGGGGGCGACTCGGCCATGGCTGGTGCTGACGGGCCTCGCGCTGGGCGTGACGGTCACGAACGGCTTTGCCCGATTCGCCTACGGGCTGATTCTGCCGGCGATGAAATCGGAAATGGCCTGGACCTATGCGCAGGCGGGCTGGCTGAATACGGCCAATGCGCTGGGCTATATCCTGGGCGCTGTTCTGACGATGATCCTGATCCGTCACATTCCGCCGACACGGCTTTTCGCGATCGGGCTGGTGGCCACCACCCTTGCCCTGCTGGCAACCGGCCTGCACGCGGCGCTGTGGTGGCAGACGATGTGGCGCATCGTGGCCGGTGTGGTCGGCGCGATGTCCTTTTCGACCGCCGGCACGCTGGCGGCGGGCCTGTTCCAGGGCGATCCGCGCCGCAATGCCCTGGCCATCGCCATCCTCTTCGGATCGGGCGGCGGGCTTGGCATCGTGCTGGCCGGCGCGGCGCTGCCCCTGATGCTGGATGCATGGGGTCCGGCGTCATGGCCGCTTGGCTGGATCGTGATCGGTGCGATCAGCCTGTCCTTTGTGCCCCTTGGCTTATGGGCCGCGTTCCAGCTGCGCGCGCCGGTGCAGAAACAGGGCAAGCCCCTGCCTTTGCCGATCCGCCGCATGCTGCCGGAACTGGCGGGCTATGCGGGTTTCGGGCTGGGCTATATCGTCTACCTGACCTTCCTGTCGGCATGGATGACCGAACAGGCGGCCAGCGCGCCGTTCATGGCGCTGGTCTGGGTGGTGCTGGGCACCAGCATCTGCCTGTCGCCCCTGGTCTGGCGGCCCGTGCTGGCACGCCATGCCTCGGGCCTGCCGCTGGCGTTGATCCTGACCGGCATTGCCATCGGATCGGCCTTGCCGGTGCTGCTGCCCAAGGGGCCGGTCCTGCTGATTTCGGCGGTGATCTTTGGCCTCTCGGTCTTCATGGCACCCGGTGCCGTCACGAATTTCACCCGCAAGAACCTCCCGCCCGAGGCTTGGGGGCGTGCGATCAGCCTGTTCACGGTGGTTTTCGCCGTGGCCCAGACCGCAGGCCCCTATGGCGCGGGTCTGGTGGGGGATCTTTTCGGCAATATCGGCGTCAGCCTTGTCGCGGCGGCGGGATTGCTGCTGATGGGGGCGGTCTGCGCGCTGCTTCAGCGTCCGCTGGAGGATCGGCCTTAGTGGAACAGATCGCGCGGCCGGTTCTCGAGGATCCCTTCCATTGAGAAAAGCCCCGTGACCGTGGTGAAATCGAACCCCGTGATCAGCCGCTGATAGAACTGGTCATAGCCGCGCATGCCCCGGCAAACGACCTTCAGCATGTAATCCCAGTCACCGCCGATGCGGTAGAAATCCACCACCTCGGGCAGGCTTTTGACATGGCGGGCAAAGACCTCGGCCCAGTCCCTGGAATGATGGGAGGTGCGGATCATCACGAAGACCGTCAGATCCATGCCCAGCCGTGACAGGTCCACGGTGACCCGGCTTGCGCTGATCAATCCCGCGGCTTGCATCCGCTGCATCCGCCGCCAGCAGGCATTCTGCGACAGCCCCACCTGATCCGCCAGCTCCCGCTGCGAGAGCGAGGCATCCTTTTGCAGGCAGGTCAGGATTTTCAGATCAATATCATCAATTCGGCCCATGAAATCGATCATATGACACAAAATATCGATGTAGAAGCCATGAATTTGGGAAAAATCATGGTCACGGCTGCACTATTGTCCAGTCAGCGAACAGAAGGGACGAGGCGCGACATGACAGCCAAGACAACAGGGCCGCTGGATGATTTCCGGGCATCGCTGATGACCTCCGACAGGCTGGGCGACCTGCGCGCCGGGCTGATCGGCGAGGGTGTGATGATCGACGGCCCTTTTGGCCCGAAACCGCTGGTCTATGCCGACTATACCGCCTCGGGGCGGGCGCTGATGCAGGTGGAACGCTTCGTTCTGGAACAGGTTCTGCCCTTCTACGCCAACAGCCACACAGAGGCATCATTCTGCGGCAGCCGCATGACCCGCCTGCGGGCCCAGGCGCGCACCACCATCGCGCGGCTGTGCGGGGCAGGGCCCGAACACGCCGTGATCTTCTGCGGTGCCGGTGCCACGGCGGGGATCAACCGCCTTGTCCGGCTGCTGGGTGCGGATGACTCCGCCACACCCGTTCGCGTCATCCTTGGCCCCTATGAGCATCATTCGAATATCCTGCCATGGCGCGAAAGCGGGGCCGAGATCGTGACGCTTCCCGAAGCCCCCGCAGGTGGCCCTGATCCGGTTGCTCTGGACGCGGCCCTGCGCGCCGCCCCCGGCCGCGTGATCTGCGCCTTTTCCGCCGCATCCAACATCACCGGGATCCTGGCCGACGTCGAAGGGCTGACCCGGCAGGTCAAGGCGGCAGGTGCGCTGATGGTCTGGGACTATGCGGGTGGCGGGCCTTATCTGCCCATTCACATGACCCCGGCCCCCGATGCCCCCATCGACGCCATCGTGACCTCGCCACACAAGTTCACCGGCGGGCCAGCGGCCTCCGGTGTGATGATCCTGCGCCGCGATGCCGTGCGCAGCAGCACACCCACATGGCCGGGGGGCGGAACCGTGCGTTTCGTCGCACCGCACAGCCATGATTACAGTCAGGCGCTTGAGGCGCGCGAAGAGGCGGGCACCCCCGACGTGATCGGCGACATCCGCGCCGCGCTGGCTTTTCTGGTCAAGGATGTGATGGGAACTGACGCGATCGCCACGCGCAACGAGGACCTGATCGCGCGGGCCGAGGCGCGCCTGCGCCATCATCCCCGCATCGATCTTCTGGGGCCGGACCTGCCGCACCGCTTGCCGATCCTGTCCTTCCGGTTGTCCGACGGGCAGGGCGGATACGTGCATCAACAGCTTGTGACCCGCCTTCTCAGTGACCGCTACGGTATCCAGGCGCGGGGCGGCTGCGCCTGCGCGGGTCCCTATGTGCACGACCTTCTGGGCATAGATGCAACCGCTTCGGCCGCATTGCGCGATGCCATCCTGGCGGGGCAGGAAGTGGCAAAGCCGGGCTTCACCCGCCTGAACCTGAACTTGCTGATGCCCGAGGCCAAGGTCGATTTCATCCTCGACAGCATCGCGGATCTTGCCGATTGCGCGACCGATCTGGTGCAAGGCTACAGTTGTGATGCCGCGCGCGCCATTTTCGTGCCGCGCATCGCCGCCTGAGGACGGATCACCCGCCCATGGGGCCTGATCCCAAGCCGCAACCTAGGCCTGTGAGGGCGCGATGATGCGCTGGATCTGATCCAGCAGCGCGCGTTGCTTCAGCGGTTTCGCCACGACATCGACGAAGCCCGCCTGCAGATGTGCGCTGATCTGATGCGGCATCAGGTTGGCGGTGAAGGCGATCGCGGGTGGCATCTTGCGCCCGTCCTGCGCGGCCAGGGCCGTCATCTGCCCAAGCGCCGAGGGGCCATCAAGCACCGGCATCGAAATGTCGAGGATCAACAGATCGAAGGCCTGCGCCGCAAAGGCGTCGACCGCCTGCTGCCCATCGCGCGCCAGAACGATCTGGGCGCCCGTCTCGGCCAGCATGGCGCCCAGCACCTCGAGGTTCACATCATTGTCGTCGGCGGCCAGAATTTGCAGCCCGGTCAGATTGACCTGGGGCTGCGCCCTTGGCCCTTCCGCCGGGCTGGGCTGGGCAGGCTTGGCCAACTGTTCGACTTCGGGCAGCGGCAGCGTCACGATGAAGGTCGTGCCCTTGCCTTCTTCGGATGCAAGTTCAAGCTGGCCATCCATCATCCCCACAAGGCGGCGCACGATGGACATTCCAAGACCTGTTCCCCCGAAGCGGCGCGTCACCGACCCGTCCGCCTGCACGAATTCATCGAAGATCCGTTCTTGCTGCGCCGTCGACATGCCGATGCCGGTGTCGATCACCTCGATGCGGATATCGCCCCCTGCCAGCACCGTGATCCAGACCGAGACCTTTCCGCTGTCGGTGAACTTGATCGCATTGCTGATCAGGTTGTGCAGGATCTGGGCCACGCGATGCGGATCACCCAGGCGCGGCTTGCGGGCGCGGCTGTCGGTAAAGACCTCCAGGCGCAGCCCTTTCTCCTGCGCCCTTGGCCGGTGCAGGGTTTCGATCCGGTTCGCGATCTCATCGGGACGAAAGGGGATGTTTTCCAGCGTCAGCTTGCCCGCTTCGATCTTGGACAGATCCAGAATGTCGTTCAGGATGGCCAGAAGCGCCTCGCCGCTGTTGCGGATCACGCCGATCATTCTTTTCTGATTGTCCAGGGTCAGCGTGCGTTCCAGCATTTCCGCCATGCCCAGGATGCCGTTCATCGGAGTGCGGATCTCGTGGCTCATGTTGGCAAGGAACATGGACTTGGTGCGGTTGGCCTCCTGCGCGGCCAGGGTCGCCGCATGAATGCTGGTCACATCCGTGCCTGCCCCGCGGTACCCCAGAAAGCGGCCGTTGCTGTCGAAGGACGGCGTGCCGCTGATCATCAGCCACAACTCCCGCCCATCCCTGGCCCGGAAACCGAAGTTGAACTCGCTGAAGGGCTCGCGCGCCGCGATCTTTTGGGCCAGCCCCTCCCAATCGGCCTGGCCGAACGCCCGCGGCAGCATGGCACGCTGCTGGTCGCGTGTCCGGCCCAGCAGGATCGAGGCGTCATAGCCTGTCAGCTTGGTGTAGCCCGGCGAAACATGCGTGAAGCGCAGATCGGCATCCTGCTCCCAGACCCACGAGCCGCTGATGTCCGACACTTCCGCGAAACGGGCGTTGATCTGTTCCTGTGCCTGCAGACTTTCGCGCAGCTTTGCCTCGGTCCGGTTCTGTTCCTGGCGTGCCTTTTCAAGTTCGGCCATGCGATTGTTCAGCGCATTGTTCGATGTCTCGAGGTCCCGGATGCTGGCCTGCCGATCTTCGATCAGCCGCCCCATCAGAACGCTTGGCAGCAGCAGCAGCAACCATGCGGCCAGCATGACCGCCCGCAGGATTGGCGTTGTCGGCGGGCTCATGTCCCAGCCCGCGACGGGAACCGCCGAAAGCCGCCATTGTCCACTGGGCAGCAGCACGTCCAGCGTGACCGGATCGGCGGACAGGACCGCGGGATCGCCGAAGAAGACATCGTTGGCAGACCCCGCGCCATCGCGTCCCGACAGGGCGATCCGCATCGGCAGATCGGGTTGCAGCAATCCGGCAGCCCGATAGAGCGTATCGTCACTGATCACGGTCGAGACAAGGCCCCAGAAACGGCCACCATTGGCGTCCGGGATCATCACGGGAAACCGGCCGATGAAACCTGTGCCCCCCTGGACCAGGGCGACGGGGCCGGCAAAGACCATCTCGCCCGTATCACGCGCCTGAACCGCAGCTCTGCGCTGTGCCGCGATCTCGAGGTAGTTGAGCCCAAGCGAGGCCTCGTTCCCGGCCAGCGGATAGACCATTCTGATGATCATGTCGGGCGCCGCGGCGACATTGCGGATTGCCGAATTTTCCCCGATCAGCCCCTTGGCGATCTCGGCGAAACGGGCCTGTTTCATGTCCGGTTCCGTGATCAGCGTGGCGATCAGACCACGGATCAGTTGCACATTGCCCGTCACCTCGCCTTCAATCCGCGTGCGCAGCAACGTCAGGTCATTGATGACATTGATCCGCAATTGTTGGGAATGAAACATCCGGTTGCGCTTTTCCGCAGCGATCCACAGGCCGGACATGACCATGGTGACGATCACAACGGTCAGGGCCGTCGGCCTGAGCAACCTTTGGGCAAGCACTGTCGCGATCTTCTGGAAAGTTCCGGTCATGACGGTCGGGACCTCCATGGGATGTCCGGCGCCTGTGTCGGATGGCCGGACGGTTCTTTAACAAGGGGCCTGCGGGCAGCAAGGCTGATGGGGCAAGAGGCGTCAGATGCGATCTTGCCGCAGGCACTCTGCGTCAAGCGAACATCTTGATCAATAATCAACCATAGGCAGATAAATCGGAAATTGCCATGCCTGTGGTATTCGAACCCCGACATGTTGCGTCACGGTCGATCCAAGACCCCTTGATGCCCGATCTGCTCAAGATAGTGCCTGACCGCATCCTGGACATGCCGAAAGCGGTCGCCCCCCAGGTGCTTGCCACCATACCAGCGCGTGACGACGACAACATGATCCTGCAGGCCCTCGCGTTCCAGCATCCGCAGGATCACCATTCCAGCGCCTGCTTCGCCGTCATCGGCTTTCAGGGGCTGACCATCCGTCATCAATGCCCAGCTGTGATGCGTCGCGCGGGCGAATTTCTTGCGTTTGCACAGCGCTTTGACGAAAGCGCGCGCCTCGGCCTCTGACCGGCAATCCCCGCCCGACACCGCGTAGCGTGATCCCCGATCGGTGATGATGTTTTCCAGCACCAGCATGCGACAGGGCTACAACCTGCACGGACGGGCGGCAAGACCGCAGCGGCACAGCGGCCTGCATTGACACGCTTGCATCCCCGGTGATGATGGCCGCAAGGCAAGGGGGACGACATGACCGAGATCGACAAGGAAGAACAGGCACGGATCGACAGCATCGCGCAGGCGCAGCCACCATTCGGGCAGACCCTTGGCATGCGGATCCTGTCGGTCCATCCAGACCGTATTGAAGCGGAAATGCCGGTGACCGAAGCCTTGGTCAATCGGAACGGCAGCCTTCATGGCGGGGCTTTCATGGCCATGGCCGATAACCTTGGCGGGACGGCGACCTTCCTGAACCTCAAGGCGGGCGAGGGGACCTCGACCATCGAAAGCAAGACCAATTTCTTTCGCCCCGTGGCTATGGGCGACGTCGCCCGCGCCGTCGCTGTGCCGCTGCACAAGGGGCGCTCGACGATGGTGTGGCAGACCACGATCACGAATGGCGAAGGCAAGCTGGCCGCGATCGTGACCCAGACCCAGATGATCCTGCGCCCGATGTAGCAAGGGCGCCAAACTGCGCGACCGGGCCAAAGCCTGCGATCCGTGGCGTGATTTGAAATTTCATGCAATAAAACGCTGATTTATCCCAGTCAGGTGCAGGATTGTTGTGGTGGTGCTGGTGCGTACCGCATGATGTGCCCACATCTTTCGCGGTCATCCGGCGTTGCAGACGATGCCAGGCGGCTGCTGCGACCTTTGGCTGTAGAAGCCGGTCAAAACTGGCTCTGGCCGCCGCGAACAGGCTGCTGCTAGGCTCGGGCAAACAAGGGCGGAAAGGTGTGTCATGGCAGAGTATTTCAATGAACTGGGCCAACCCATCGGCGCGCCGCTTGACGTCTCGCTGCCGCGCCCGCGTCCGCCCCGCAGTCCGATGCAGGGCCGGTGGTGCGATGTGGTGCCGCTGGACCCCGACGCACATGCCGCGGCCCTCTACGCTGCCTATGCGGCGGATGCCGAAGGGCGCATCTGGACCTACCTGCCGAAAGGGCCCTTTGCCGATCTTGTGGCTTATCGGGCCTGGATGGACGAGACATGCCTGACCGACGATCCGCTGTTTCATACCATTCTGGTCAAGGGGCAGCCCCTTGGCGTGGCCAGCCTGATGCGCATTGACCCGGCGCATGGCGTGATCGAGGTGGGCAATATCAACTTTGCGCCTGCCCTCTCACGGACCCGCGCCGCAACCGAAGCGATGTTCCTCATGATGTCCCGCGCCTTCGAAGAGCTGGGGTATCGGCGCTATGAATGGAAATGCGATGCGCTGAACGCGCCCTCGCGCCGCGCGGCCCTGCGGCTTGGTTTCACCTATGAAGGGACCTTTCGACAGGCGACCACCTACAAGGGGCGCAGCCGCGACACGGCATGGTACGCGATCACCGACGGCGACTGGCCACGCCTCAAGGCGGGCTTTCAGGCATGGCTGGACCCCGCCAATTTCGACGAAAACGGACAGCAGCGCAGGCGGCTGCACCAAGGCTGATCAATCGTTTGCCGGAATTTCGGGCGAATGCCCTGCAAACCCGGCAGGGTTTCAGTTTGTGATGGCATGATCGGGGGGGCTGTGAAAAAACAGTCTGGCAGACCAGACCGGAAAGGTGCTCATGTCGATCCTAGCCAGCATTCATCACCTGACCCACTACATCTACGATCGCCCCGTCAGTCTTGGGCCACAGGTGATCCGGCTGCGCCCCGCACCACACAGCCGCACCCGCGTCGTGTCGTATTCGCTCAAGGTCAGCCCGGCGGATCACTTCGTGAACTACCAGCAGGATCCCTATGGCAACTGGCTGGCGCGCTATGTCTTCCCCGAGCCGGTGCGCGAATTGAAGATCGAGGTCGACCTGACGGCCGACATGACGGTCTACAACCCCTTTGACTTCTTCGTCGAGGATACGGCCGAGGAATGGCCCTTCGACTACCCCGAGGATATCGCGCCCGACCTCGTGATCTATCGCACCGCCGAACCCGCGGGTCCGCGCCTGCAGCGCTGGCTTGATACGGTGCCGCGCGACCGGACACGGACCGTCGATTTCGTGGTCGGCCTGAATGCCCGCCTCGCGCAGGATATCGGCTATGTCATCCGGCTGGAACCGGGTGTGCAGACCCCGGAACAGACGCTTGAGACAGCCAAGGGATCGTGCCGCGACACAAGCTGGCTTCTGGTGCAGGTGCTGCGCCACCTTGGCTTTGCCGCGCGCTTCGTCTCGGGCTATCTGATCCAGTTGAAGCCTGACCTGATCGCCGTCGACGGCCCTGTGGGCGCAACCCATGATTTCACCGACCTGCACGCCTGGGCCGAGGTCTATCTGCCCGGCGCCGGCTGGATCGGGCTTGATCCGACATCGGGCCTGCTGACAGGCAAATCCCACATTCCCCTGGCCGCGACGCCGCATTACCGCAATGCAGCGCCCATTTCCGGCATGGCGAGCGCCGCCAATGTCACCTTCGACTTCGACATGTCGGTGGCGCGCGTGGCCGAACATCCGCGTATCACGAAACCCTTCTCCGATGCCGCATGGGCCGAGTTGAACGCACTGGGCGAAAAGGTGGACGCCGCTTTGAAAGAGGGCGATGTGCGCCTGACCATGGGCGGCGAGCCGACATTCGTCTCGACCCTCGATTTCGAAGCGCCGGAATGGAACACCGACGCGGTCGGCCCCACCAAACGCATCTTCGCCGATGCCCTGATCCGCCGCCTGCGCGACCGTTTCGCGCCGGGCGGTTTTCTGCATTATGGCCAGGGCAAATGGTATCCGGGCGAAAGTCTGCCGCGCTGGACCTTTTCGCTTTATTGGCGCGGCGATGGTCAGCCGATCTGGACCGATCCGGATCTGATCGCGCCCGAAAAGACCGATGCCACTGCCACGCCCGAACAGGCGGCAAGCCTGTTGCAAACCATGGCCAGCCAACTGGGCGTGCCGTCCGAGAACGTGACCCCCGCCTATGAGGATCCCGCCGAATGGATCATCAAGGAAGGCAACCTGCCCGAAAATGTGACCCCGCAGAATTCCGAGCTGAAGGATCCCGAAGAACGCAACCGCATCGCTCGCATCTTCGCGCGTGGGCTGACGGAACCTTCGGGTTTCGTGCTGCCGGTGCAGCGTTGGCAGGCCCGCGCCACCGGGCGTGTCTGGCGGTCCGAGAAATGGACCCTGCGGCGCGGTCACCTGTTCCTTGTGCCGGGCGACAGCCCCGTGGGCTATCGCCTGCCGCTGTCGGCCTTGCCGCATATCCCCGAAGCGCAGTATCCCCATGTGATCCCTTCGGACCCGTTCGAGGATCGTGGCCCGCTGCCGGGGTTTGCGCCTGAACAGGCACCCGAACCGGATACGCCTGCGGATGGTCCCGCCCAGCATCCGGCACAGGCCACACGCTTCACGGCATCCGAACCCGGCCAGACCCAGAACGAACAGCGCATCGGCGAATTGGGCGGCGCAGTGCGCACCGCCATTTCCATCGAACCCCGCGACGGGCGGCTCTGTGTTTTCATGCCCCCGGTCGAACAGGTCGAGGATTACCTTGATCTTGTCGCCGCCGCCGAGGCGGCCGCGAAGAAGCTGGGCCTGCCTGTCCATATCGAAGGCTACGGCCCGCCGCATGATCCGCGCCTGAACGTCATCCGTGTCGCCCCCGATCCCGGTGTGATCGAGGTGAACATTCACCCGGCCCATACCTGGCAAGAGTGCGTGGCCACGACCGAAGCGGTCTATGAAGAGGCGCGACAGCTCAAGCTGGGGGCCGACAAGTTCATGATCGACGGTCGCCATACCGGCACCGGCGGCGGCAACCATGTGGTGGTTGGCGGATCGACCCCCGCCGACAGCCCCTTCCTGCGCCGTCCCGATCTGCTGGCCAGCCTGGTGCTGCACTGGCAGCGGCACCCCTCGCTGTCCTACCTCTTCTCGGGGCTGTTCATCGGACCGACCAGCCAGGCCCCGCGCATCGACGAGGCGCGGATGGATGCGCTTTACGAACTGGAAATCGCGTTGGCCCAGGTGCCCATGCCGGGGCAGGGGACACCGCCCGCGCCCTGGCTGGTGGACCGCCTGTTCCGCAACCTTCTGGTCGACGTCACGGGCAACACCCACCGCGCCGAGATCTGCATCGACAAGCTCTATTCCCCCGATGGTCCCACCGGGCGATTGGGTCTGGTCGAATTCCGCGGTTTCGAGATGCCGCCCAACCCGCGCATGTCGCTGGCGCAGCAACTGCTGATCCGCGCCCTGATCGCGCGCATGTGGGCCAACCCGATCAAGGGCAGCCTGACCCGCTGGGGCACGACCCTGTCGGATCGCTTCATGCTGCCGCATTTCGTCTGGGCCGATTTCCTCGAGGTGCTGGCAGACCTGCGCCGGCACGGTTTCGACCTGAATGCAGGCTGGTTCAAGGCGCAGGCCGAATTCCGTTTCCCTTTCTGCGGTGAACTCACGGTCGAAGGCGCCACGCTGGAACTGCGGTAGGCGCTTGAGCCATGGCATGTGCTGGGGGAAACCGGCGCCATCGGCGGCACGGTGCGCTATACCGACAGCTCTGTCGAACGCCTGCAGGCAAAGCTGACCACCACCGATCCTGATCGCTATGTCGTCACCTGCAACAAGCGCCGTCTGCCCCTGCAAAAGACGGGGGCGAATGGTGTCGCCGTGGCAGGCGTGCGTTTCAAGGCATGGCAGCCGCCCTTGGCGCTGCATCCGGTGCTGCCGGTCAACGCGCCCCTGACCTTCGACATCTACGATACCTGGACCGGGCGTGCGCTGGGCGGCTGCACCTATCACGTCGCCCATCCCGGCGGGCGGAACTACGATACCTTCCCCGTCAACGGCAACGAGGCCGAGGCGCGGCGGCTTGCGCGTTTCGAACCGCATGGCCATACGGCAGGCTTCTACGAACCCGTTGCTGAGGTGCCCCATCCCGAGGCGCCGATGACCCTTGATCTGCGGCGGGCGGCCGGCATCTGATGGCGGATCCGGCGCAAACCGACGACAAGGGGATGCATCTGTTTCAGAGCTATCGCCCCTTGCCGGGTGTGCCGGACGAACTGTGTGACGAGGCCGGGCGGATGCGACCCGGCTGGGCCGACCTGATTGCGCATATGTCGCGCCTTGGCGCGGATGAGATGGCCCATGACATCGCGCGCGGCGATCAGTACCTGGCCGATGCGGGCGTGTTCTTTCGCAGCTACGGTGACACCACCCTGTCGGGGCGCGACTGGCCCTTCAGCCCGGTCCCGATCATCCTGCCCGAGGCGGAATGGCACCATATCAGCCATGGTCTGATCCAGCGCGCCGATCTTCTGGAAACCGTGATGGCGGACCTTTACGGGCCGAACCGCCTGGTGGCCGAAGGACATCTGCCCGCCAGCCTGATCGCGCAGAACCCCGAATGGCTGCGCCCCCTGGTGGGCATTGCGCCGCACGGCGGGCATTATCTGCATTTCCTGGCCTTCGAGATCGGGCGCGGCCCGGATGGGCGCTGGTGGGTGCTGGCCGACCGGACAGATGCGCCTTCGGGGGCCGGATTTGCGTTGGAAAACCGGGTGGCGACATCGCGTGTCTTTCCCGATCTGTTCCGGCAGACCAACGTGCATCGCCTGGCCGGCTTCTTCCGCGCCTTCCGCGAAGGTCTGGACCAGTTGCGCGATGATCCCGCCGCGCGGATCGGCATCCTGACGCCCGGGCCGCTGACCGACACCTACTACGAACAGGCCTATATCGCGCGTTACCTCGGGCTCAGCCTGCTGGCGGGTGAGGATCTGATCGTGCAGGATGGCCGGCTTCAGGTGCGCACCGTGCAGGGTCCCGTCCCGGTCGAGGTGCTGTGGCGGCGCATGGACTCGGCCTGGACCGATCCGCTGGAACTGAACGAGCAGTCGCAGATCGGCACGCCTGGCCTTGTCTCGGCGATCCGTCAGGGACAGGTCACGATGGTCAACGCCCTTGGCGCGGGCGTGCTTGAGACACAGGCCCTGATGGCGTTTCTTCCCGCGATATCGCGGCACTTGACCGGTCAGCCGCTGACCCTGCCCAATGTCGCGACATGGTGGTGCGGCCAGCCGGATGAACTGGCCCATGTGCGCGCCCATGCGGACCGCATGATGATCGGCCCGGCGCTGTCCACGCGCATGCCTTTCGAGACCAATGCACCGCATGCGATCGGTGGCCGGATGCGTGGCGCCGATGTGGAAGAGCTGGATGCCTGGCTCACCGACAATGGCCCCAACCTTGTCGGGCAGGAATTGGTGACCCTGTCGACAACTCCGGTGTTCGAAGGTGGAACGCTCGTGCCGCGCCCGATGACGATCCGGGTCTTTCTGGCGCGCACGCCGCAGGGCTGGCAGGTCATGCCCGGCGGATTTGGCCGTATCGGCACAGGCCAGGATGCCACGGCCATCGCGATGCGGCAGGGCGGCGCCGTGGCCGATGTCTGGGTCGTCAGCGATGACGCTGTCGAACCCGTCAGCATGCTGGCACCGGCCGACAAGCCCTTTCAGCGTGCGCAGCTGGGCCCGCTGCCGTCGCGCGCGGCGGATAACCTGTTCTGGCTGGGCCGCTATGTGGAACGGACCGAAGGCATTCTGCGCCTTTTGCGGGCCTATCACAGCCGACTGGACGAAGCCGCAACCGAACCCCTCCTGACCCTCATCCGCGCGCGCCTGGCCTTTCAGGGGGTCGAGGTGGATCATCCCCTACCAGAGGGGCTGCGCCAGACCCAGGGCCGCGCCGTCGGCAGCGCCAGCCAGATCCGCGACCGTTTCTCGGTGGATGGCTGGGCCGCTCTCAAGGATCTCGAGAAATCCATGGGGCGGATCGCCTTGACAGCACAGGACGGCAGCGACGCGGCCCTCGCGCTCAGCGTGCTGTTGCGCAAGATCGCCGGTTTTTCGGGCCTTGTGCACGAGAACATGTATCGCGCCACGGGCTGGCAATTCCTGACCATCGGCCGTTCGCTTGAACGTGCGGCGATGCTGGCCGATCTTCTGGCCGTCACCGCAGAGCCGGATGCGCCCGAGGGGGCGCTGGACCTGGTGATCGAGATCGGCGACAGCATCATGATCCATCGTCAGCGCTATGCCGTGACCACGACCCGCAACAGCGTCATCGACATGTTGGCGCTGGATCCGCAGAACCCGCGCTCGATCAGGTTTCAGCTGATTGCCATACGTCACCGTGTGCAAGAGCTGGCCGCGCATCGGCCCGGCTCCGACATGACCGAATTCGAGCGCCGCGTGCTTGAACTTGACACGCGCCTGGCATTGTTCAGGGTCGAGACGCTGGATGGCACGGCGCTGCGCGCCCTGCACGGTGACCTGCTGGCCTTGTCCACGGCCTTGCATGATGCCTTTCTGCTGTAGCAAAGCGAGCCTTTTTTGATTTACGACATCACGCTCAAGATCCGCTACGATTACACCGGCGCTGCAGCCGGCGGGCGGCAGATGGTGCGGATCACGCCGCTGGATGTGCCGGGGCGCCAACGGGTTGTCGCCAGCCTGATCGAGATCACGCCGCCCCCCGTCGAGCGGCGATCCTGGCGGGATTTCTTCCTTAATCCCACCGTCGAATTCGCCCTCAGCGGCGCGCATGATCACATTGATCTGACCCTCAAGGCGCGGGTGGAACGGCAAGCGTCAGAAGGCTGGCTGCCGCTTTCGATCCGCCTGTCGGATTTGGACAGGGTCTTGCGAAGCTGTCGTGATCTGGACGGCATATCGCCCCTTCATTTCGTGGCACCGTCCGTGCGGGTTCCGCATCTGCCCAGCATCGCCGAATACGCGGCCCGGCTGCGCCAGGATCTGGATCCGGATGTCACCTGCCAGCAGGTGGTTCTGGCCATCGGGCACGCCCTAAATCGCGACATTCGTTTCGATGCCAAGGCAACCACCGTCGACACCCCCGTGGCCGAGGCCTTTGCGAACCGTCACGGTGTCTGTCAGGACATGTCCCATATCATGATCGCGGCACTGCGCAGCCTTGGCATACCTGCGGGCTATGTCAGCGGGTTCCTGCGCACATTGCCTCCGCCCGGCAAGCCCCGGCTTGAAGGGGCTGATGCGATGCATGCATGGGTCCGGGCCTGGTGTGGTCCGGAAACCGGATGGATCGATTTCGATCCGACCAATGATTGTCAGGCCGGGATGGACCATATCGAGGTCGCATGGGGGCGCGACTATGCCGATGTGTCCCCGGTGAAGGGCATCCTGCGTGTTTCGGGCGCACAAAGCAGCCGTCAGTCGGTGGATGTCATCCCCATCTCCGGCTGAGGGGCCGCAGCCGTCTGCCCTGCCAGCCTCAGTTCCAGCCCGATCCGGTCCAGAATGCGGATCTTGCCCTTTTCGATCATGATCAACCCGTCATCCCGCAGCCCGGCAAGCGCGCGGTTGATCGACTGGCGCGAACAGTTGGCCAGCTTGGCGATATAGCCCTGGCTTTGCGACACCCTGTTGTTGCGATCGGCCAGCCGCAGCAGATAGGCGCAGATCCGTCGATCCAGCGGGTAATTCTGATCGACATAATTGCGTTCGTTGTCGCGCTGCAGCCGCGCCCGGGTGATCCGCATGATATTGCGCTGGATCAGAGGGTTGGACAGATGTCTGACCAACTGGTCGACAGGGCAGGTCAGGTATGTCGCCGGTCCCACCGAGGTGCAACTGGCAAGGCATGGCTCGCGCGAGATGCTTTCGATCTCGCCCAGGGTTTCGCCTTCGCGCGCGTGGTGAATGATCGCCACGTGACCATGCGCGTTCATCAACGTGACTTCGACGCAACCATGGGCGATCAGAACCGTCCCGGGCACTTCCGTGCCCTGCTGCAAAATGACCGTACCAGTAGGTACGGTTCTCAACGCACACCCGTCCAGGAACTCTGAAACGTCTTTCGGATCCATGTCCTCGAAAAGGTCTGCCTTCGCAAGCTGCGGAAATTGCAAGCTTAATCGCATCGCGCGGGTCCCTCGCCACATTGCGGACATACTGGCGGCACCGAATGGGAACTACAAGAGAGCCAATCTTTTGAAATACAATTTTTCCGAGAAAACTCAGTTTTTCGAGAAAAACAGGCAGCGCCACCCGGTAAAATCGGCATCAAACATGACGTCTGATGCAAAAAGGGGCGCCGAAGCGCCCCTTTCCGGTTGATCCGGCCCTGCCCGATTACTCGCGGCCAACAAGCTTCCACAGACCGCCTTCCACCACCGAAATGGTGATGTCATTGGCACCCTGATGGTTGTCGGGGGTGTACTTGATCTGGGTATCCAGCAGGTCGCTGTAATATTCCAGGTTCTCCATCGCAGCGCGGAAGCTGTCCTGCGTCAGATCGGGACCTGCCGCTTCCAGTGCGCGCACCACGGTATCCGCGGCATTGTAGCCCAGCATCGCAAAGCCGGTCGCGGGTTGACCGAATGCGGCCTCATACTCGGCGATGAACTTGGCCGGGGCTGCGTCGTCGCGGCGGGCCTGAAGGTCCACCCAGCCGGACGCGGCATAAAGGCCATCGGTCACACCGCCGGGCACGGCGGCGACGGCTTCAAGGAAACCGGCCGAGGTTGCCAGGAACTTGACGTCGGTCCAGCCCAGCTGCTTGGCAGTGCCCACAACGGTGATCCCTGCACGCACACCCAGCGCCATGGTCACGACCTGGCAGCCATCAGCGCGCAGTTTCTGCACGGCGCCCACGAATTCCTGCTCATCGGGCTTGTGCGTGGTTTCCGACACGAAAGTCATGCCAAGGCCCTCGGCCTGCTCTTTCGTCGCGTTCGAGATTTCCAGCCCGAAATCGGTCGGCAGGTACATGGTGCAGACCTTGGTCAGCCCGTATTCCTTGGCCAGGTAGCGCATGCCGGCCGTGGTCTGGTCATAGTAGCTGGAAAAGCCCGTGAACTTGTTGTCCACCGGTTCCTGCAGCATCTCGCGCGCGGCGGTCAGCGGGTTGATGTTGAAGATGCCTTTGGGGTCCATCAACTGGAAACCGGCCAGGTTGTGCGGCGTGCCAAGGCTCAGCAGGTTGGCGAACACCTGATCGCGGTTGATCAGCTTGTTGTAGGCCTGCGTCGATTTCGGCAGCTGATAGGCGTGATCCTCGACCACGAAACGGATCTGGCGGCCATGGATGCCACCGGCCGCATTCACCTGGTCGAACTTGAGGTTGGCGCCATTGACGGCAGGCACGCCCACTGCGGCGAAGATGCCGGACAGGTCGTTTACCGAACCCAGAACCACCTCTGTGTCGGTCACGCCCTGCGTTTGCGCCACGGCGGCCTGGGCCATGCCCAGAGCGACCGCACCGGCAAACAGCGATGTCATCATTTTCTTCATGTTTGGTCTCCTCCCAGAAACACCCCGATTGCGGGATTCATTTGTACATATCATCGATCAGCGCCTTGTGGCGCTTTTCGACAAAGCTGCGGCGCAGTTTCATCGTTGCCGTCAGCTCTTCGTCCTCCGCCGTGAGCAGAACGTCGATCAGGCGGAAATCCTTGATCTGTTCCACGCGGGCGAACTCCTTGTTGACCTGATCCACCTCGGCGCGGATCAGGTCCAGCACAGGTTCCGCCCGGCACAGCGAAGCAAAATCCGAAAACGGAACCTTGTTGTCCTGTGCGTATTTCTCGACGTTTTCCTGGTCGATCATGATCAGGCAGGTCAGGAACTTGCGCTTGTCGCCGATCACCACCGCATCCGAGACATAGTGGCTGAACTTCAATCGGCTTTCGATCTCGGCCGGGGTGATGTTCTTGCCGCCCGCCGTGATGATGATGTCCTTCAGGCGGCCCGTGATCGTCAGGAACCCGTCATCCTCCAGCCGCCCGATATCCCCGGTGCGCAGCCAGCCGTCATCGGTATAGGTCTCGGCCGTCTTTTCGTTGTTGCGCCAGTAGCCCATGAAATTGTTCAGCCCGAATGTCTGGATCTCTCCATCATCCGCGATGCGCAATTGCACGCCGGGCACGGCGCGGCCCACGGTGCCGGGGCGGTTGTCATCCTCGGTGTTCACGGTGGCCAGCCCTGCGTTTTCGGTCATGCCGTAGCCTTCCAGCAGCGGCACGCCGATGGCACGATACCACATCAGCAGGGCAGGGCTGATGGGGGCCGCGCCCGATGTGCCCTGCCGCAGACGGTCCAGCCCCAGCATCTGGCGCAGGTTCCGGAACACGAAGAAATCCGCCAGCTTGTAACCCAGCGCGGTGGTCGCGGGAACGGGTTTGCCCGCCTGCATCAGCGTGGCGCGCTTCATGCCCACACCCAGTGCCGCCTTGAAGGCGAACTTGCCCAGCGTCGTCGCCTCCATCGACAGCACGGTCACGCGGGAATAGACCTTTTCCCAGACGCGCGGCACGGCCGTAAAGACATGCGGGCTGACCTCGCGCAGGTTGTCGAACACCGTCTCGGGGCTTTCGGCGAAATTCACCGTGGACCGCACCGCCAGCGGGAAATAGATCGAGCTGTCCCGCTCGAGGATATGGCACAGCGGCAGAAAACACAGCTGTTCGGCGCTGGAATCCGTGGGCAGGGCGCGGATGCCCCCTTCGATTGCCGCCATGATGTTCTCATGGCTCAGCATCGCACCCTTGGGCGCGCCCGTGGTGCCGGATGTATAGATCAGCAGGGCGATATCACCGGCCTGCGCCTTGTCGATCTCGGCCTCGAACAGTTTGGGATGTTCGGCCAGATGCAACCGGCCCAGATCGTAGAGCTCTTCCAGGAACAGGAACCGCTCGCCCTTCAGATCGTGCAGGCCCTCATCCTCAAGGATGATGACCTTCTCGACGCCCGGCGCGCCGTCCGGGATCTCAAGGAACTTGTCCAGCTGTTCCTCGTTCTCGACGATCAGGAACTGGGTGTCGCTGTCCTTCAGGATATAGGCCAGCTGGCTGGAACTGTCGGTCGTGTACACGCCCGATGAAATGCCGCCCACGCATTGAATGCCCATGTCGGCATAAAGCCATTCCTTGCGATCCTCGGACAGGATCGAAACCACGCGCCCGCGCTCCAGTCCCAGCCGCTTCAGGCCCAGCCCGATCAGGCGTGCATGGTTCCAGTAATCGGCCCAGCTATAGGCCTTCCAGATGCCAAGATCCTTTTCCCGGTGCGCGGTGCGGCTGCCAAGCGTGCTGCAACGCGACTGGAACAGGCCGGGCAGGGTGGTGCAACCATCGATCACCAGCGGGCGTTGCCCCGGTGTCGCGTTCAGCGATACCCCGTTGACGGCGACCTGTGGCTGGATGGGATCGTGCTTTGTCATGCCCTTGCCTCCATGTTTTCAACGCCAAGTCTTCTTGCGCTTCCAGCGACGTTCGCCGCGCGCGCCTTCGGTGTCATGGCCCAGATAGAAGCTCTGGATATCCTCGGATGCGGCAAGCCGGTCGGCGGTGCCCGACATCACGATGCGGCCCAGTTCCATCACGTAACCATCGTCGGCCAGATCCAGCGCCACGGCGGCGTTCTGTTCGACCAGCATCATCGTCACGCCCTCATCCTTGTTCAGGCGCTTGAGGATCGCAAAGATTTCCTGCGTCAGCAGCGGCGACAGGCCAAGGCTGGGTTCGTCCAGCAGCATGATCTTGGGTCGCAGCATCAGACCGCGCCCGATGGCCAGCATCTGCTGCTGCCCGCCCGACAGGGTGCCCGCCTCCTGCTTGCGCCGCTCGGCCAGAATGGGGAAATAGTTGAAAACAAGATCGCGGTCGCGGGCGATCTCGGCCTTGTCGCTGCGGGTATAGGCCCCCAGCGCAAGGTTTTCCTCGACCGTCAGCAGGGGGAAGACCTCGCGCCCCTCGGGCACATGCACGACGCCCGCCTTGACCACGCGGTGCGGTTCCCAGCCCTGGATCTCCTGGCCCTCGAAGATGATCTTGCCCTTTTCAGGGTCCATGATCCCGGAAATGGTCTTGAGCAAGGTCGTCTTGCCCGCGCCATTGGCGCCCAGCACGGTGACGACGCGGCCCTTGCGCACCTCCAGGCTGACCCCGCGGATCGCCATGATCGGCCCATAGAAGGTTTCAAGGTTGCGCACTTCCAGCAACAGATCGCTCATGCCACCTTACCCCCTTTGCTCACGGCATTGGTGCCAAGATAGGCCTCGATCACCTTGGGATGCGACTGCACCTCGGCGGGTGTGCCTTCGGCCAGCTTCGCGCCATCGGCCAGCGCCAGAACGCGGTCGCAGACCTTGCCGACCAGCCCCATGTCATGTTCGACCATCAGCACGGTGATCCCCATGTGGCGCCGGATATCGTCGATCCACCAGCGCATGTTCTGCGTTTCCTCGACCGACAGGCCTGATGCAGGCTCGTCCAGCAGCAGCATCCGCGGTTTCGACGCCAGCGCCCGCCCCAGTTCCACCACCTTGCGCACACCGTAAGGAAGGCCCGCGATGCGCGAATTGCGGTAGGGTTGCAGGTCCAGGAAATCGATCACCTCTTCCACCGCGTGGCGATGCGCCCGCTCCTCGGCGCGCACGGACGGCAGATGCAGCATCTGCGCGATCAAGTTGGTCTGCCGGTGCCGATGCCGCCCGACCAGCAGGTTCTGCAACACGGTCGCCTGATGGAACAACTCGATGTTCTGGAAGGTGCGCGCGATACCAAGGTTGGGCACCTCATGCGGGGCCATCTTCAAGACGTCCTGCCCGTCGAAAGTGATCGACCCCGTGACCGGCGTGTAAAAGCGCGAGATCAGGTTGAACACGGTCGACTTGCCCGCGCCGTTCGGCCCGACCAGGGCAAAGACCTGACCTTCCTCGACCGACATCGACAGGTTGTTCACCGCCGTCAGCCCGCCGAATTTCAGCGTGACGCTGTCCAGTTCCAGCAAACTCATCTCAGCCGCTCCGTCTTCAGATAGCTTTTCTGCCGCTTGAACATGTCCTTGCGGGCAAAGGGGAACAGTTCGAGGAACACCCGGATCTTCAACCAGCGTCCATAGAGCCCCATCGGCTCGAACAGGATGAACAGGATCAGGATCACCCCGAAGACACCCGATTCCAGGCCGGGGATCGCGACACCGCGCCCGAAAAGATCAGTCGTCATCGACAGGACCTGGGGCAGGAAGGCGATCACCACCGCCCCCAGGAACGCCCCGTGGATAAAGCCAAGCCCCCCCACGACGATCATCATCAGCAACTGGATCGACAGCAGGAAGTTGAAGGTCTCGTTGTTGAAAGCCCCCGCGAACAGGCCCATCAGCGCCCCGCCCAGACCTGTGATCGCGCAGGAAATGCCGAAGGCGATGGTCTTGGTCTGCGCCACGTTGACGCCCATGGCCTGTGCCGAAATCTCGCTGTCGCGCACGGCGGCAAAGGCCCGGCCCAGCGGCGCGCGCAGCAGGTTGCGATAGAACAGCGTGACCATCAGCACCACGGCCAGGGTCAGGTAATACCACTCGATCGGGTTGTTCCAGCGGCTGATCTCATAGCCGAACAGGTCGATGGGGGGCGACATCTTGCCGTTTACCCCGTCGGTCCATTCCTTCAGCAGCACGATGATGTCATCCGCCAGGATCGCCAGCGCCAGCGTGGCAATCGCCAGATAGACCCCGTGCAGCTTCAGCGCGGGAATGGCGATCAGCGCGCCCACGACCCCCGTGATCACCCCGGCCAGCAGAAAGGCCAGCACGAAGGGCACATTGGCCTCCATCATCAGCACACAGGAATAGCACCCCAGTGCCATGAAGGCCGAATGCCCAAGGCTGACCTGCCCGGTCTGTCCGGTCAGCAGCATCAGGCCCAGCCCGGCGATCGCCCAGATCAGAACGTTCGTGGCCTCGCCCAGAAAGAACGGGTCGATCATCAGCGGAAGCGCCAGGGCCAGGACCAGCAAGGCCGCGTAAAGACTGAAGGTCCATCCATCCTCGAACAGGCGGATGTCCTGATCGTAATCTGTCTTGAAATGGAATCTCATCGGCTCAGACCTTCTTCGCTCGGACCTGTGCAAACAGGCCATGGGGGCGGAACAGCAGGACCGCGATCAGCAGGGCGTAGGGGGCGATCTGGCTCCAGCCCGGCGGCAGGTAGCGCGAGGCGAAAGGCTCGATCACGCCCACGATCAACCCGCCCAGAAGCGCGCCGGGCAAACTGCCGAACCCCCCGATCACCGCAGCAGCAAAGGCCTTGATCCCGATGAAACCCGCCGTCGGGTCCAGCGCGCCCTTCGAGGCATAAAGGATGCCCGCAACCGCCGCCACGATCCCCGCCAGCGCCCAGACCATGCCCTGGATCCGCTTGACCGGGATGCCCATGTAATAGGCCGCCATCTGGTTCTGGCTGGCCGCCTGCATGGCCAGACCCATCTTGGTGCGCTGGAAAAACTGCCACAGCAGGAAGGTCATGATCACGGTCACGATGATCACGGCGATATCGGCCAGCCCAAGGACCAGCTCGCCGATGCGCACATCGCCCAGCGCCAGCGGCGAACGCAGCGATTGCGGCTCATGTCCCCAGATTTCGCCGACGGCAAAGCGGATCACGAAACCCAGCGCGATGGTCACGATGATCACCGCCACCTGGCTCTGCCCGAAGACGGCCCGCAGCACCACGATATCCAGCAGGTAGCCCAGCACTCCCATGATCACGAAGACCAGCGGCAGCGCCAGCCAGAAAGGGATGCCCGCATATTCAGGATTGACCAGCCCGAGGGTGACGAAGGCGCCCAGCATCATGAAATCGCCTTGCGCGAAATTCACGGCCTCCGTCGCCTTGTAGATCAGAACGAAGCCAAGCGCGATCAGGCCATAGACACAGCCATTCGCAAGCCCGCTGATCAGAAGTTGCAAAACCTCCACGCGATCCTCCCTGTTTTGCGGCCCTTGCTTGTGATGCAGGGTGCCCCGGCTTTGCGCCATTGTTCTTGTCCCTGCGGCCGTCCCTCCTCCAAAAGGTCCGGCGCGGAGCCCGAAGCGTCATGATCCTCTATCCTAAGTTGGACGGGCCGCTGCCTCGGAATTGCCCTAACTCTCCATGTTTACCCAAATCCGTCAACAGATTTGCCCCTGCCTGACGCAGGGGAATACACAAGTTCGGGACAAAGTTCTGCATGGCGGACAAAGAAGCCCGCCAGGATCAGCCGTCAATCCGCTGGGTTTGCGCCCTCATGTGGCGGCGAAATCCACCGCGACCTGACCGAAATCTCCGAAATCGGCGGCGATCCTGCACCCCGGCGGGCATTCCACGGGCCGGATGAAACTGCCCGACAGGATCACCTGCCCGGCCTCGATTCGCTGCCCGTAAAGCGCCATCCGCCGCGCCAGCCAGACCACGGCCATGGCGGGATCGTTCAGAACGCCGGCACCGAGGCCTGTCTCTTCGACCTCGTCGTTGCAGGTCAGGATCGCGCCCACCCAACGCAGGTCCACCGCATCCACGGCATGGCGCTGCGCCCCCATCACGATCCCCGCATTGGCGGCATTATCCGCGATCGTGTCGAAAATCTTGCGCGTCTGCCCTGTGGCAGGATCGGCCCGCAGGATGCGTGTATCCAGGATCTCCAGCGCCGGGGCCACGTAGTCGGTTGCCGCGATCACATCATCCCGCGTCACCGATCCGCCCGCCAGGGGCGCCTTCATCACAAAGGCGATCTCGGCCTCGACCCGGGGCTGGATGAACCGCCCGCGCGGGATCACGGCCCCGCTGTCAAAGGCCATGTCATCCGTCAGCACCCCGCTGTCGGGAATGTCGATGTTCAGGGCCGCCTGCATCGCCTTCGACGTCAGGCCGATCTTCCAGCCGATCACGCGGCCCCCCGCCGCCATCCGCCGCGCGACAAGCGCCTTCTGCACCGCATAGGCGTCGTCCATGGTCATGCCGGGATGCGCCAGCGACAACAGCCCGATCTGCGTCCCCGTCACTTCGGCCTGAAACAGCGCCTCGGCGGCGGCCGCGATCTCGGCCGCGTTCATGCCTCATCCTCCACGGTGTTGCGCAGGATGCCGATCCCCTCGGCCTCGACCTCGATCACATCGCCCGGCACCAGGTAACGCGGCGGATCGAACCGCGCGCCCGCCCCCGTCGGCGTGCCCGTCACGATGATGTCGCCGGGGCTCAGCGTCGTGAAGGTCGAGATATAGGCGATCTGCCGCGCCACCGGAAACAGCATGCGCCCGGTGCGATCATCCTGCCGCACCTCGCCGTTCACCCGCGTCTGCAAATGCACATCCGTGATCTGCGCATGATCCCTGAACGGCACCAGCCAGGGCCCCATCGCGCCCGAACGGTCCCAGTTCTTGCCCTGTGTCACGTTGAATTTCGCATGCCGCACCCAATCGCGCAGCGTGCCCTCGTTGCACAGGGTCAGCGCCGCGATGTGATCCAGCGCGTCGCTTTCCGCGATCCGCCGCCCGCCCTTGCCGATCACCACGGCGATCTCGCCCTCGTAATCCAGTTGCGGGGTCTCGGGCGGGCGGATCAGCGCTTGGCCCTCCCCCGTGAAGGACCGGGGAAAGCGGATGAACAGCGACATGTTCGGCGGCGCCTCCTGCCCATCCTTGTATTCGGCATTGCGGTCGGGAAAATTCACCCCCACGCAGATGATCTTTTCGGGCGCCGGGATCGGGATATCCCAGGCGAAACTGCCCTCGGGATGCGTGACCGCGCGACCAGCCGCCGCCATCTCCAGCGCGCCCAGACCATCCGCTGCGATCACCTCGCGCAGGCTGGGCCATTGGGGGAAATCATCCGACAGCGCGACGATGCCGCCCCCGATCACCGCCCCGTAGACCTGCCGCCCCCCGGCGTTTATCGTCGCAAACCGCATCACGGCCCCCTGTTTCTTCTTGCCTCAAATATCCAAGTGCCAAGCATCAGCGCAGGGATCACGGCGCAATGATCGGCTGCGCCTTCAACCTGCTTTCCACCAGGGATGCCGCCTCGAAAAGGCTGCCCTCCTCGAACCAGCTGCGCGGCGCAGGCGCCCCCCACAGCGTCTGGCGCTGCGGGTCTGTCAGGCTCCAGCGGATCGGTTCCAGATCGGGATCGACCGTCTGGTAGTCCGAGCTGTAGATCTCGATCCTGTGCCCGTCCGGGTCGCGGATATAGAGGAAGAACGCGTTCGAGATGCCGTGCCGCCCCGGTCCGCGCTCGATATTGGCGACATATCCGGTGGTGGCCATCAGATCCAGAAGGTCGATGATCGCCAGCGGATTGGGCACCCAGAAGGCCGTGTGATGCAGGCGCGGGCCGGTCCCGTTGGTAAAGGCCACGTCATGCACACCGCCCTTGCGATGCATCCACGCCGCCCAGAGTTTGCCGCTCTGGTCATCCTCGGTATATTCGGTCGTCCGGAAGCCAAGCTCGGTATAGAAGGCGACGCTTGCATCCACATCGCTGGCGAACATGTTGAAATGGTCGATGCGCAGGGGCTTTACCCCGCGATAAAGCGCGTATTTCTGGTGGATCGGCGGCAGCCGGTCCATCTTGACGTAGAACTCCAGCGGCACGCCGAAAGGATCGCGTGTGCGCAGCGTGCGGCCCATGAAGGGGCGTTCGATCCAGTCCACCGGCAGTCCCTTGCCGCGAAAGAACGCCTCGGCCTTCTCCAGATCGGGTTCGTCATAAAGCTTGAAGCCCAGCACGCGGGCGCAGGCCGCATCCGATCTGCGCAGGGCGATGCAGTGATGCCCGCGCTCTTCCATTGCGCGCAAATAGATGCTGTCGCCGTCCTCATGCGTGACCTGCAGGCCCAGCGTGTCCACGTAGAACGCGCGCGAGGCGGCAAGGTCGGTCACGCCGTATTCCACATGGGACAGGCGGACGATGTTGAACGGCGGATACAGAACCGGGGCGGGAACGGGCATCGCGATACCTCCTTGTCAGGCGCCAAGCCGAGGGATGGGGTGCTGGCCGATGGCCAGGCCAACATGTTTCTGCTCCATGTAGAAATCAAAGGACCAGTCGCCGCCATCGCGGCCAATGCCGCTGGCCTTTACGCCGCCGAAGGGTGTGGGCAGGTGGCGCACGTTTTCCGAATTCACCCAGATCATCCCGGCCTCCAGCGCATGGGTCACGCGCAGCGCGCGGGTCAGGTCATTGGTCCAGACATAGGCGGTCAGCCCGTAGGCCACGCCATTGGCAATCTCCAGCGCCTCGGCTTCGGTGTCGAAGGGAATGGCGGTCAGAACAGGGCCGAAGATTTCCTCCTGCGCGATCCGCATGTCGGCCCGCGCGCCCGTGAACAGCGTCGGGCGCACGTAATGACCGGGCCGCTCCAGCGCCGCGCCGCCCGCCGCGATCATCGCGCCATCGGCCCGCGCCACGTCGAAATAGCTGCAGACCTTGTCGAAATGGACCTTGTGGATCAGCGGGCCCACCTCGGTGCCTGGGTCCAGCGGATGGCCGACCTTGATCCGGTTGACCCGTGCGATCAGCTTGGCGGTGAAATCATCGGCAATCGACGCCTGCACCAGCAATCGCGAGGATGACGTGCACCGCTCCCCGTTCAGCGAGTAGATCATGAAGATCGCCGCATCCAGCGCGCGATCAAGATCGGCATCGTCGAAGACGATGACAGGGTTCTTGCCGCCCAGTTCGAAATGCACCCGCTTCAGGGTATCGGCCCCCTGCTTCATGATCATCGAGCCGGTTTTCGACTCGCCCACGAAGGCAATCGCCTTGATGTCGGGATGTTCGGTCAGCGCGCGCCCTGCCTCTTCCCCCAAGCCGTTCACAAGGTTCCATACACCGGGTGGCAGACCTGCATCTTCGGCGATCTCCAGCAGGATGCGTGCGGTCACCGGGCTGAATTCGGCCGGTTTGTGCACGACCGTGCAACCGGCAGCCAGCGCGGGCGCGATCTTCCAGGTGGACAGCATGAAGGGCGTGTTCCACGGCGTGATAACCCCGACCGGCCCGATGGGCACGCGGGTCGTGATATTCATGAGGGTGGGCGAGGGAAGGTGCTGCCCGTCGCGCGCCGATGTGGCCTTGTCCGCAAAGAAACGGAAATTCTCGGCCCCGCGCAGCGCCGCCTTGGACATGAAACGGAAGGCCTGACCGGTGTCCCAGCATTCGGCCAGCGCGATCTCTTCGGCGCGCGCCACGATCCCGTCGGCGATGCGGTGCAGGATCTTCTTGCGCGCCACGGCCTCCATATCCCGCCAGGCCGGGAACGCCGCCTTGGCGGCTGCGGCCGCGGCGTCGATATCGGTGGCGGTCCCGCGCGCCACCTGGCAGATCAGGCTTTCGTCCACGGGTGAATGATTGGCGAAGGTGCGCGCGTCAGAGGCCGGACAATCCACCCCCCCGATCCGGTTCATCACGCCCGTCGCGGCAATACGCTCCAGTATGGGGCGCAGCCTGGCCATATTCGCATCCAGCGCAGCAGTATCGGTCATCGGATCAGCCTTTCAGATGGTCGCGGGTCGAACCGGTCTTGGGCGAAAGCGCGGGGTCCATATCCCGCATCTCGAAGGACAGCGCCAGCGAACGCCGCGCCATCACATGGGCCAGAAACCCCTCGGCCGCGGCAAAGACATGCGCCGTGGCCCTTTCGCGCGTGGCCAGGTCGCGCCCGCCGCGTAGGCGCAGGGAAATGTCGATATAGCCATGTTCGGGATTGCCGTCGGCGATGCTGACATGGCTGGCGGCAAAGGCGCGCACCCGCACCCCCGCCACCGGAAACTCGCCCGTCTCAATGGCGGCACGGCGCAGCGTATCGCACAGCGCCGCGATATCGACCTCGGGTTCGAGGTTGGGTGAATAGTCTATGATGATATGCGGCATGAACCCCTCCCGGAACTTGCCTTTAACATGTTAAATAAATATCGGGTTGCGTCAAGTCCTCATATTGCCTGCGGGGCGTTTTCGGGGCAGATAGGGCCATGGACATGACGCGCGATACTGCACCCGAAACCAACCGTTCCCTTCCCATCGCGCTGCTGCGGGCGCGGGAAAAGGTGATGGGCCCGATCCGCGCGATGCTGGCCGATGTGGGCGTGACCGAACAGCAATGGCGCGTACTGCGCGTGCTGGCCGAACGCGGCACGCTGGACCCGACCGAAATCGCGGACAGATCCTGCCTGCTGATGCCCAGCCTGACACGTATCCTGCAGACCCTGACCGCCAAGGGCCTGATCACCCGCGAGGCGCATCCGACGGACCGCCGCCGCCAGCTGGTCAGCATCACCGACGCCGGGCGGCAACTGATTGCCGACAACCTCAAGGAAAGCCAGCGCCTGAACGCGTGGCTGCGCGAAAGCTTCGGCGCGGACAAGCTGGACGCGCTGCTGGACCTGCTGAACGAACTGGACGCCCTGGACCGCGACCCGCGCGGCTGAGGCGACCGTGGCAGTCCGAAAAAGGGGGGGCTCTGCCCCCTGCGTTCAACTGCGTTGAACGCCACCCCCGGGATATTTGCGGCAAGAAGAAGCCGCAGGCGGTGCGGCGCGCGCGATCATGCCCTGACGATCCCGCGCGCGACCCAGTCGTCGAAGATCTCGAGAACCTTCGCGGTAAAACCCACATCGTTGATGTGGCAATCGAGTGCGTGCAGCATGGTATTGGCCGGAATGTTCTGTTCCATCGTCGCACAGAAGGCCGCCAGCCCCTCGGCGTCATGCAGCGGTCCTTCGGGGCGGTCCCATTCGTTGCAGCCGCCGCGTGGCAGGATGAACGCAGATGGCCCGGTCGCTGTCGCCAGCTTCTGGCCGTAAAGCCCTGCAACCTCGCGCCGCTCCTCGGCCGTGAGGATGGTCGAGGTCAGCAGCCGGTTGTGATCATGTGTCGGACGCCCCGCCAGACGCGGCGGAATGGGTTGCCAGCCGATCAGGTCCACAAGGTCATAGCAGGCCGGCGCCACGATTTGCGGGATGCCGCGCAGGCCGGCATTGGTCATCCGGTCGGCACCCGCGGAAATGCCTGATCCCATGTGGTGATTGACGATTTCCTGCGTGGCGAAATCCATGACGCAGGCAAAGGCACCTTCAGCCGCCAGCGATTCAAACGCCCGCCCGCCCATGCCGGTGGCATGGAACACGGCCACCTCGAACCCCCGCGCCTCGAGCGCGGGTTTCAGATGTACCATGTAGTGCAGGATCGTCTTGCCGAAGCTGGTCATGCCGATCAGCGGCCGGTCCCGCTTCGGCGGCTCGACCGCGCGCGCGGCCCCCAGCACCGCGCCCGCCGCCTGGCTGAGGGAGGATTTGCAGACGGAATTCAGCCCATAAAGCCCCCCCGCCCAGAGGATCATCTGGATATCCGCCGCGATGCGTTCGGGTGGCAGCATCGCCGAGAAGCTGACGGTCGAGACCACGTATTTCGGCACGCCCAGAGGTAACGCCGCGCAAAGATCCAGCGCCAGATCGGTGCCCATCGTGCCGCCCAGGACGATCACCCCGTCGATCCGCCCCTCGGCATGAAGCTGTCGGGCCAGCGTTGCCGCCCCCTGCGCCATGATCTGCATCGCGACATTCTCGTCGCCGCTGTCGATCGCCGCCTGGATCGAGCTGCCGCCGGCCGCGGCCACCTGGTGTTTGGAGATGTCGGTGGGTGCCTTGGGATCACCCAGAACCGAGACATCCATCGACAGAACCCCGCCGCCCTGCGCGCGGATGCGGCCGGACAGGTAGGACAGCTCGTCATCCTTGGTGTCATAGGTGCCGACGACGAGGATGGTCTTGTCTGGAGCGGTGGTCATGCGGTCCTCCTGTGTCTCAGGGCGTATCCAGATAGGCCTCTGCCAGGGGCAGGGCGGTGGTGATGGCGCGCATGGATCGTTCCGCGCCGCCGGGTTCGTGCAGACGCGGAATGATCCAGCCGGGATAGGTCAGCGCACGCAGCAGTATGAACAGATCAAGTGTGCCGGGATCGACCGCGCGGCGCGTGGCATAGCCCTGCAGCAACGCCGCGCGCAGGGCGGGATAATCGGGGGCGGGCAGGAACCGCATCAGGAAGGTGGCCAGTTCGAAATCGCGAAACCCCCAGCCGCCATCGTCGAAATCGATCAGCGACAAAGCGTCCTCATGGATCAGGATATTCTCGGACAGGGCATCGGCATGGATCAACCCGTAATCCAGCCCGCCCTCGATCCGCGCCAGATGCGCATCCGCCTTGGCGCGCGCGGCCAGCAACATGGCGTGCTGTGCCGCGGTCAGATCGGGATTGTCCCAGAACGGCCCCCAGAGCGGGCGATCCCCCAGCAACCCCGCACGGTCCCAGGCGGGCCGGGTGAAACCCGCAGGCGGTGTCCAGGCATCGCTGATGCGATGCAACCGGGCCAGCACCTGTCCAAGGTTGCGGCAAAGCCCCTCGCGGTCTGTCACCTCAAGCCGCCCCTGTGCCCCGATGGGCCGGCCTGGCAGCCATGTCAGCAGATCGATCAGCGTGTCGCCAAGGGTCTCGACCAGCGCGCCGGACAGAGACGGGACCGGGCGCGGCACCTGCAAACCGTCCTGTGCCAGCGCTTCCATCCATTGCAGCTCAGACTGTAACTGGGCGGCACTGCGATAGCCCGGACGGTGCAGGCGCAGCGCGAAGGCGCCGCGCGCATCGGTGGCGCGCCAGACGATGTTCTCGCGCCGCGCGGCAAGTCCGATCTGATCCGGCGCAAACCCCCAGAGGCGCGCGGCCTGTTCCGCCAGCGCCTCCATCACGCCTCCAGCGGGGTGGCGCGCAGCACCTCGTCCAGCGTGTCCAGCATCCGGTCGGCATCAGAGATCGAGAACACCATCGGCGGGCGCATCTTCAGCACGTTGTAATGGATACCAAGGAAGTTCAGCAGCACGCCCCGTTGCCGCATCCCGTTTGCGACCCGCTTGGTAAAGGCCGTGGCAGGGGCCTTGCTGTCGCGGTCCAGAACCATTTCCGCCCCGAAGAACAGACCCGACCCGCGCACATCCCCGATGCATTCATGCCGCCCGGCCAGATCGCGCAGGCCCGCGCGCGCGTAATCCCCCACGACGCGCGCGTTTTCCATCAGTCCCTCTTCCTGCACGACCTTCAATGTGGCCATGGCCGCGGCACAGGATACCGGGTTGCCCGCGAAGGTGTTGAAATAGCGAAACGTGCTGCGGAAGGCATGCATCGTGTCATGCGGGGCGATCACGGCGGCCACGGGATGGCCGTTGGCCATGGGCTTGCCGATGGTGATGATGTCGGGCACAAAGCCGATCTTCCGGAACCCCCAGAAATCCGTGCCAAGACGCCCGAAACCCGGTTGCACCTCATCCGCGATGATCACGCCGCCTGCGCGCTTCACCACCTCGACTGTCGGATCAAGCCAGCCTTTCGGCAGGTCGGGAAACCCTTCATTGGCAAAGAACGCACAGAGCATCAGCGTGGAAAACCCGTGCTCGGTCGCCTCCAGTGCGTCGATCTGCTCCTGCACCTTGGCAGCAAAGGCATGGGCATGCGCCATCCCCGCAACCCCACCCAAGGGGCGGTAGCTGTCGGGTGCGGGCACGAAGGCCACATTGGTCGCATAGCCCCCCGGTGGCGGGTTCGTCCGGCTGAGCTGATGCACGGCTGTCGTATTGCCGTGATAGGTGTGATCGGTGGCGATCACCCCCGTCTTGCCCGTCAAGGCCTGCGCCATGCGCAGGGCCACGTCATTCGCCTCGGACCCTGTGCAGGTCATCAGCGCCGTATCGAACGGCGCGCCCACCGTGCCGATCAGCGCCTCGACATAGTCCACGATCCCTTCGTGCAGATACCGCGTATGCGTGTTCAAAGTCCCGGCCTGGGCACAGATCGCCTCGACCACCTTCGGGTGGCAATGGCCCACATGCGGCACGTTGTTGTAGCAATCCAGATATTCGCGCCCCTCGGCATCCCACAGCCTTGTGCCAAGCCCGCGCACCAGATGCACAGGCTCTTCGTAAAAGGTGGACATGTTCGGCCCTAACAGGCGGGCGCGGCGGTCGACAAGGGATTCGGTCATAGCTGGATCCATGCAGTCTTGAGGTCATGATACTTATCCAGCGCATGCATCGATTTGTCATGCCCATTGCCGGATTGTTTCACGCCCCCCAGCGGAACCGTATTGTCGGACCCGCCATAGGTGTTCACATGCACCACACCCGCCCGCAGCCCCGCCACCATCCGATGCGCGCGGCTGAGGTTCGATGTCCACACGGCCGAGGCCAGGCCATAGTCGCTGTCATTGGCGATGCGCAGGGCCTCTGCCTCTGTATCGAACGGGATCACCGCCAGCACCGGCCCGAACACCTCCTGCTGCGCCAGACGGTGATGCGGCTGCACCCCCGTCACGATCGTCGGCTCCATATAGGTGCCGCCCGTCGCCTCCAGTATCCGCTTGCCGCCAAGCACCAGATCGCCCCCTTCGGCCACCGCATCGGCCACGAACCCAAGGTTGCCCGCCAGCTGCCGCTCGGAATTGACCGCGCCGATCTGGCTGGTCAGGTCCAGCGGGTCGCCCACCTTGAGTGCCGCTGCATGGCGCGCCAGCGCGGCCACGAAATCATCATGCACCGACCGCTCGACCAGCAGCCGCGACCCCGCCACGCAGACCTGCCCCGCATTGCGGAAAATTCCCATGGCCGACACTTTCGCCGCCTGTTCCAGATCGGGCGCATCGGCAAAGACCACATTGGGTGACTTGCCCCCCAACTCCAGATAGCACCGCTTCAGGTTCGACCGCGCGGAATATTCCAGCAAGCGCCGCCCCGTCGCCCCCGATCCGGTGAACACCATTACATCCACTTCCATCGACAGGGCCAGCGCCTCGCCGGTCACATGGCCATGCCCGGTGACGACGTTCAAAACCCCGTCGGGCAACCCGCACTCCAGACAAATCTGCGCCAGCCGCAGCAACGACAAAGACGCGGTTTCTGCCGGTTTCAGCACCACGGAATTACCCGCCGCCAGCGCAGGTGCCAGCTTCCAAGCCCCGATCATAAGCGGAAAGTTCCACGGCACGATGGCCCCCACCACCCCCACGGGCACATGATGCACCAGCCCCAGAACATCCGGCGCGGTCGGCGCGATCTGCCCGTAAACCTTGTCGATGGCTTCGGCGTAATAGCGGAAGGTGCCCGCCGCCGATCCCGCCTCGGCCTTCAAGGCCATGGAAATCTCGGTCCCGTTGTCGCGCACGCCCAGCACGGTCAACGCCAACGCCTCGGCCTCGATCCGGTCGGCGATCCGGTGCAGCACCGCCTTGCGCGCGGCAGGGGCCAGCCGCGACCAGCGCCCGTCCTCGAACGCCCGCCGCGCGGCGGCCACGGCCCTGTCCACATCGGCGGCATTGGCCGCCCCGATCGTGGTCAGTCCTTGTCCGTCGATGGGCGAGACAACATCGAGCGTTCCGCCCTCAGCCTCTTGCCACGTTCCGTCAACAAGAAGTCCTTGCGGTGGGACAACAACATTCCGAAGCGTCTCGATGCGGGTCTGGTCGACCATTGGGCCTCCTTGCGGCGTCTGGCTTGGATCACCGCGCCACGGATCTGGAATGCGATGATCAGGATGATGAAGATGAACAGCGCCATCGCGATGGGCCGGTCGATGAAGTCGAAGGGCGTTTTCACCCGCGCCATGGCGATGCGCAGCTTGGCCTCCATGATGCCGCCCAGAACGATGCCCATGATGATCGGCACGATGGGCAGGCTCAGGCGTTTCAGGATGAACCCGAACAACCCGAAGGCCGCCGCCATCAGGCAATCGGTGGCCGAGTTGCGCAACGAATAGATCCCCACGAAAGACAGCGTCAGGATGCCAACCCCCAGAAACCGGTTCGGCAACCGCGCCACCATCATCAGCGCATTGGTGGAAAACAGCAAAAACACCATCACAAGGATGTTCAGGAACAGCAGCGCCAGATAGATCGCCATGACGAAATCCATCTGGTTCTGGAACAGCCCCGGACCGGGCACCACGTTATGCACGTAAAACACCGCCAGCATCATCGCCGTCAGCTCTTCGCCGGGGATACCCAGCGCCAGCAGCGGCACCATCGCGGCGGCGGGAACCGAGTTGTTGGCGCTTTCCGACGCGATCAGCCCCTCGACCGATCCATGGCCGAAATCATCGGGCCGTTTCGATGTCTTCTGCGCGTAAGTGTATGCGAGAAATTGCGAGGTGAATTCACCCACCCCCGGAATGATCCCCATCATCACGCCAAAACCAGATGACACGCCGGTCACACGTGGATGCCGCGCCACCTCGCGCAGGCCCTGGAACATGCCGCCGCCCAGGGGCACGCGCTTGGTCTTGACGTCATCCCCCTGCATCAGCGTGAAGGCCTGGCTGATCGCGTAAAGCCCCAACACGACCACGATCAGATCGACGCCGGATGCCAGCCAGCTTTGATCGAACGTATACCGCTTGGTGTATTTCACAGGCTCCAGCCCGATGGTGCCGATGAAAATCCCCAGGCAGGCCAATGCCGCGGCAATCGCCGATTGCCCGCGATGGGACACCACGACCAGCACCAGACCCAGCAGGGCCGCCAGAAAAATCTCGCGCGCCCCGAACATGGGCGCGACCTTCGCCAGCACCGGTGCCAAGCTGATCAGACAGATGATCGAGATGATGGCCCCGATGAAACTGGCCGTATAGGCGATGGATATCGCCTTGCGCCCCTCGCCCCGCAGGGTCATCGGATAGCCGTCATAGGTGGTCAGCGCGTTCACCGCCGTGCCCGGCGTATTGATCAGGATCGCAGGGATCGCACCGCCATACATCGAACTGCCGTATATCCCCAGCAGCAGGGTCAGCCCGACAATCGGGTCCATCGAGAATGTCGCCGGCAGCAGGATCGCGATGGCAACCGCCGGCCCCACGCCGGGAACTGCCCCGATCATCACCCCGCCGATGGACCCCACCAGCAGCGCCAGGGCCACATCCCAGCGGTAAAGAACCTCAAGCCCTGCGAAAATCAGATCCATGCCCGCCTCACAGGTAGCGCAGCGCGAAGGCGCGCAGGCCGTCGGGCAGGACTTCGTAGACGGCGCCGCCGGGGATCTTCACCCCCAGAAACCCCTTGAAGATTAGCACCACCGCCACGGCAAAGGCCACCGAGGCCCACAGCAGGCGCGGGCTGCGATACCCCAGCCGCCATGTCAGGGCCGGGGCGAAAACCATCGTCGCGGGCAGATAGCCGACACGCGGCACCGCCAGCACGTAGATCATGAACCAGGCAGTGTATTCCAGCGGTTGCAACCAGATGCGCGCCTCGGTCCGGTCCTCGCGACGGATCCAGGGACGGCGCAGGCCCTTGCCGCGCCGCAGGCTGCGCAGATGCATCAGCCCGAACAGGACCATCCCGGCCCCCGCGACGCCGGGCCAGAAACCGGGCTGGGCGAACAGCTTGGTCCGCGGTGCCCATGTGGTCTGGTTTCCCAGGTTGGACAGGATGAAGATCGCGAACCCTGCAAAGGCCAGCGCGAACAGGATCTGCCCGCGCTGCGGCCCCTTGCTGGCCGGGAATGGATCGTCGGACATCATGCACCCATGTCGGTTGCAGGTTGTGCTGGGATGGGGCGGGCGGGTGTCACCCCGCGCCGCCCCCTTGCCGGATTACTGCAGCATCGCCTCGATCGCGGCGACCTTGGCGATATCCGCCTGGATGCGCGCGGCGCTGTCTTCGGCGTTCTGCCAGTAGACCAGACCGCCGGTATCCTTGGCCACCTGCTGCGCGCGCTCGCTCATCACGGTTTTCTGCGCCACCGCGATGATCTTGTCGCGCACGTCTTGCGGCGTGTCCTTGGTCACGAACAGGCCGTTCCACAGGGCGATATCAAGCGAGGGCTCGATCTCGCCCACCGTGGGCGCGTCGGGCACCAGCGGGATACGCTCGTCCGTGATCGAGGCCAGCACCTTCACGCTGTCCAGGCAGGGCAGGATCAGTTGCAGCGTGGTGTTGATCACATCCGCATCTCCACTGGCCAGCGTGTTGCAATCCAGCGCGTCAAAGGCCGCGTCCGACCCCCATTCGAAGCGCATCGTCTTGGCCAGCGCCATGGTTACCTGCGTCGGCGTCAGCACATTGCCGAAATGCCCCAGCGCCAGCTCGTTCGACTGGGCATAGGCCGCAAGCCCCGCCATGTCGTCATAGGGTGCATCGCCCGCAACCGCGATCACGAAGGGATAGGTCAGGAAAATGCCCAGCGGGTCGAACTTCTCGGGCGTCAGTTCGGGAATGCCGATCTGGTGGCCGACCACGGGCACCCCGATCACGAAGGACCCGATCGTATAGCCATCCGCAGGCGCTGTCGCCACGTCGATGGCACCGGGGAAGGGGCCACCACCGCCGCCGGGCTTGTTCACCACAGCCGCCGCCACGCCATATTCGGCCTGGAAGTCATCCGCGATCATGCGCGTCAGCACATCTTCAAGGTCGCCCGGCGGGAAGGGCACGATGAATGTCACGGGCTTTTCAGGGTAATCGGCCAATGCGGCGCTGCCGACAGCGGCCATGCACAGCGTCAGCGCCCCGCCAAGGATCGAGTTCGTCTTCATTTCAGTCTCCCCGTTTCTAGTCGGTTCATTATTTGAACCATTGGTTCTAAAATAGATTGACAGAGCGCCCGCGTTTCTGTCAACGATTTTAACAAGTCCAATGGGTCCCCCATCGCGGATACCCGAACAACTGGCCGCATACCGGAGCAGCCCCACACATGGGAACCGTCGCCAAAGCCTTGTCATTGCTGGATCATTTCAGCCGCGCCCGGCCTGAAATCGGCCTGAGCGATCTTGCGCGACTGGCGGGTCTTAACAAGGCCACCACCTATCGCTTGCTGTCCGAATTGCAGCAGGGGGGATTCGTCGAACAGACCGGCACGGGCCGCGAATACCGCCTTGGTCCCGCTGTCCTGCGCCTTGCCGCCCTGCGCGAAGCGGCCGTGCCCCTGCGCGACATGGCCGCCCGCGCGCTGCAATCGCTGTCGGACGCCACGCATGAGACCGCGCATCTGTCCCTGCTGCAGGGCGACCGCCTCAGCATGCTCAGCTATGCCTACAGCCCGCGCCACGGTACCCGCGTCACGATGGAGGATGCGCAGATCCTCGCCTTTCACGCCACCAGTTCGGGCCTCGCCGTCCTGGCCTTCAGCCCGCCCGAGATGATCGACCGCATCCTTTCGGCGCCGCTCGACAAACGCACCGAGGAAACGCTGACCGATCCCGTGGCGATCCGTGCCGTGCTTGACGGGGTGCGCCACACGGGTCTGGCCGAATCCGTGGGCGGGTTCGAAAAGGATGTCCATTCCCACGCCGTGCCGCTGTTCGATGCGCAGACCCGCGTCATCGGTGCGATGGCCGTGGCCGCCCCCGTGGCGCGCATGACCCCCGAACTCAAGACCCTGATCCGGCACGAACTTTGGCAGCATGCTACCGGGCTGACCCGCGCGCTGGGCGGGTTCTGCCCCGAAGGCTTTGCCGCGAAGGGGGCCGCTGCATGACCATGCCCGATCGCGCGCTGATCCTTGACTTCGGCGGCGTCATCTCCCGCACCATGTTCGAAACCCATGACCTGACCGAGGCGGCCCTTGGCCTTGCCCCCGGCACCCTCACATGGCGCGGCCCCTTCGATCCCGGCCGCGATCCGCTCTGGCAGGACATGCAGGCCGACCGCATCACCGAGCGCGACTACTGGCGCTTGCGCACTGCCGAGGTGGCCATGCTCACCGGGCGGAACTGGACGCAAATGTCCGACTTCGTGCGCGCCGCGCGCGGCGCCGATCCCGACGCCGTGATCCGCCCCGAATTCCGCGAAGCCATCGCGAAGGCCCGCGCGGCGGGTGTCCGGCTTGCGATCCTGTCCAATGAGCTTGACCTCTTCTACGGCACCGATTTCCGCGACAAACTGCCGTTTCTGGCGGATTTCGAGGTAATCGTGGACGCCACCCACACGGGTATCCTGAAACCCGACCCCGCCGCCTATCGCCTTTGCGTCGATCAGCTTGGTCTTCCCGCCGCCTCATGCGTCTTTGTCGATGACCAGGCGCGCAATATCACCGGCGCGCAGGCGGTCGGCCTGCCATGCGTGCAGTTCGACGTGGCGCAACCCGCCCGTAGCTATGACCGGGCCCTGACCCTTGTGGGCCTTTCGAAAGGATGATCCGATGAAAGACAGCAATTTCCTGAAAGAGCATAACGCGCGGTCGATGTGGCATCCGATGGCCCATCCCGCCGACAGCCTTGCCAACCCGCCCACCATCGTCACCGGCGCGCAGGGCGTGCGCATCACCGATGTCGACGGGCACGAGGTGGTGGATGCCGTGGGTGGCCTGTGGAACGTGAACCTCGGGTTTTCCTGCGCCCCGATCAAGGCCGCCATCGCCGCACAGCTTGATCGCCTGCCCTATTACTCGACCTTTCGCGGCACCTCCAACGATGCGGTGATCGAACTCTCGGAAGAATTGCGCCGCTTCTTCGCCCCCGACGGGCTGACCCGCGCCTTCTACACCTCGGGCGGATCGGATTCGGTCGAAACCGCGCTCAGGCTGGCGCGCCAATACCACAAGATCAAGGGGCAGGGGCAGCGCACCAAGTTCCTCAGCCTCAAGAAAGGCTACCACGGCACCCATTTCGGCGGGGCTTCCGTGAATGGCAACGCCAATTTCCGCACGGCCTATGAACCGCTTCTGGCCGGATGCCACCACATCCCCGCCCCCTATACCTACCGCAACCCCTTCAACGAATCCGATCCCGCCAAACTCGCGCAACTCTGTCTGGCAGCCCTAGAGGATGAGATCGCCTTTCAGGGCGCAAACACCATCGCCGCCTTCATCATGGAGCCGGTCCTGGGCGCAGGCGGCGTGATCCCCCCGCACGAAACCTTCATGCCTGGCGTGCGTGACATCTGCACCCGCCACGGCATCCTGCTGATCGCGGACGAGGTGATCACCGCCTTCGGTCGCACCGGAAGCTGGTCCGGCAGCCGCCACTGGGGCGTGCAGCCCGATTTCATGTGCACCGCCAAGGCCATCACCAACGGCTATTTCCCCTTCGGCGCCGTGATGATCGCGGAAGACGTCGCGCAGGTGTTCGAATCCGACACCACGGGCGCCGCCGCCATCGGCCATGGCTACACCTATTCCGGCCACCCGGTCGGTGCCGCGGCGGCCCTCGCCTGCCTTGCCGAAACGGAACGCCTGAACGTCCCCGAAAATGCCGCCGCCCGCGGCACGCAGCTTTTCCAAGGGTTGCAGGCGCTTCAGACGAAATACGACCTCATCGGCGATGTGCGCGGTGGCCACGGCCTCATGTGCGCGCTGGAACTGGTCAGCGACCGGGCCAGGAAAACCCCCATCGACAAGAAGACCATCGGCACCGTGCAAGAGGTCGCTTACCGCGCCGGCGCCATGGTCCGCGTCTCGGGTCCCAACATCATCATGTCGCCGCCCCTGGTCCTGACAGCGGATGACGTGCAGATCATCCTCTCCGCGCTGGACGAAGGCTTCGCGGCGCTGTGATCCCGCAACGAGAGAGGGGGCGCATACCGCCCCCTGCATCTTCTTGCCTTAAATATCCATCACGCAACGGCGCCACCCGCACGGCGCCTCAGACCTCGGGCACGATCAACACCAACCCGTCCAGATCGGCATGCGCCCTGATCTGACAGGACAGCCGCGAGGTCGCACCCCGCGCCGCCTCGACAGTGTCCAGCATCGCATCCTCGAAATCATCCGGCCCGCCAACCCGGTCAGCCCAATCCGCGGCCACCTGCACATGGCAGGTTGCGCAACTCAGGTTGCCGCCGCATTCGCCCACGACACCGGGCACATTCCGCGCCACCGCCGCCTCCATCAGCGACAGCCCCTCGGCCACATCCGCCGTCAGCTCTGCCCCATCGGGCAAGATCCAGGTCACCTTCATGATCAGCCCTCACACGAACCAGATATAGAAATCGCGCAGCGCATCGCCTTCCAGGTCACGGGTCTTCTTGACCTCGTGTTCCTTCATGAAGACGTGGTTTTCCACCAGCAGCGACCCGACAGCCTGCGTCAGCGCAGTATCCGCCTTCAGATCGGCCACCGCCCCCTTCAGGTTCAGTGCCGTCGCCTCCTTGGCGTCCCACTTCTCGAACCCGTCCCCGGTTTCCATCGCGGGCAGGTCATAACCACCCACGAAGCCCAGCCGTGCTGCCTGCAACACGGCGGCCACGGCCACGTAAGGGTTGGACGAGGCATCGGCCATCCGATGTTCAAGCCGTGCCTTTGTGCCGCCCTCGCTGGAAATGCGGGTGGTCACGTTGCGATGATCCCCGCCCCAGTTGCACAGATGGCCCGACAGGCTGCCGGGCTGCAGCCGCTGATAGGAATTGGCCGTGGGCGCGATCAGCCCCGCCAGCCCCTTGTGATGCCGCAACAGTCCCGCCACACAGCCGCGTGCCAGCGCGTTCATGTGATCGGGGCCGCCCTTCGGCCCATCGGACAGCGCATTGCCGCCCGCCTCGTCGATGAAGGAAAAGTTGACATGCATCCCCGATCCCCCGGCTTCCGCGATGGGTTTGGGCATGAAGGTCAGCACCACGCCGTGCTCCAGCGCGATCTCGCGCGCCATGAGGCGAAACAGGACGATATCATCCACCGCCTTGACCGCATCGTCGAAGGTCAGCGTGTATTCGAACTGCGGGCTGTCATATTCCGACGTGATCAGGTCCAGGCTGAAGCCCAGCTCATCCGCCTTTTCCCAGATCGCATCGTTGAACCGCAGCGGATCGGTGAACGGCCCGGTGCCGTAAACATGCGCGCCGGGCGTGTCATAGGGGCGCAAGCGGCCCTGATCGTCGGCCACCATCGCAAAGGCCTCCAACTCGATGCCCACCTTGGGCGTCAGCCCCAGCTTGCCCCAATCCGCCACCGCCCGTTTCAGCGCCCCGCGCCCGCACATCGGCAGCGGCACCCCGTCGGTGTCGTATAGGTCGCCCACCACGATCTTGGTCGCCCGGTCCCAACTGTCGCGGATCTCGTCCCCGCGCCAGTGCAGTTCCATGTCCGGTAGCCCCTCCATCATCATGGACCCCGGTGAGTTCAGCAGGTCCTTGTCGTAATGCACGCCGAAGTTCGACCGGCAAAAACGGGTGTGTCCATCCCCGATCTTCGAGCCGGGCAAGTACTTGCCCCGCATGATCGACAGATGGTCGCAGAATAGCGCACGCAGGCGGGTGTTCATCTTGTCTTTCTCCCTGAGGCGCGGGTTTGCCCTGCGCATGTTGTTCATGCAGGCACGATCCGCACCGGCAGCGTCTTGATACCGCCCACGAAATTCGAGCGCAGGAATTCGTGCGGCCCCGCAGGCTCGATCGACCGCAGCCGTTTCGACAGTTCCTCGAACAGCACCCGCACCTCCAGCCGTGCCAGCCACATGCCAAGGCAGATATGCGGCCCGCCCTGACCGAAACTCAGATGCTTGTTGGGGCTGCGCGCCAGATCGACCCGGAACGGATCGTCGAAGACCGTCTCGTCGCGATTGGCCGAGGCGAACCAGTACAGCACCTTGTCCCCCTCGCGGATCGTCTTGCCATGCATCTCGACATCGCGCGTGGCGGTGCGGCGGAAATAGATCGCGGGCGTGGCCCAGCGGATGATCTCGTCCGCGGCCGTGTCCCAGACGGCGCCACCTGCCTGCATCTGGCCCAGAAGTTCCGGCTGATGACACATCGCCTGAATGCCGGCGGCGATGGAATAGCGCGTGGTGTCATTGCCCGCCGCCACCAGCAGGCAAAAGAAATTGCGAAACTCCGTCTCGCTGATCACGCCGCCATCGCGCCCCGGATTCAGGATCAGGTTCAGGATCCCGTTGGTGTCGCCGGTGCGCGCCTTATGCTCCATCAATTCCTTGGCGTATTGATAAAGCTCCGCCCCGGCGGGCGAGTTGAAGGGCATCATGCGGAACGCGTCCGTGTCCATCTTGTCCAGCACATGGTCGGTGAAATCGGGGTCCGTGTTGGCGATCAGCGCATCGCCCTTTTCCACCAGCCAGGGCAGGTCGGCCTCGGGCGTGCCCAGGATGCGGCCCAGCATCCGCATCGGCAATTGCCGCGCGATGGCCTTGGTCGCGTCGAACTCCCGCGCCTCCAGTGCCTGGTCCAGGATCTCGTCGCACAGATCGCGGATATCCTGCTCGTATTCCGCGATCACCGGCTTTGAAAACGCCCGCGCCACCTTGACCCGCGTCTGCATGTGCTCGGGCGGGTCGGTCTCCTGAAAGGTGCGCCGCGCCAGATATTCCTCATAGGTCTGATCCTCCATGCGGATCCCCCGCGCCGAGGAAAAGACATCCGGCTGCCGGTTCATCTCGGTGATGTCGGCATGGCGCGTGATTGACCAGAAGCCTTGCCCCTGATCCCAGTCTGTCCAGTGCACCGGATCGTCACGGCGCAGGCGGGCAAAGGTGTTATGCGGCACGCCCCGCACGAAGGTGTCGTGACTGGTCAGATCGGCGAAACCGTCGTCATTGGGGGACCAGACCGTCATCGCGTCACCTTTCCGTCAGCCGCCCCGATTGGGACTTGTCGTTAACCTGTTATGTATATTAAAAGCGGATATAAATATGTAAAGAGAAATCAGGACCTACCGGAGCGATCGCGCGATGCATCTGGCACTTCTCATGGCCAATACAGACGAAAGCGATTTCGCCACGGCCCACCCCCGCGATTCCGAAAAGTTCCAGACCCTGATCAATCTTGTCCGCCCCGGCTGGACGGTCCAATCCTTTTCGGTCAAGGACGGTGTCTTTCCGGATGATATCAGCCGTTTCGATGGCGTGATGATCACCGGCAGCCCGGCTTCCGTGCATGACCCCGATCCCTGGATCGCCGATCTGATGGCACTGATCCGGCAGATCGTCACCGCGCGGCAGCCCCTGTTCGGGGCCTGCTTCGGGCATCAGGCGATTGCCCTCGCTCTGGGCGGGCAGGTCGGCCCCAATCCCGGCGGCTGGGTCTTTGGGCGCACGGAAACCCATACCACGACGCCAGCCCCATGGATGACCATACTCCCCGCAACCACCGGGCTTTATGCTGCCCATGTGGAACAGGTTACCGCCCTGCCTGCGCAGGCGCGCCGCCTCTCGACATCACCCGAATGCCCCATTGGCGGCTTTGCGATTGGCAACCATATCTACACAACCCAATACCACCCCGAGATGACGCCCGGCTTCATCGCCGCGCTGATCGAACACCTGAAAGATGACAAACCCGCCGACGTGGTCAGCCGCGCGCGCGCCTCGCTGGCAGAACCCGCCGACACGCAACCTTTCGCCGAAAGCATCGCCCACTTTTTCGAGCAGGCCAAGGCACGAGGCTGACCCCCGCTTTCATCTTGTCATGCATTCTCGAACCCCGACGCCAGCCGCCGGCACGGCGTCAAAAATTCAGCCCAGCACCGCCAGCAGATCCATCGCCGTCACCTGATCGAACTGCACATGCCGCGCCATCGCGGCCTCGGCTTCGTCCGACCGCCGCGCCACGATCAGCGCGGCAATCGCCCGGTGATCCCGCGCCGATGCCCCGATGGCACCCGCATAATGATAGCGCGCCCGGTAATAGGCCATCAGCTTGCGCGCATTGGTCTTGATCATTTCCAGCAGGAACGGATTGCCCGCCGCCTCGGCCACAACGCGGTGAAAATCCATGTTCAGCTGGTAATAGCGATCCGGTTCCGCATCCCCCAGCCGCGCCGCGTGATCTTCGCAGGCGGCAACCGCCGCTTCCAGCGCGCTTGCATGGGCCTCGGACAAACGCCGCGCGGCCAGCCCTGCGGCATGACCTTCCAGCTTGGCATGCACCTCGAGGATCGCCAGAAACTCCTCAAGCGTGGGCTTGAACACCACCGCCCCCTTGCGCGGCAGGCGACGGATCAGTCCGGCGGTTTCCAGCTGGATCAGCGCCTCGCGCACCGGGGTGCGTGACACGTCATGCGCCTCGATCAGCTCCTGCTCGTCGATCAGCCCGCCGGGACGCAGGCTGCCCGTCTCGATCGCGCCAAGGATCGCGGCCACGATGGTTTCGGTCTGCCCCGCCACGCCGCGGCCTCAGCCCTTGGTCCAGCGCGCTGCCAGATCGCGGGCGGCACGGGCCAGCAGCACCACGTCGATGCCCACCGCCAGGAACTGCGCGCCCCAGTCGCGATAGGTAACGGCGGTGTCGTGATCCAGCGCCAGGATACCCGCCGCCTTGTTCGACGCGGCGATCCGCCCAAGCGCATCCTGGATCACGGCGCGCACCTCCGGGTTCGTGCTGTCGCCGCGATGCCCCATGTCGGCGGCCAGATCGGAGGGCCCGATGAACACCCCGTCCACGCCGTCCACCGCCAGAATGGCGTCCAGCGCGTCCATCCCCTTGACGGTTTCCACCTGCACCAGCAGACACATCTGCTCATTGGCGGTGCGGATATAATCCGGGATCGCAGCAAAACGTGACGCCCGCGCCAGCGCCGCCCCCGACCCCCGGATGCCTTCGGGCGGATAGCGCATTGCCCGCACCAGATCCCGCGCCTGTTCTGCACTTTCCACCATCGGGATCAGCAGGGTCTGCGCGCCGATATCCAGCGCCTGCTTGATCAACCACGCCTCGCCCATCGGCAGGCGCACCACCGGATGACTGTCGGGCTTGCCCTCCAGCACCTGCAACTGCGCCATGATACTGCGGATGTCATTGGGCGCATGTTCGCCGTCGATCACCAGCCAGTCGAACCCAGCGGTCGACATCACCTCGGTCGCATAAGCGTCACCGAAGCCCGCCCAGCAGCCATATTGCATCTGACCTGCGGCCAGCGCCGCCTTGAAACGGTTGACGGGGGCGGGCATCGGTTATCCTTTCACCAGATTTGCGGCCATCTCGACGATCACGTCATAGGCCATGTCGATATCCGCCTTTGTGGCATCGAATTGTCCAGCCTGAAAGCGAATGACGTAATCCCCGTTCACCCGCGTCTGGGTCAGATAAATCCGCCCGTCATCATTGACAGCAGTCAACAAGCCCTGCGTCAGCGCCTCGGCATCGCCACCCTCTGGCGCATAGCGGAAGGTGAACAGCGACAGCGCCGGCTCCGTCACGATCTCGAACCCCGGCGTCGCGCGCAAGCGTTCGGCCAAGTCCTGAGACCACGCCACATGATTACGGATCATGCCGCGCAAGCCCTCCAACCCATAGGCGCGGATCAGGAACCACAGCTTGAGCGCCCGGAACCGCCGGCCCAGCGGGATCGACCATTCCGAATAGTTGATGATCCCGTCCGCCCCTTGCGTCTTGAGGTATTCCGGCTGGATCGCCAGAGTCCGTGTCAGGTCCGCAGGCGAGCGGATGAAATGCGCCGACAGATCGAACTGCGTGCCCAGCCATTTATGCGGGTTGAACACCACCGAATCCGCCATCTCGACCCCCGTCCAAAGATCGCGGAACTCGGGGCAGATCATCGCCGCCCCCGCCCATGCCGCATCCACATGGCTATAAAGCCCGTGGGTCTGCGCCACTGCACAAACCCCCGCAATATCATCGCAAGCACCCGTGCCCGTGCCACCCGTGCAGGCAATCACGCCCGCAGGCAGGTAACCCGCCGCCTTGTCGGCAATCACAGCCGCCTCAAGTGCTGCCACATCCATCCCGCGTAGCGGGCCGGTCGTGGGGATACGCACCAGATTGGCCTGTCCGATCCCGGCAATCCAGATCGCCCGGTCAACCGAGGAATGCACCTCGGCCGAGCAATAGACGCGCAGCACCTTCTGCCCCGGCAGACCATTGGCATTCCCGTCCCATTCCAGCGCGCGTTCGCGCATCACCAGCACGGCGGCCAGCGTGGCGGAACTGGCGCTGTCCTGAATGACGCCCGCAAACCCCTCGGGCAGCCCGATGGACTGGCGCAGCCAATCCATCATCCGCGTCTCCATCTCGGTCGCGGCGGGCGAGGTCTGCCACAGCATGCATTGCGGGGCCATCACCGTCACCAGATGATCTGCCAGCACGGCGGCGGGCGAGGCATTGGACGGGAAATAGGCAAAGAACCGTGGGTGCTGCCAATGGGTGATCCCCGGCATCACGATGGATTCGAAATCCGCGATGATCGCGTCCATCGGCTGCGCGGTTTCCGGCGGATGCGCGGGCAGGGCGGCCAGAATGTCACCGGGGCGGGTCTGCGCCCGCACGGGCCGGTCCCGCAGGCCTGCATGATAGCGCCCGGCCCAGTCGGCGGCCCAGCGGCCCCATTTCGGAAATTCGTCCCAGCGCATGTCCGTGCCTCCCATATAGTTAACATGATAACTATATCATGTATCACGCAGACGCAACGAAAATCCCCCGCGTTGCGCAGCTTGGCAAGCGGGGGATCGCGGGTATTTCCGGCAAGGTGAAAGGGTGGGTCAGCTTCCCGTAGGCGCGCGGGCGGCGGCCAAGGCCTGCGCCAGAACGCTTCGCTGCCCGATATGGTTCATCAGGATCAGGATCAGCCGCGCGTTCAACGCGTCGCTGTCATCCTTGCTCAGCCCTTCATGCGCGGCCAGCAGATCGGCATAGATGTCATCGGGCCGGTCCATATTGGGTGTCAGGATCAGATCGGCGTTCATCAATGCATCTCCTGTCCGGTGGCGCGGCGGATTGCTGCGCGGATGGCATCTTCGTCATAGGCGGGGAAACGTGCCGCCACATGCTGATCGGGCCGGATCAGGTAGACGGCGGCAGGCGCATCGCCCAGATAGCGCGCGGCCAGCGCGCCGGTGGCATCGTCCTTGCTGGTCAGGGCCAGTCGCACGACGTCGATCCCGCCCTCGGTCAGGCTGTCCGGCGCCTCGGCGTTCACCGTCAGCAGCGTGAACCGGTCGCCCAACCCGTCCAGCAGAAAGGCATTGCCAAGCGCCACATCGGGGCAGGGCGATCCGGGGCGCGTGCGCGCAGGCCCGCTGGCCAAGGCATCGGGGCTGTTGAGCGGCGAGCCGTCATAGGTGCAGGGCATCGACAACCGCCCCGAATTGACCAGGGGCCGCGCAAAGGCGTGATGCTCGCTCAGGTCCAGCACGGCATCGCGGAAAATCCGGCTGATCGCAGATTTGGGCGTGATGAAATCGGTCGAGCGGGACGAGTTCAGGATGTTCTCATCCGCACCATGGACACGCTCCGCATCGTAGCTGTCTAGCAGCGCCTCAGGGGCGCGGCCTTCCAGCACCAGTTTCAGCTTCCACGCCAGATTGTCGGTATCCTGCAGGCCGGAATTGGCCCCGCGCGCGCCAAAGGGGCTGACCTGATGGGCGCTGTCGCCCGCAAAGATCACGCGGTTGTGGCGGAAGCGTTCCATCCGGCGGCACTGGAACGTGTAGATCGAGACCCATTCAAGGCTGAATTCCACATCGTCGCCCAGCATCGCCTTGAGGCGGGGAATGACGTTTTCCGGCTTCTTTTCCTCGGCCTTGTCGATGTCCCAGCCCAGTTGCAGGTCGATTCGCCAGACGCCATCGGGCTGCTTGTGCAGCAGCGCCGATTGACCCTTGTTGAAGGGCGGGTCGAACCAGAACCAGCGCTCGGTCGGGAAATCCGCCTCCATGATCACATCGGCGATCAGGAAATTGTCCTCGAAGACACGGCCCACGAAATCCAGCCCCATCATCGACCGGATCGGGCTGGCCGCCCCGTCACATGCGATGATGTAATCGGCGGTGATCGTATAGGGGCCTTCGGGTGTATCGATCTGCAGATCCACATGGTCGCCGCGATCGCTGACGGCTGTCACCTTGTTGCCCCCGCGCAGTTCCAGCGGCGCGCCCGCCGCCTCGATCTCGCGCGCGCGTTTGACCAGGTAGTCCTCGAAATAATACTGTTGCAGGTTGATGAAGGCGGGACGCTTGTGGCCATCCTCAGGCAGCAGGTTGAAGTCATAGACCTTGCGATCGTCGAAAAAGACCTTGCCGATGTTCCATTGCACGCCCTTGTCCACCAGCGGTGCGCCGCAGCCCAGACGGTCCGCGATCTCAAGCGTGCGCTTGGCAAAACAGATTGCCCGGCTGCCGAAACTGACCTTGTCGTTCTCGTCCACGACCAGCGCCTCGATCCCCTGCTGCGCAAGGTCGATCGCGGCAGCCAGCCCGACGGGACCCGCCCCCACGATGACCACCCGGTGATGGGCCGGGGTGACCGCGTCCTGATCGGCGCTGCGGGTATAGGGATAAAGCGGAACCTCGAAGATCTTGTTCATCAGTCGTCCTTTCGCATGAGCGCCCGGGCGGACCAGACCGCCGAGCCGCCAAAGAATGTGCCCGCGATCAGCACCACCTCGATCATGGCGATACCGCCGAAGCCGCGCGTGAGCAGGGCAAAGACCATCAGCGCCAGCCCGAAAAGGGACACGGCCAGCCGCAGTTTCAACTCGCCACGCGAGGGTCCGTATTTGCCCGCCATCCCCGAAGCCTCAGCCCTGAAGGGCCGCCCACATCTCGAGATCGCGCTGCGCGGTCCAGATGCGGGGCGTGTCGATGCCGCGCGCCTCGTCATAGGCGCGGGCCACGTTGAAGGGCAGGCAGTGTTCATAGATCGCGTAATCCTTGAACTTCGGGTCACAAGCAGCGCGCACGGCATCCCATGCCTCTTTCAGGCTGCCACCACGTGCGGCGACGCGGGCGGCGGCGGCATAGGTGCTCTCGACGAAATCGCGCGTATTCTCGATCGCGGCGGTGACCATGTCCTGCCCCATCAGCGCATCCCCGCGCCCCGGCGCGATGGCATCCACCTGGAACGAGGCGATGGCATCCAGCGTATCGCCCCAATCGCTGAAATGCCCGTCGCCGCAATAGCAGGCCGAGTGGTATTCCACGATATCGCCCGTGAACATCACGTTCTGATCCGGCACATGGATCACGATATCCCCCGCCGTATGGGCGCGGCCCAGATGCATCAGGTCAATCCGGCGCTTGCCCAGGTAGACGGTCATGTCCTCGGAAAAGGTGGTGGTGGGCCATGTCAGGCCGGGGATGCTTTCATGGCCTTCGAACAGACGCGGGAAACGCTGGAATTCGCTGTCCCAGTCTTCCTGGCCGCGTTCCACCACCATGGCGCGGGCCGCGTCACCCATGATGATCTGGCTGGCGCCAAAGGCCGAGGCCCCCAGCACCCGCACCGCGTGATAATGGGTCAGCACCACATGGCTGATCGGCTTGTCGGTCACGGACCGCACGCAATCGATCACCTTGTTGGCCAGACGCGGCGTCGCCTGCGCCTCGACGATCATGACCGAGTCATCGCCGATGATCACACCCGAATTCGGGTCCCCCTCGGCGGTGAAGGCATATACGTCCTTGCCCACCTCGGTGAAGGTGATCTTCTTTTCGGTCATGTCGCCTTGCGATGCAAAAGCCTTGGCCATGGGTCGTCCTTTCTGATGTCGGTGCCGGGGCAGGGGTCGGATGCCTCCGGCGGGGATATTTGGGGCAAGAAGATGCGGAAGGCTTATCTTGCGTAGGGATCCTTGAGCGCAGGGAGCAGCGTGCCCGCGCAATCGCCAAAGCCGATGGTATAGCCATCGCCACGCGCCGCCCCCGTCAGGGTCAGCGTATCGCCATCGGCCAGGAATGTGCGCGTCTCGCCCGTATCAAGCGTCAGCGGTTCCTTGCCGCCCCAGCTGAGTTCCAGCAGGCTGCCGCGCTGGTGCTTTTCGGGGCCCGAGATCGTGCCCGATCCCAGCAGATCACCGGGCGTCATCGGGCAGCCGCTGGTTGAGTGATGGGCCAGTTGCTGGGCGGCGGAATAATACATCTCGCGGTAATTGGTGCGCGCGATTTCCGTGGGGGCCTTGCCCTCGGGTGCCAGCGTCACGGCAAGGTCGATGTCATAAAGCATCGGGCCGGTATCCTTGAGGTGATCCAGCAGCGGCACCTCGCGTGCGGGCGTCGGCACACGGAACGGCTCCAATGCCGCGCGCGTCACGATCCAGGGGCTGATCGTGGTGGCGGTCGCCTTGGCCTGAAACGGCCCCAGCGGCTGATACTCCCACGCCTGAATGTCGCGCGCCGACCAGTCGTTCAGCAGCACGTAGCCGAAGATCATCGCATCGGCCTCATCCACCGTCACCGGGCCGTCGCTGGCCATGCCCACGACAGCACCCATTTCCAGTTCCAGATCGAACCGGGCCGAGGGCGCGAAACGCGGGGCCGCATCATCCGGACCCTTCAACTGCCCCCAGGGGCGGCGCACCGGCGTGCCGGACACCACCACGGATGAGGCGCGGCCATTATAGCCGATGGGGATGTGCAACCAGTTCGGCGGCAGGGCATTTTCCGCCCCCCGGAACATCGTGCCGACATTGGTGGCGTGATGACGCCCTGCATAGAAATCGGTATATTCGGCCACAAGGAAAGGCAGGTGCATGTCCGCATCCGCCATCGGCACCAGCAGGGGTTCCAGCGCCGCGCGCTCTGCCGATCCGTCTTGCAGCAACTGGATCAGCCGCGCGCGCAGGGCACCCCATGCCTCGGGTCCCAGTTCCATCACCTCGTTCCAGAAGGGCACGTCGAAGACGGGCGCATCGTCAAGGGACAGCAGCCCCTCATCCTCGGCGGCGCGGCAATCCAGGATCATGTCGCCGATGGCCACGCCACAGCGCGGATCGTCATCGCCCAGCGAAAAGACGCCGCAGGGCAGGTTGTTCAGCGGGAAAGGGTGGCCGGGCGCATTGGCCGAAGCCACCCAGCTTGTCATCAGGGGCATGTCTTGGTCCTTCCGGGGGTCAGCCCCGCTGCCTCAGCAGGGCCGGGAATTCAGGGAAGGGCAGGGGCGCGCGACCCCTGCCCAATGGCGGCACGCTGACCGCTTATTTCTTGCCGGGCGTGCCGTCGAACTTCTTCTCGAGGCTCTCCCAGCAGTCGATATAGTCATCCTGCAACGGCGCCTCTTCGGCGGCAAAGCGCGTCAGGTGCTGCGGGAAGCGCGTTTCGAACATGAAGGACATGGTATTGTCCAGCTTTTCCGCCTTGAGGTCCGCATTCGATGCGCCCTCGAAGGCATTCATGTCCGGCCCATGCGGCAGCATCATGTTGTGCAGGCTCATGCCGCCCGGCACGAAGCCCTTGGGCTTGGCGTCATACTGGCCATAGATATTGCCCATCATCTCGGACATGATGTTCTTGTGATACCACGGCGGGCGGAAGGTGTTTTCCGCGACCATCCAGCGTTCACGGAACAGCACGAAGTCGATATTCGCGGTGCCCTCGACGCCCGAAGGCGCGGTCAGCACGGTGAAGATCGACGGATCGGGATGATCGAACAGCACCGCGCCCACCGGGCAATAGGTGCGCAGGTCGTATTTGACGGGCGCGTAATTGCCATGCCACGCCACCACGTCCAGCGGCGAATGGCCAATCTCGGTCCGGTGGAACTGTCCGCACCACTTGATCACCACCGATGACGGCACCTCGCGATCCTCGAACGCCGCCACGGGTGTCTTGAAATCGCGCCGGTTCGCCATGCAGTTCGCGCCAATGGGGCCGCGCCCCGGCAAATCGAATTTCTGGCCGTAATTCTCGCAGACGAAACCGCGGCAGGGGCCTTCCAGAACCTCGACCCGGTAGAGCAGACCGCGCGGGATGATCGCAATCTCCTTGGGTTCCAGATCAATGATCCCCAACTCGGTGCAGAACCGCAAACGCCCTTCCTGCGGCACGATCAGCAACTCGCTGTCAGCCGAGAAGAAATATTCGTCCTGCATCGACGCGGTGACCAGATAGACATGGCTCGCCATGCCGACCTGCGTGTTCACATCGCCCGCCGTGGTCATGGTGCGCATGCCCGTGATCCATGTCAGGGCCGCATCGGTATGCGGTACCGGGTCCCAGCGGTACTGGCCCAGGCTGATCACATCGGGGTCGATATGCGGCGCCGATTTCCAATAGGGCACGTCGATCTTCACATAGCGCTTGGAATGCTTGACCGATGGCCGGATGCGGTAGCACCAGGTGCGTTCGTTCTGATGGCTGGGCGCGGTGAAGGCGGTGCCGGACAGCTGCTCGCCATAAAGACCATAGTTGCATTTCTGCGGGCTGTTCATGCCCTGCGGAAGCGCACCGGGCAGGGCCTCGGTCTCGAAGTCATTGCCGAAACCGGGCATGTAGCCGGGGGTCGTGCCCTGTGGCGTGGAAGCCTGCACGAAGGAATGCAGAAGCGTGGGGCGATTCATGATGGCGTCCTCCTTTATGGTTGCGTCGTTAACGGTTGTTTTTGTAACTAACAACAACAGGAGTCCCCATCATGTCACAAAACGATGCGTTCGATCTGCAGAATTTCCTGCCCTACCTGCTGAACCAGGCCGCCGAGGAAAGCAGCCTTGCCTTTCAGCAGGTCTACCGGGATCGCTACGGGATGTTGCGCACGGAATGGCGGGTCCTGTTCCACCTGGGGCTTTACGGACGGCTGACGGCGAAAGAGATCGGCATGCGCTCCAAGATGCACAAGACCAAGATCAGCCGCGCGGTGCAGCGCCTTGAGGAGCGCCGCTTTCTGACCCGCGACCCGGACGAGGCCGACCGGCGGCAGGAATACCTTGATCTGACGGTGCAGGGGCGCGCGGCCTACCGCGATCTGCATGGCGTGGCCCATCGCTATGACGCGGCCCTGGCCGACACCCTCACCCCCGAAGAGGAACGCATCCTGCGCGCCGCGCTGCGCAAACTGGCGCGGATGGTGTGAACCAGCCGGACAGGGTCAGAACTTCGGCTCGACCCCCGGCAGGTTGAGGGCCTTGATCAGCTCGCGCAGCTCTTGCCGCGCCGCAACGTTCGAGATGTTGAGCTGCTTGACCCCGATATCCTTGAGGTCCAGCAAGGTCAGGCCGCGCGGGAACAACTCGCGGAAGATCACCCGCTCGTTGAAGCCCGGCGCCACGCGAAAGCCGATCCGCTTGGCCAGGTTGTCCAGCGCGCGGCCCATCTTTTCCTTGTTGACCATCTGCTGCGCGCCCAGGCGGTTGCGCACCACGATCCAGTCGATGGGCTTGAGCCCTGCCTGCGCGCGCAACTGCCGCGCCCCCCAGACCATTTCGGAATAGACCGAAGGGCCAAGGATCTTGCGCCCGTCGCCATCCACATGCGCCAGAAGGTCGAAATCGATGAAGCTGTCGTTCAGCGGCGTGATCAGCGTATCGGCCAGACTGTGGGCAACCTGGCTCAGGCGGGTATGCGAGCCGGGGCAGTCGATCACGATGAAATCGCTGACCGGATCCAGCAGCGCGATCGCCGCCGACAGCCGCTGATCATAGGGGTTCTCGCCATCCTTGAGCATTTCGGGATCGGCTTCGGGCAGGTCGATATAGATCGGGCCGGGCAGGTCCAGCCCGGACTTGGCCAGAAAGGCCGCGCGATTCTCGGCATAGCGGCCAAATGTCTTTTGCCGCAGGTCCAGATCCAGCGCCCCGACCCGGTGCCCCAGCCGCGCCAACGCGGTGGCCACATGCATCGAGACGGTGGATTTCCCCGCGCCGCCCTTTTCATTTCCTACTACGATGATATGCGCCAAACCGTGTCCCCGCCTTCCCCTGCGACAAACGCGACCGCCAACCGGGCGTTTCCCCGGTGAGAGCCACCATATGTTGTATGCCCTCTTATGGGAAGGATGGGCAAGGTCAAGCACCCAGAACGCGGCACGACAGGGTGATATCGTGTGATCCGCGTGACATCCGCCGATTAGCTTGCTAGGCAGCTTGGGTTTATAGGTGAAACAATAGGTCACGACGTGAAAATTGAAAAAACACAGTTGCCCGGTGTTCTGATTCTGACCCCCGCCCGGTTCGGCGATGCGCGGGGCTTCTTTTCCGAAAGCTGGAATCGCAAGACCCTTGAAAATCATGGAATCACGCTGGATTTCGTGCAGGACAACCACTCGGTGTCGGCGCAGGTCGGCACGGTGCGGGGGCTGCATTTCCAGTCGCCGCCCCACGCGCAGGCCAAGCTGGTGCGCTGCGGCAAGGGCTGTCTGTTCGACGTGGCCGTCGACATCCGGCGCGGATCGCCCACCTATGGCCGCTGGATCGGCGAGGAGCTGTCATTCGAAAACGGCAAGCAGCTGCTGATCCCGGCCGGTTTCCTGCATGGCTTCGTCACCCGCGCGCCGGATACCGAGATCAATTACAAATGTACCGACTATTACGCCCCCGAATGTGACGGCGCGGTGCGGTATGATGACCCCGACATCGGGATCGACTGGGGCCTGCCCGCTGGCGTGACGCCGCTGCTGTCGGACAAGGACGCAAAGGCACCCTTGCTGCGCGATTTCGAATCCCCGTTCGTCTATGAGGGCTGAGGCATGAGACTTCTTGTAACCGGCGGGGCCGGCTTCATCGGATCCGCGGTGGTGCGCCTTGCCATGTCGCGCGGGCATGAGGTGATCAACCTCGATGCGCTGACCTATGCCGCCTGCCTGGAAAACGTGGCATCCGTGGCGGATGATCCGCGCTATGCGTTCGAGCAGGCCGACATTCGTGATCGCGCCGCACTGGACCGGATCTTTGCCGCCCACAAACCCGATGCGGTGATGCATCTGGCGGCCGAAAGCCATGTGGACCGGTCGATCGACGGACCCGGCGATTTCATCGAGACGAACATCACCGGCACCTACAACATGCTGGAAGCGGCGCGCGCCTACTGGACGACGCAGGGAAAACCCGCCGGGTTCCGATTCCACCACATCTCGACCGACGAGGTCTTCGGCTCGCTGCCCGCCGATCCGGCGGTGAAATTCACCGAAGACACGCCCTATGACCCGCGTTCGCCCTATTCCGCCTCCAAGGCGGCCAGCGACCATCTGGTGCGGGCCTGGGCCGAAACCTACGGCCTGCCCGTGGTGCTGACCAATTGTTCCAACAATTACGGCCCCTTCCATTTCCCCGAGAAACTGGTGCCGGTGATCATCCTGAACGCGCTGGCGGGCAAGCCGCTGCCGATCTACGGCGATGGCTCGAACATCCGGGATTGGCTGTTCGTCGAGGATCACGCCGATGCCCTGCTGCTGGTGCTGGAAAAGGGCGCGCTGGGCTGCAGCTACAACATCGGCGGCGAGAACGAACGCACCAATCTCGAACTCGTCCGCACGCTCTGCGCCATCCTGGACGATCTGCGTCCCAAGGCGGCGGGCTCCTATGCCGATCAGATCACCTTCGTGACCGACCGCCCCGGCCATGACGCGCGCTATGCCATTGATCCGTCGCGCATCCGCGCCGAACTGGGCTGGCGGCCCTCCGTCACCGTCGAGGAAGGCCTGCGCCGCACCGTGCAATGGTATCTGGATAACGAGGCATGGTGGCGCCCGCTGCAGGAACGCCACGGCGTCGGTCAGCGATTGGGGACCAAGGCATGATGCGCGTTCTTGTTTTCGGGCAGACCGGACAGGTCGCCACCGAACTGGCCCGGCAAGCCGCCCCCGACATGGCCATGACCTGCCTGGGCCGCGACCGCGCCGATCTGTCTGACCCTGCCGCCTGCGCCGCCGCCATCGCGGCCTCTGACGCCGATGTGGTGATAAACGCAGCCGCCTACACGGCCGTGGACCGCGCCGAATCCGAAGAGGATCTGGCGACCACGATCAACGGCACGGCCCCCGGTGCAATGGCCGCCGCCTGCAAGGCCGCAGGCATCCCCTTCCTGCATGTCTCGACCGATTATGTCTTTGACGGCAGCGGCACCCGGCCATGGCAGCCTGACGATGCCACCGGCCCGCTGGGCGCCTATGGCCGGTCGAAACTGGCGGGCGAACAGGCGGTGCGCGCGGCAGGCGGCGCTCATGCGCTCATGCGCACCTCTTGGGTGTTTTCCGCCCATGGCGCGAATTTCGTGAAAACCATGCTGCGTCTTGGGGCCGAACGCGACAAGCTGACCATCGTCGCCGATCAGATCGGTGGCCCGACGGCGGCCGCCGATATCGCGGCGGCCCTGCTGACCATGGCGCGCGCCTTCCACGCAGGTCAGGGCACCACCGGCACCTATCATTTCAGCGGCGCCCCCGATGTCAGCTGGGCCGATTTCGCGCGCGCGATCTTCGTGCAGGCAGGGCTGGCCTGCGCGGTCGAGGACATTCCGACCTCGGCCTATCCCACGCCTGCGCGCCGTCCGGGCAACTCCCGGATGGACTGCACAGGCTTGACCCGTGATTTCGGCATCAAAAGGCCCGATTGGCGCGCAAGCCTGGCCAGTGTAATGAGTGACTTGAAGGAGAATTGAGATGACGCAGCGCAAGGGTATCATCCTCGCAGGGGGGTCGGGCACGCGCCTCTATCCCATCACCATGGGCCTGTCCAAGCAGCTTCTGCCGATCTACGACAAGCCGATGATCTACTATCCGCTCAGCGTGCTGATGCTGGCCGGTATCCGCGAGATCGCGATCATCACCACCCCCGAGGATCAGGACCAGTTCCAGCGTCTGCTGGGCGACGGCAGCCAATGGGGCGTCTCCTTCACCTATATCACGCAGCCATCCCCGGATGGTCTGGCCCAGGCCTATATCCTGGCCGAGGATTTCCTGGCCGGCGCCCCCTCTGCCATGGTGCTGGGCGACAATATCTTCTTCGGCCACGGCCTGCCCGAACTGCTTGAAGAGGCGGACAGCCATCCCACCGGCGGCACCGTCTTCGGCTATCGCGTCAGCGACCCCGAACGCTACGGCGTGGTGCATTTCGATGCCGAAGGGCGCGTTGTCTCGATCATCGAAAAGCCGGAAAAGCCCGCTTCGAACTATGCGGTCACCGGGCTTTATTTCCTTGACGGCACCGCCCCGGAAAAGGCGCGCAAGGTCAAACCATCCCCGCGTGGCGAGCTTGAGATCACGTCGCTTCTGGAAATGTACCTGGCCGACGGCACCTTGTCGGTCAAGCGCATGGGGCGCGGCTATGCATGGCTGGATACCGGCACCCATGGCAGCCTTCTGGATGCGGGCAATTTCGTGCGCACGCTGGAAAAACGTCAGGGCATGCAAACCGGCTGCCCCGAGGAAATCGCCTTCGATCACGGCTGGATCACCCGCGAGGCGCTGGCCGCGCTGGCGGCGAAATTCGCCAAGAACGATTACGGCAAATACCTCAAGCAGCTGCTGGACTAACCCGATCTTAAGGCACGGCTGGCAGGATGCAGGCTCGGGCTTGCGTCCTCATGCCGTGATCCTCCTGATCTGTCATGGCCATGATGACCCTGCCGCTCAACGGTTCTGGGGATTCTGTCATGACGACCGGAAAGACGATGCTGATCACGGGTGGGGCGGGCTTCATCGGATCGCGCCTTGCCATTGCGCTGGCCGCGCGGCACCGGGTGCGGATCTTCGACAATTTCGCGGCCCAGGCCCATCCTGCCCCTGCCGCGACGCGCATTGCCCTCGCGCGGGCCGGGGTCAGGGTGATCACCGGCGACATGCGTGATCCTGCCGCGTTGGGCGCTGCCCTGTCCGATACCCGGCCCGATGTGATCCTGCATCTGGCGGCCGAAACCGGAACCGGGCAATCCTTCAGCCAGCCTGCCCACTATGTGCAGGTCAATGTCCTTGGCACCGCCCATCTGGCCGAGGCTGTGCGCCGCCACGCCCCCGGCCTGCAACGCCTTGTGCTGGCCAGCACCCGTGCGGTCTATGGCGAAGGGGCCTGCATCGATGAAAGCGGCCAGCGCGCGCAGGCCGTTCCGCGCCGGTCGGACGACATGGCGCTGGGGCGTTTCGGTTTGCTGGGACGCGAGGGGCAGCCGCTTGTGCCAGTTCCAAGCGATGCCGATTGTCCGGCGGCCCCCGCCTCGATCTATGCGGCGACAAAGCTGATGCAGGAACATCTGCTCCGGCAGGCGTTCTGGGGCAGTGCGACGCAGGTGGGCGTTCTGCGGCTGCAGAATGTTTATGGCCCCGGCCAGTCGCTCGACAATCCCTATACCGGCGTGCTGTCCATCTTCTGCCGCCAGATCCTCGAGGGGCAGCGCCTTTCGATCTACGAAGATGGGCAGATCACGCGCGATTTCGTCATGATCGACGATGTGGTGCGCGCCTTCGTGATGATGGTCGAAGCCCCGGCCATGCCGCAGGTGACGCTTGATATCGGATCAGGTCAGGGCATCACCCTGCTGGAGGTGGCGCGCCGGCTGTTGACCTGCCTGGGCGCATCCCGCGACATGTTGCAGGTGACGGGCGCCTTTCGCCCCGGCGATATCCGTCATGCAGTGGCCGACATCGGCAAGGCCCGCGCGCAACTCGGCTGGGCGCCGCGCGTCCCGCTTGATGCGGGCCTCATGGCCCTGGCGCGGTGGTCGGGCCGTCAGCTGCGCCAGCCCGCCGCCCGGGCCAGCGCCTGAACAGGGGGGCGCGGCACGTGACGCTCTTGCCTGAACCGATGACGGATGCCCCGCAGGTCCGGGGGCGGGGCATGCCCGGCTGCGATCTCCTGGTGGGGCTGCATTCCTTTCCCAAAAGCGGCAATACATGGCTGCGCGCCATCCTCGCCGGGATCATCGGCCTTCCGGCTGACAGGGGTCGGATGGCCGAATACCTGGTCGATATCCACATGGGGCAGCGCATCGGTCAGCGGCCTTGGCGCTTTGCGGGCCGGACATGGTGTTTCTACAAATCCCACAACATGGACCCCTGCGTGCTGCAGGACGGGCAGGTGATCCATCCCGACCGTATTTTCTATATCTATCGCCATCCGCTGGATGTCTTCATGTCCTACCTGAATTACCTGTCCGGCAATGTCACGGCCCTGTCCGGGAAGGTGTTCGGCTTTGCCTTCGACCGGGTCGAGGATCTGACCCCCGACCAGATGGAACAGCTTTTTCGCAGGTTCCTGATCCACGGCACCTTCGATCCGCGCGCCGCCAACCCCTTTGGCAACCTCTTCGACAGCATCGACAGGTTCAGGACGCTGCAGGCCCAAGGGCGTCCCGTCCATGTGCTGCGCTACGAGGATCTGAGCGATGATTTCAACGCCACCGTACAAGGGATCTGCGCCTTTCTCGAACTGCCGCTCGACCCCGGCGGGATCGAGCGTATTCGCGGATCTGCGGACAGCCTGACCAGTGGCGACGGGCGGTTCTTCTGGAAACGCAAGGTCGGCACCCATGCAAGTTATCTCACGGCAGGACAGATCGACCGGTTCTGGGATCGGCATGGGCACCGGATGAAGGCGCTGGGCTATGCGCGCTGACGCACCCGGCGCCGCGACTTGCGTGGCCGCGATCTACGTAATCCGGCACCGTACCGAAACCATGGCGCATGTGCGGCTGGCGCTGACCGAACTGATGGAGATGGTGCCCCATCTTCTGATCGTGACGGATCATGCGGCGTTGGCGCAAACCGCATCGGCGCTGCGGGATCTGGACCCGGACGGGCGCATGCGCCTCATAGGCTGCAGCCGCGACCGTTCGATCCTGTCGGCCTATCGCGCGGGGCTCGGGGCGCTGGCGGGGCAGGGTGTGCCGCGCGGCGCGGTTTTCCTGACGGGCTATCACGTGTTCGGTCCGATCCGCCCCGGCGGATGGCGGGAATTGCCCATGGAGGCGGATCTGCTGGCGCCCTACTGGCACCGGGCGGCCGATGATCCGCGCCTGCAATACCGCCCCGACATGCCCGCGCGCCTGCCTTGCCTTGACATGGCGATCCTGTCCGCCGACCTGCTGGAGGATCCGGCGCTCATACGGGTCTGGGACAGCCTGCCGCCCTTCACCGACAGCTGGGACGAGGTCGAGCGTGGCCTTGTGCCGCTGGCGCGCGCCCTGCGCGATACGGGGCGGCGCATCGCCTATGCCCTGCCGGACGACGCGCTGGATACCGTCGATCCCCGCCATTGCGAGGTGGACAGGCTGGTGGCGCTGGGCGCGCCCTGCCTGCCGGTATCGATCCTGACGCTGGACCCGCTGCTGCATGACCTGAACGGGATCGACCTGCGTGCTGCACTTGATCGGCTGCGTCACCTCAACCCCGACCTCTACCATGCCGTGATCGCCTTTGCCTGTGCGCGGGTGCCGCTGCGCGCCTTCACCACCATTGCCGATCAATACGAAATCCTCAGCCCGCATTATCCGTCGGACCGCATGGACTGGGGTTTCGGGCGCGTCGCGGTCTTCATCCACGCCTTCTATGCCGCCATGATGCCCGAGTTCTGGGAAAGAATCGCCCGATTTCCCATGCCCGCGCATCTCTTCATCAGCACCGCCGCCAGGGATGATCAACGCGCCATCGCGGCCTTTCTGGACGCGCAAGGCTGGCCGCGCGCCGACCGGACCATCCGCGTGGTCGACCAGAACCGGGGACGGGACATGTCCGCGCTGTTCATCACCTTTCGCGATGTGGCCCTGTCGGGCGACTACCGGATCGGGTTGCGCCTGCATTCCAAGCGCACGCCGCAAGTCTCGCCGCAGGTCGCGCGTGGCTTCAAGGCGCATCTGTTCGACAATCTGCTGCCATCCCCGGCCGCGATCCGCCAGATCCTCGACCGGTTCGAGGCCGAGCCTGACATCGGCCTCATGATCCCGCCCGTGATCCATGTGGGTTTCGGCACGCTGGGCCACGCCTGGTATGCCAACCGCCCGGCAGCGCATGATCTTTGCGCGCGCCTGGGCCTCACCGTCCCGCTGGACGCCCATACGCCCGTCGCGCCCTATGGCACGATGTTCTGGTTTCGGATCGATGCGCTGCGCCCCCTCTTCGAACATCCATGGCGGTGGCAGGATTACAACCCCGAGCCCAACCACGTGGACGGCGGCCTCGCCCATGTGCAGGAACGGCTGATCGGCTATGTCGCGCAATCGCGCGGGTTTCGCGTGCTGCAGGTGATGTCGCCCGTGCAGGCCGCGCGCAACTATGCCCGGCTGGAATACAAGATGCAGTTGTTCGCCGCGCGCCTTGCCTCGCATCACCTGCTGGATCAGATGGCGCAGCTTGATCGCCTTGCCGACACATGGCCCCTGCGCCTGCATCGCAGACTTGCGGCGGGCTACGGCCTGATCATCCGCCGTTTTCCTGCGGCACGGGCGCGTCTGCGACCACTGGCGCGCGGCATCTCGCGCCTGCTGGCCCCCGCGCATCGCGGCTGATCCCGCAACGCAGCCCCGCCAAGCAAAAACGCCGCCCCAGGGGGCGGCGTTTTCTGTCGTGCCGTACAAGGGGATGGGATCAGAAGCCCAGGCCCGCGTACTTGTTCTTGAACTTGGACACACGGCCGCCGGCATCCATCAGGCGGGTGCCGCCACCGGTCCATGCCGGGTGCACGGTGGGGTCGATGTCCAGCGCCAGCGTGTCGCCTTCCTTGCCCCAGGTCGAGTGCATCTGGAAGGTGGTGCCGTCGGTCATCTTGACGGTGATCATGTGATAATCGGGGTGGATGTCTTTTTTCATCGTGCCGATCCTTATGCTTCAGCGCCCGAACCGGGCTTGTAGTTTGCGACTTCGGCGATACGGGCGGATTTGCCACGACGCGCGCGCAGGTAATACAGCTTCGCACGACGCACGCGACCACGGCGCACGACGGTGATGCTGTCGATGTTGGTCGAATAGAGCGGGAACACACGTTCCACGCCTTCGCCAAAGGAAATCTTGCGGACCGTGAAGGAACCGGCAATGCCCTTGCCGTTCTTGCGGCTGATGCAGACGCCTTCGTAGTTCTGCACACGGCTACGGGTGCCTTCGGTCACTTTGTAGCCGACGCGAATTGTATCGCCGGCCTTGAAATCGGGAATCTCTTTCCCGAGGGCGGCGATCTGTTCCGCCTCGATCTGTGCGATCAGGTTCATCGCATTGCTCCTATTTGCTTGCGGTTTGTCCCGCAAAGTTTGCCACAACCCCAGAGCTCTTGGTCTTCAACCGGGTCCGCTTGCCGAAAGATCGGTGCGCCCGCCAGAGATCGGATCGTCGTTACTTGGTTCAGCACCCCTCCCGATATCGACCCCGAAGAAGGCGGCCATGGGAAAAAGCGACAGGTCCGATAGACTCAGAAAGCCCCGGACGCGCGGGTAATACCGGGCTGCGCCTGCTTTGGCAAGAACCGAATGGGGCGGATCAGCCCTGCGGCTTGCCCTTCCTGGCCTCATGCGCCTGCCACAGGTCGGGCCGCCGCTCTTGCGTGATCGCCTCGGATTGCGCGCGCCGCCATGCTGCGATCCGGGCATGGTTGCCCGACAGCAGCACTTCGGGGATCGGATGCCCGCGCCAGTCGGCGGGGCGGGTATATTGCGGATGCTCCAGCAACCCGTCGGAAAAGCTTTCTTCTTCGGTCGAGGCCGCATTGCCCAGAACGCCCGGCAACAGCCGCACTGTCGCGTCGATCAGCGCCATCGCCGCGATCTCGCCCCCGGTCATGACGAAATCGCCCAGGCTCACCTCTTCGATGTCATAGGCCTCAAGCACCCGCTCATCCACACCCTCGAACCGCCCGCACAGCAAGGTCACCCCATCCGCCGCCGCCAGCCGCCGCGCCATCTCTTGCGTCAGGGGCGCGCCGCGCGGGGAAAGGTAGATCACCGGCCAGCGCCCGCGCGCGGCCAATGCGGCCTCGTCCAGCGCATGGCCCAGCACATCGGGGCGCAGCACCATGCCCGCGCCACCCCCTGCCGGGGTGTCGTCGACATTGCGATGCTTGCCCTCGCCAAAACTGCGCAGGTCGATGGTCCGCAAGGACCAGCGCCCCTCGGCCAGCGCCTTGCCGGTCAGGCTTTCGCCCAGGATTCCCGGAAAGGCCTGCGGCAGCAGCGTGATGACCTGCGCCACCCAGGCCCCGGCCAGATCGGGGCTGTCCGTGATCAGCTCACGCGGGCGCAGCGTCGCACGGATGGATTTGCGGCCATGGGATTTGGCCGGGCTCGGGTTTTGCGGGGCAGGGCCCTCTGGATCGGACTGGTCGCTCATGGCTGTCCCCATAGCGGCTTTTTCCCCGGCGCAAAAGATGCCCGATTGCGGCCTCTGCAGGGCAGGCCTAGGGTGGCGCCGCTTCTGCAGGACCAGACCGACGCATGACCGATCTTCGCAACAGGCTGACCGAAGCGGCCCTGACGGCCTTGGCCGCGGCCGCTTTGCAGCTTGGGCGTGATCCGGCGGTTGCGCACACGCAGGTCCTGGCCGCCCGCCGCGAAGCGCGCGGCGGACGTGTTGCCTTGCTGATCCACGGCGAAGACGGACAGGAGGATCTTGTGCTCAAGCAGCGGCTGGGCGGCCAGCGCGACATGATCGGACCCGCTTGCCGTGCCTATGCCGGGGCCACCGCCGCTTTCGCGGACCAGCCGGGACTGGCGGTGCCGCGTCTGATCCTGGCGCTGCCCGACCATCAGGCGCTGATCCTGTCGCATTGTCCCGGTCAGGACGCGCGCAGCCTTCTGTCCGACAGCACCGATCCCGCCGATCATCTGGGCGTGATGCAGGCGGCAGGCCGTTGGCTGCGGGCGCTGCACAGGGGCCGGGCAGAGCCGCCCGCAGCCCATCATCCGGCGCCTGCGCTGCGCCGTCTGTTCCGCAACGCCCGCAATGCGCCGGCCCCGCGCCCCGATGCCTTTGCCGCCCATCTGAAACAGCTTGAGGGCCTGGCCACGCAGATGCAGGACCGCCCCCTGCCGCAGGCGGTGATCCACGGCGACATGACGCTGGGCAACCTGCTGATCGCCCCGGACCGGATCACCGGGATCGACCTTGAAAACGACCTTCCCGCCCCGGTCGCGCGGGACCTGGCAATGCTGCTGGTGGATCACGAAGTCTGGTTCGGCTTCCATCCCAAGGCGGTCACGGCCTTCTGGCAGGCCTATGGCACCGACCTGCGCCACGATCCCGCCCTGCGCTTCTTCATCGCGCTCCGTCTCGCGCGCCTCTGGCAAGAGATGCCGCCCGATCCCGAACGGGACACGCCGCGCCGCGCCCATGTCTGGGCCGGACTTCAGGCCATGTGCGACCGCCTGGCCGCCAGGGGCGCAAGCTGATCCTGGGTCGCCTGCGGCATCTGACCCGCGACGGTTTTCAGCCCCGAACCAGCCTCGGCCCCTCGAACCGTGCCTGTCAGCTTCTGGAAAGACCCGACAAACACGCATTCTGGTTTCATCATGCGGCCTTCGGTATCATGCGCAACGACGGCGGGTGACGCGCGCACCGGTCTGGATCGTGCAGCGAACAAGGATGAGCAAGATTTCGTCTGAAACACTATTTTTCGCCGGCATTTTCCTGGCGCTGCCCGGGGTGCTTCTGGCCCTGCGCTTTCTGTGGCGCAAACCGCAATGGTGGATGATCGTCACGTTGATCATCGCCGTCGGTTGGGCGGCTTGCCTTCTGTCCGTCATCACCCATTTCGACGACCTGTATCAGCGCGTGGAAGCCACCGACACCCCAAGCCCCGAGCTTCTGGACCAGGCATTTTCGGATGGTGGCCCCCTCGTTTTCGCGGCGCTTTTCGGATGGCTGATCGCCCTTGCCTATGCTGCGCCATGGTTTGTCCTGTTCTGGATGGCAACATGGCTGCGCAACCTGGTCCGACGATTCCGCAGGGCTGACGACTAAGGCACGTGCGCCGCAAAGGGCCGCGCCTTGCGTGACGGGATATGTTGGCATCCCGGACCGTGACGCCACGCCTGTGACAGGCGCTGTCCGAGGTGTTTTCGTTAAAATATGGTAAACGCGGCCGCGTAACCCTCTGATAACAAAGGGTGCGCAAAATGTCCCGTCGTGGGACGCCTCATGGCGCGCCCTAGAACAGCCCCTCGGGCGGATCCGCGATGATGCGACCGCTGGCCAGATCGACCGTCGGCACCGCCTCCAGCGTGAAGGGCAGCAGCACCGTGTCGGACGATCCGGGCACCTGCACTTCAAGGATGTCGCCCGCCCCGTGGTTCAACACGGCCTTGACCCGGCCCAGCGTGCTGCCGCCCGTATCCAGCACCGTCAGCCCGATCAGGTCGGCATGGTAATATTCATCGTCCGGCAGGGCGGGCAGACGGTCACGCGGCACGAAAAGCTTCATACCTTTCAGCGCGTCGGCCTCTTCCTTGGTGCCGACACCCGACAGGCGCACCAGCAATCCGTTGGGCAATTGTCCCGCAAGCGCCACATCGAAGCTGCGCTTGCCATCCTCGGTCGTCAGGGGGGCATATTCCCCGATCGCCAGCGGATCGGCGGTAAAGCTTTTCAGCCGCACCTCGCCCTTTACCCCGAAGGCACCGGCGATGGCCGCCACGCAGATCAGATCGCTCATCTCGAACCTCGTTCGTCTTTGTTTCAGCGCGTCTCGATCACCAGGGTGTCGCGCCGGACCTCCCAGCCGTGGCGCTCCAGCTCGGGTGTCTCGCTTTCGGCTTCCGGCCAGCCCACACACAGGTAAGCCACAAGGCGCCAGGCCTCGGGCGTGTCCAGATCCCGCGCCAGCCGCGCCGGATCAAGGATCGACACCCAGCCCACGCCAAGCCCGTGCGCCCGTGCCAGCAGCCAGAACTGCATGACCGAGGCGACGACGGAATAGCGCCGCATCTCGGGCATGGTGCCGGCACCAAGCCCATGGCCGGTTTCGGTGCCCTCGTCGCAGTAAACCGCCAGATGCACCGGCGCCTCGCGCATGCCCGACAGTTTCAGACCGGCATAAAGGGCCGCCCTGTCACCATCATAGCCTGCCAGCGCCTGCGCATTGGCCGCTTCGAAATTCGCAACCGCCGCCGCGCGCGCCGCCGCGGTCTGGACCCGGATCAGCCGCCAGGGCTGCGACAGGCCCACCGAGGGGGACAGCACAAATGCATCGAGGCAATGCATCAGCATTGCCTCGGGCACCGGGTCGGTGCGAAAGCGCCGCACGTCGCGACGCCAGCGCATCAGCGTGGTCAGTTGGTCCTGGAATGCCTTGTCGAAATCCTGCATTCCCGGCCCTCCCGGCCTTATTCCTCGGCTGCAGCCTCTTCGGCGGGCGCCGCTGCCTTGGCGGCCTTCTGCTCGGCGCGGTCCTTGGCTTTCTTGCCCGGCTCACCCTTCTTGGGGTTGCTGCGCTCGGTCTTGGGTGTCACGCCTGCGGCTTCCAGCATGCGCGCCACACGATCGGTGGTCTGTGCGCCCTGGGCCAGCCAATGCTTCACGCGGTCGATATCCATCTTCACGCGGTCTTCGCTGTCTTTCGGCAGCAGCGGGTTGTAGGTGCCCAGCTTCTCGATGAAGCGGCCATCGCGCGGCATGCGGCTGTCGGCGGCCACGATGCGGTAGAAGGGGCGTTTCTTGCTGCCGCCACGGGCCAGACGGATTTTCATTGCCATGTCAGTGTTCTCCTTTGGATGGCTTGGTCTGGCGGGATACCCCGCCATGTTGCTTTGTTATTGTTGGTGTTTCTTGTGGTGCTGGATGACTTCCTGAATGATGAACTGCAGGAAGGCCTTTGCGAATTCCGGGTCCAGATCGGCGTCCATGGCCAGCTGTTCCAGCCGGGCAATCTGGCGCGCCTCGCGATCGGGATCGGATGGGGGAAGGTCGTGCTGCGCCTTCAGGCGCCCCACGGCCTGGGTATGCTTGAACCGCTCGCCCAGCGTATAGACAAGGATCGCGTCCAGCCGGTCGATCGAGGCGCGATGCTCGCGCAGGATCTCGGCGGCGCGGGCAACGGCGTCCGTGGTCTTTGCTGATTGCGTCATGCGTAGGCCTCCACCGATCCGTCGCTGTCACTGTCCAGCGATTCCGGGCCGGGATGCCGATACAGCACCTCCTGCCCCATGTAGACATTCTGATAGGTCCGCTCGGCCCAGGCGCCCAGCCGTTCGGCCAGCGCGATCGAGCGGTCATTGCCCGGCACGATATTCGAGGTCAGCGTCATGAACCCAAGGTCGGCATAGGCCCATTCGCGGGCGCGGGTTGCCGCCTCAAGGGCGATGCCGCGCCCTTCGAAACCGTCGAACAGGGCCCAGCCCAGCTCGGGCTCCGGCCAGCCGTCCGGGTTCCAGATGCCGGTGATGCCGGCCACTTCGCCGGTGTCGCGATCCTCGATGGTGAAATAGCCGTAACCGTGGATATGCCAGTGCCCCACGTTCAGCCCGAACCACCGCCACGCGTCATGCCGGTTGTCATAGGATCCGAAACCCCAGGACCGGTCGCGATCCGTCAGAAAGGTGATCATCGGCTCGATATCGCCATGCTCGGGTCCGCGCAGCACAAGGTTGCGCGTCTCGAGGCGCGGCGCTTGGGTCAGCGGACCCTTTGAATGGGGATATGCAGGGGCTTGCATCACTTACTTCTTCTTTCCGAATCCGCTCAGACCACCCGGCAGCTTCATGCCGCCCAGACCGCCCATGCCGCCCAGCCCGCCGGGCAGCTTGTTGCCCATCGCCTTGGCAGCCGCTTCCAGCGCCTTGGGGTCCATCTGCGCGGGATCCATCCCCTCGGGCATGCCGCCCTTGCCCATCATGCCCTTCATGGCCTGCTTGAGCATGCCGCCTTTGCCCATCTTGCCCATCTTCTTCATCATGTCCGCCATCTGGCGGTGCATCTTCAGAAGCCGGTTCAGGTCCGACACATCCATGCCGGCGCCCGCCGCGATCCGCTTTTTCCGGCTGGCCTGCAGCAGGGCGGGGTTGGCGCGTTCCTTCTTGGTCATGGACTGGATCAATGCGATCTGCTGCTTCAGGATGCGGTCGTCAAAGCCCGCGTCCTTCACCTGTGCGGCCATCTTGCCCATGCCGGGCATCATGCCCATGATGGATTCCATGCCCCCCATCTTCAGCATCTGTTCCAGCTGCGTGCGCAGGTCGTTCATGTTGAACTGACCCTTCTGGAAGCGCTTCATCATCCGCTCGGCCTGTTCGGCCTCGATGGTTTCCTGCGCCTTCTCGACCAGGGCCACGATATCGCCCATGCCAAGGATGCGGCCCGCGATCCGCTGCGGCTCGAATGTCTCGAGCGCGTCCATCTTCTCGCCCAGACCGACGAAGCGGATCGGCTTGCCGGTCACCGCCCGCATCGACAGCGCCGCACCGCCGCGCCCGTCACCGTCCATCCGGGTCAGGATCACGCCGGAAATGCCGACCTTGGCGTCGAATTCCTCGGCCACTTCGACGGCCACCTGACCGGTCAGGCCATCGACCACCAGCAGCGTCTCGCGCGGCTTGACCGCGTCGCGCACATCCTCGACCTCCTGCATCAGGGTCTGGTCGATCTGCAAGCGGCCCGCGGTATCCAGAAGGTAGACGTCATAGCCGCCAAGGCTGGCCTGCGTCTTGGCGCGCTTGGCAATCTGCACGGCGCTTTCGCCCGCCACGATCGGCAGGGTATCCACGCCGATCTGCTGGCCCAGGATCTGGAGCTGCTGCATCGCGGCCGGGCGGTAGATGTCCAGCGAGGCCATCAGCACCCGCTTGCCGTCCCGCTCCTTCAGCCGCTTGGCCAGCTTGCCCGTGGTGGTGGTCTTGCCCGAACCCTGCAGACCGACCATCAGGATCGGGGCAGGTGGGTTGTCGATCTTCAAGGCGCCGGGATCTTCGGCACCCGTCAGCGTATCGACCAGCGCATCATGCACGATCTTGACGACCTGCTGGCCGGGTGTGACCGATTTCGTCACCGCCTGGCCGGTGGCCTTGGCCTGCACCGCCGCCACGAAATCGCGCGCCACGGGCAGCGACACATCCGCTTCCAGCAGGGCCACGCGCACCTCGCGCAGGGCGGTTTTCACATCCTCTTCGGACAGCGCACCCTGCCGGGTCAGCCGGTCAAAGACACCAGAGAGGCGTTCGGACAGATTTTCAAACATCTCGACGGCTCCTTTGCCCGTTGCGATATGACACCCCAGATAGGAAAGTGCCGGCCCATTTGCCAGACGGCACCCCGTTCCGGGCCCCGCGTTTCCCCATGACCAAGGCGTCAAAACCGAAATGGCCCCCGTGGGCGCAACGCGCTGACGGGGGGCGATCCCGGGCCAAGCCCATGGGACCGGAAGTTCTGACAGACCTCCGGGATGGCGCAGGCTTTAGGCGCGCCGGTCGGCAAAGTCAAGCAGCAAGGCCTCCGAACCCTTCGGCATCCCCGCTGCCCCCCTTGTGTCTTTCGCCCTTGTCTTCGCGCCTTGCCCGCGTTTCTATCGCGATATGTTCGCTGACGCACAGATCAGCCCCGACTCCGACCCAAGCCCGAGGAGACCCCGCCAATGGATAACTGGGACGAGATCCGCACAGCCTATCACGTGGCCCGGCTGGGCACGGTCAGCGGCGCGGCCGAAGTGCTGGGCGTGCACCATGCCACCGTGATCCGTCACATTGACGCGCTCGAACAGCGCCTCGGCGTGAAACTGTTCCAGCGTCACCCGCGCGGCTATACCGCGACCGAGGCGGGCGAGGATCTGCTGCGTGTCGCGGCGGCCACCGACGATCAGTTCGCGCAGCTCGCCGGGCGCATCAAGGGGCGCGGTCAGGACGTGACGGGCGAGCTGGTGATCACCTCTCTGGCCGGCCTTGACGGTCTGATCCTGCCGGTGCTGGCCGCCTTTCGCGCGGCCCATCCCGGGATCGTTCTGCGCTATCTCACCGGCGAACGCCTGTTCCGCCTCGAATACGGCGAGGCGCATGTCGCCATCCGCGCCGGCGCCGTGCCCGACCAGCCCGACAACGTGGTGCAGCCCTTCATCAACCTCTCGCCCGCCCTTTACGCGGCGCCCGCCTATGCCGACCGGCACGGCCTGCCCGATACCCCCGAGGATCTGACCCGCCACTTCTTTGTCGCCAACGATGATCGCACGAACCGCGCGCCCTTCAACCAATGGCTCTGGAACACGATCCCCCAAGATAATGTGATCTTCCGCAGCACCGACATGAGCGCGCTGGAAATGGCCGTGGTGCGGGGCATGGGGATCGGCTTTCTCAGCCAGTGGGAGGCCGACGCCCATCCCGACCTGCTGGAGATCGCGCCCCCCCGCCCCGAATGGGAGGCATCGCTGTGGCTGGTCACCCATGTCGATCTGCATCGCACGACCAAGGTGCAAAGCTTCCTGTCCTTCCTCAAGGCCCATGCGCGCGGCCAGTCCGCCGACGCCGGCGCGGCCACCGGACCCGACGCGCCATGACAGGGCAGGCGCGCGGCCACCTTGCGATGCTGACCTTCTCGGCCCTGGTCGCGGGCAGCTTTTCGCTGGGTGTGCTGGCCGCCCCCCATATCGACCCCGCCGCCCTGACGGCGCTGCGCTTCTGGCTGGCCGCCGCCATCGTCGGCACGGCGGCGGCGCTGACCACGGGCTTTCCGCGCCGCGCCCTGCAGGCGCCCTGGCGCTATCTTTTGCTCGGCGGCACCTTCGGCATCTATTTCGTGCTGATGTTCGAAGGGCTCAAGACCGCGCAGGCCGTGTCGGCCTCGGCGGTCTTTACCCTCACGCCCGTGATCTCGGGCATCGCGGGCTGGTTCCTGCTGCGCCAGGTGACCACGCCGCGCATGGCGCTGGCGCTGGCCATCGGCGCCGCCGGTGCGGTCTGGGTGATCTTCCGCGCCGATCTGGAGGCGCTCGCCCGGTTCGAGATCGGCAAGGGCGAGGCGATCTTCTTCTTCGGCTGCATCGCCCATGCCGTCTACACGCCCATGGTGCGCAGGCTGAACCGGGGCGAGCCGCCGGTCGTCTTCACCTTCGGGATGCTGCTTGGCGGCGGCCTTCTGGTCACCGCCTGGGCCTGGCCCGCGATCCGCGCCACCGATTGGGCCGCTCTGCCCGGCATCGTCTGGATCACGCTGGCCTATGTCTCGGTCTTCGCCAGCGCCGGCACCTTCGTGCTGCTGCAATACGCCACGCTGCACCTGCCATCGGCCAAGGTGATGGCCTATACCTATCTCACGCCCAGCTGGGTGATCGCGCTGGAATTCGCCTTGGGCAACGGGCTGCCCACGCCCTGGGTGCTGGGCGGTGTCGCGCTGACCGTGCTGGCGCTTCTGCTTTTGCTGCGCGATGACGAGGCGAGGGCCCCGATCCCTCAGTCGCCCTGAAAAGGGGCTTCGCTCGCATCCTGCTGCAACTCGGCTTCCAGGAACCGCTCGAACGCATCCAGGTTCACCGGCTCGAACTGCCCGAAACCCTGCATCCAGACGCTGGCGGCGCGCAGCGCATCCGGCTCCAGCTTGCACCATTTGACGCGGCCGCGCTTTTCCTGCGTGATCAGCCCGGCGCCCGCCAGGATGGCCAGGTGCTTGGAAATCCCCGCAAGGCTCATCTCGAAGGGTTCGGCCACATCGGTCACGGCCATGTCATCCTCCAGCAGCATCGTCAGGATGGCGCGGCGGGTCGGATCGGCAAGGGCCGCAAAGACGGTATCAAGCGCATCGGTCATTGCGCCATTAAGCCCGCGCCCGGCCGATCGTCAACCGGATGGTTGAATATGCCGATCCCGCACCTGCAACCGCCACGGCGGCTGCGACAGAGTCCCGCGCCTGTTTCTTCTTGCTATAAATATCCAATAAAACAACGGCTTGCGCCGGGTGCCGCGCTGCGGCGGGGGCGCTTGACTCAGGGCCGCCCTGCGCATAGCAATGCGCCAAACATCCAAGGGGGTGCTTTTCGCATGACCGATCCCGATCAGCAGCGGCAACTGGCCGAGCTTGAGGCAAGGATCGCGGCGGCAAAAGCGGCTCAGGCGCCCAGGCCCCGCGCGGATGAACACTACTCTCAGGCCAACCTTGCCTGGCGGATGGTGATCGAACTCGTGGCCGGTCTGGGGATCGGTTTCGGCATCGGATACGGGCTGGACAGCCTGTTCGGGACGCTCCCGATCTTCCTGGTGCTCTTTACATTGCTGGGCCTTGCGGCGGGGGTGAAGACGATGCTCCGCTCCGCGCAAGAGATCCAGAAGGACAAGCTGGCCCAAGAGGCCGACAAGACAGGTGCCCCGCGGGGCTGACGGCAAGAGGACAAGTCATGGCGACGGACGCAAATGCAGAAGGCGGTCTGGTGTTCCACCCGATGGACCAGTTCATCGTGAAGCCGCTGTTCGGTGGCGACGCGGTACATTGGTACACCCCCACCAACGCGACGCTCTGGATGGTTCTGGCGATCGTCGGCATCACCGCGATGCTGGTGCTGGGCACCTCGCGCCGCGCCATCATCCCCTCGCGCAGCCAGTCCATCGGCGAACTGGCCTACGGCTTCATCTACAAGATGGTCGAGGACGTGACCGGCAAAGACGGGGTCAAGTATTTCCCCTACATCATGACGCTGTTCATGTTCATCGTCTTCTCGAACTTCCTGGGCCTGCTGCCCATGGCCTTCACGCCGACCAGCCACATCGCGGTCACCGCGGTCATGGCCTTCGCCGTGTTCATCGCGGTCACGGTTCTGGGCTTCGTCAAGAACGGCGCGTCTTTCCTGGGCCTTTTCTGGGTGTCCAGCGCGCCTCTGGCGCTGCGCCCGATCCTGGCACTGATCGAAATCATCAGCTACTTCGTGCGCCCGGTCAGCCACTCCATCCGTCTTGCGGGCAACATGATGGCCGGCCACGCCGTGATCAAGGTTTTCGCAGGCTTCGCCGCGATCACCGCCATCGCACCGCTGTCGGTCGTGGCCATCACCGCCATGTACGGGCTCGAGGTTCTGGTGTCGTTCATCCAGGCCTATGTGTTCACCATTCTGACCTGCGTCTACCTCAAGGATGCGCTGCATCCGCACCACTGACGCGGGATACCAAACACCGGGGCGGTGCTGTCCGCCCCTTACCCTGATCACCACCATTCCATCGTAAGGAGAAAATCATGGAAGGCGATATCGTACAAATGGGCGCATACATCGGCGCGGGTCTGGCATGCATGGGCATGGGCGGCGCGGCAGTCGGTGTGGGCAATGTGGCCGGCAACTACCTGGCGGGCGCCCTGCGCAACCCGTCGGCCGCAGCAGGTCAGACCGCGACCCTGTTCATCGGCATCGCATTCGCAGAAGCACTGGGGATCTTCTCGTTCCTCGTCGCTCTGCTGCTGATGTTCGCCGTCTGAGCCCTGACGGAACATATCCTTACGCGCGGATGGGCCCCTGTGGCCCATCCGTTGTAACAGGCAAGTTTCCCTAGGGAGAACGACATGGCAACCGAACCGCATGGCGCAGAGTCCGCACCGGGCATGCCTCAGCTGGACTTCTCGACCTATGGCAACCAGATCTTCTGGCTGCTGCTCACGCTTGTCGTGATCTATTTCATCCTGTCGCGCATCGCGCTGCCGCGTATCGGCGCGGTTCTGGCCGAGCGTCAGGGCACCATCACGAACGACATCGCCGCGGCCGAGAACCTCAAGGCCAAGGCAGTCGAGGCGGAAGCCGCCTACAACAAGGCGCTGGCCGATGCCCGCGTCGAGGCGAACCGCATCATTGCCGAAACCAAGGCAGAGATTCAGGCGGATCTGGACAAGGCCATCGCCAAGGCCGATGCCGAGATCGCCGCAAAAGCGGCCGAGGGTGAAAAAGCCATCGCCGCGATCCGCGCCAGCGCCCTGGAAAACGTCACCGACGTTGCCAAGGACACGGCCAAGGAAATCGTCGCCGCAATGGGCGGCACCGCAGATGCGCGCAGCGTCACCGCGGCCGTCAACGCCCGGATGAAAGGCTAATCAAGATGAGACAGCTGATCCTCGTCCCCGCCCTTCTTCTGGCAGCAAGTCCCGCATTCGCGGCAGGCGGTCCCTTCTTCTCACTGAAGAACACCGACTTCGTGGTGCTCCTGGCCTTCCTGCTGTTCATCGGTGTCCTGTTCTACTTCAAGGTCCCCGGCTTGATCGGCGGTCTTCTGGACAAGCGCGCCGACACGATCCGTGGCGAACTGGAAGAAGCCCGCGCCCTGCGCGAAGAAGCACAGACGCTGCTGGCCTCCTACGAGCGCAAGCAGAAAGAAGTGCAGGAGCAGGCCGACCGCATCATCGCGCAGGCCAAGGACGAAGCCGCGACCGCAGCAGAGCAGGCCAAGGCCGATCTGCAGAAGTCGATCACCCGCCGCATCGCCGCCGCGGAAGACCAGATCGCATCGGCCGAAGCCGCCGCGATCAAGGAAGTCCGCGACCGGGCCGTCGTCATCGCGATCGGTGCCGCCCGCGATGTGATCGCCAAGCAGATGACCGCCGCCGACGGCAACAAGCTGATCGACGAAGGCATCGAGGTCGTCGACGCCAAGCTGCACTAAGCCGCGTCAGCATCGCCACACGGAAAACCCCGCATCGACCGATGCGGGGTTTTTTGTTGTTCCCCATGCAGCGACGCGGGTGCCGCGCCCTGTCAGTCGTGCCCTGTCAGTCGCGCCCTCTCAGCGCCGCTGTTCGTGCTCATAGCGCTGGCGCGCGATTTCCTCGTGGCGTTCGGACTTCTTCTGCTCGATCAGGGCGTTCTCCACGAAATTCAGGTGATCCTCGACCGCGCGGCGCGACGCGGCCGGATCGCGGGCCTGGATCGCCTCGTTGATCGCGCGATGCTGTTCCAGCAGGTTGTCGCGGATGCTGCGTTGCCGGAACATCAGTTGCCGGTTGTAGAAAACGCCCTGCCGCAGCAGATCATACATCGACCGCATCATGTGCAGCATGATCACGTTATGGCTGGCCTCGATGATCGACAGGTGGAAATCCGCATCCAGCAGAGCCTCGTCCGCCGGATCGCGCTTGCTGTGCGCGGCCAGCATCTTGTCGAAGATCGCCTGGATCACCCGCAGATCGGTGTCTGACGCCAGCCGCGCCGCGCGTTCGGCGGCCAGCCCCTCCATGTCGCGGCGAAAGCCGATGTAATCCAGAACCGCCTCTTCATGATCGGCGAAAAGTCGCGTCAGCGCGGGCGAGAACGCCCCACCCAGCACATCGGCGACATAGATGCCCGCGCCCGCCTTGCTGGTCAGCAGACCCTTTTGCTGCAACTCTGCAATGGCCTCGCGCAGCGACGGGCGGGAAATGCCCATGCGCTCGGACAGTTCCCGTTCCGACGGCAGACGCTCGCCGGGGCGCAGGATGCCGCGCAGGATCAAAAGCTCGATCTGATGGGTGACCGAGGTCGAAATCTTCTCGGGCTGGACCGAACGAAAGGGCATGTGTTCACCTCTGGTCAATTGGTAAAATCATATGACCACGAATGATGTCCGACAACAGGAATTCGTCCGCTCTAAAGCAGCAGCGACACAACGTAAGGTGCCAGAACGGCCGTCAGCATGGCATTCAACCCCATGCCGATGCCCGCGAAGGCCCCCGCGGTGTCATTGACCTGAAACGCCCGTGCGGTTCCGATTCCATGGGCGGCCACCCCCACGGCAAAGCCGCGCGCGCGCCAGTCGCGGATGCGCATCAGCCGCATCAGCGGTGTCACGATCACCGCGCCGATGATGCCCGTCAGGATCACCAGTGCCGCGGTCAGCGTGGGCAGGCCACCCAGTTGTTCGGATATGCCGATGGCCACCGGCGCGGTGGTCGATTTGGGCGCCAGCGACAGCCAGACCGGCCCCTCGATCCCCAGCAGCCGCGCGATCCACAAGGCCGAGACGATGGCCGTCACCGATCCCGCCAGCAGCGCCGCCAGCATCGGCAGCAATGCGGGCCGGATCTGCGCGCGATTGGCGTATAGCGGCAGGGCCAGCGCCACGGTGGCCGGTCCCAGCATGAAATGCACGAATTGCGCGCCCTCGAAATAGGTGGCGTAGGGTGTGCCTGTCATCCACAGCAACCCGCCCAGCAGCATCATCGCGATCAGGACAGGGTTGACCACCGGATGCCGCTTGGCCCGGCGCGACAGCGCATCGCCTACCAGATAGGCCACCAGCGTGGCGGTCAGCCACAGCAGCGGCTCGCGGCTCAGGTAGGACCAGATCTCGGGCAGGGGCAGGGGGGTCATGGCCGCGACTCCCCGGGCGTTTGCGCGCCCCCGTCACCGGTCAGCCGTGCGACCGCGACAAAGACCAGCACCCCCACGACCAGCGCCAGCGCGGTGCTGGCCACCAGCACCGCCAGCAGCGCCGGACCCGATCCGCCCAGAACGTCAAGGTGGCTGATCACCCCCACACCCGCGGGCACGAACAGAAGCGACAGATGCGACAACAGCCCCTGCGCCGTCGGCATGACCGCGTCGGCCAGCCGTGACGACAGCAGGCATCCTGCCAGCAGCAGCGCCATGCCCAGCACCGGACCCGGTATCGACAGGGCCAGCCCCCGCGCAAGGGTTTCCCCGATCAACTGGCAGATCAGCAGGATGGCAACGGCCTGGATCATCGCGGGCACTCCCTTGGGCTATGGTTGCTTGCAGCATCACAGGGCGCGGCGGCTTGCACAAGGACAGGATGCGCGGCCCGCCGCTCTTCTCCGGTTCAGTGTTTGTTAACCGTTCTCTGCGCTGATGATGCGATGACGCGCTTGATGATCCTTTTCCCGCCGCTTTTGCTGATCCTCGCCGCCTGCGACGGCGGCAGCCCGCATTTCATGGGGATCGAACCCACGCGGGTCGAGGTGGAGGGAAGCGTCTTCGCCGTCCGCGTCAAGGGCGACCTGGCAGAGGCGGTGCGCATCAACCCGCAATACGCCCCCCGCATGGGACCCATCGGCGCGCGCGCCGCCCGCGCCATGGAACAGGTCAGCGGTTGCACGGTGCGCGAGGTGCGGGGCGATCAGGCCCTGATCCTTGGCATTCTGGATTGCTGATGCACCACGCCTGCACTCAGACCAGCCGCCGGAACCCCAGCGTTGTCGGCCGGTCATAGCCGGGATGCGCGCTGCTTTCGGTCATCTCGAACCCGAGTGCGGCAAAGGTGACATGGTTCTCCAGCAATTCGATCCGCGTCTGCAGGCTGACCGAAGGCAGCCCCAGCGCGCGTGCCCGCTCCAGCGCCGTGTCGATCATCCGCCGCGCCAACCCCTGTCCCCGCGCGGTATGGGCCACGGCCAGCTTGCCCAGGTAAAGCGTCTCGGCCTTCGGGGTCAGGATCATGCAGGCCAGCGGCTCGGTCGTGCCATCGATCACCCACAGTTCGGCCCGCGCGGCCTCCTGCGCCAGTTCGGCCGGACCCATCCGGGACAGCGAAGATGGCGGATCGATCCGCCCCTCCATATGGGCAAAGGCCTGCGTCAGCAGCGACAGGACGGGCCGCATGTCCTCATCAGGCGCCATTCGGCGTGGCGCAGCAATCGGCGCTGTTTCATCCAAGCGATTTCTCCATGAAGACGCTGGTGCCATTGACCTCGTAATCGCCGAAGGCCCCGCAAGGGCCGAAACCCTGCGCGGCATAAAGCGCGATCGCGGCTTCCAGCAGATTGCCGGTCTCCAGCCGCAGCAGCGCCAGCCCCTTGTCCCGCGCGACCCCTTCGATATGCGTCAGCAGCGCCCGCGCCACACCGCGCCCGCGCGCCTCGGGGGCGACGAACATCGACTTCACCTCGCCATATGCGCCCTTGTCGGCAAGGGCGATCGTGCCCAGGATCTGCCCGCCATCCTCGGCCACGCAGAACGAAATCTCGGGCACCCGCAGCGCATCGACAGACAGATAGTGATTGTCCTCGGGCGGAAAGAGGCTTTCCATCAGGGCATGACTGGCCTCCAGCAGGGCCAGCGCGCCCGGTTCGCGCGGATCGCCTGCCCGGATCTGCAAGCCCATCGTCATCGCCTCAGCCCGCAAGGCCCGTGATCACCGCAACCAGCGGCCCCTCCATTGCGTCAAGGCACAGTAACAGGCCCACGCCCGCCACCATGGCCCCGGCCAGACGCGGACGCAGCGCGCCGATGCCGCCAGCCCGCGCCGCCAGAACCCCGGCACCCAGCGCCAGCGCATATTGCATCACGCCAAGGCCCAGCAGATAGCCTGCAAAGACAGGCCCCGCCGCAGCGCCCTCGGCCCCGGCGATCCCCGTCGCGAAGGCCGCCCCATGAAACAGGCCGAAGCCCGCGATCATGGGCAGGATCACCCCCGGCGTCAGCGCCCGCCCCGACAGGATCAGCCCGCCCAGCACCAGCAGCGACAGGGCGATGACCCCCTCGGCCAGCGGCAGCGCCAGCCCGGACAAGGCCAGCGCACAGCCCGCCAGCATCGCGCCCACATAGGCCAGCGGACCGCGCAGCGGCTGTCCGACCAGCATGGCGGCCACCCCGGCGGCCAGCACGAAGAACAGGTGATCGAACCCCAGTACCGGATGCGCCAGGCCGGACAGCACTCCCTGCATCCCCGTTTCCATCGGCAGACCGGCCAGCGGGTGATGCGCCAGGGCCGGTCCGGCCCCCAGCAGCAGGACGGGGATAAGCAGTCGGGCAGGCAAGCGCATGATCAGGGCCTTTCAGGATATGTGTCAGCCCAGCGTGACGCAGGGCGCGGGCCCCTGTCAACGCCGTCCTTTCACACCGGACTGACCCGCCAGAGCCCCTCAACGACCCAATATATTGGGGATAACTCGGCAGAAATCCCCATATCCGGTGCAAATTCGTTGACTCAGGCCCCCCAAGCCCCTCAAATTTCCGACCAGACCGGAATCGAAAGGCGCGCCGTTGCGTTTCACCAAGCTCAGACTGACCGGCTTCAAAAGCTTCGTCGATCCGACCGATCTGCTGATCCGGGACGGGCTGACCGGTGTTGTCGGCCCCAACGGCTGCGGCAAGTCCAACCTGCTCGAGGCGCTGCGCTGGGTCATGGGCGAAACGCGCGCCTCGGCCATGCGCGGCGGCGGGATGGAGGATGTGATCTTCGCCGGTGCCGCCACCCGGCCCGCGCGCAACTTTGCCGAAGTGTCGCTGGTGCTGGACAATGCCGAACGGCTGGCGCCCGCCGGGTTCAACGACAATGACCAGTTGGAAATCACCCGCCGGATCACCCGCGACGCGGGCAGCGCCTACAAGGTGAACACCAAGGATGTGCGCGCGCGCGACGTGCAGATGCTGTTCGCCGATGCCTCGACCGGGGCGCATTCGCCCGCGCTTGTCCGGCAGGGCCAGATCAGCGAACTGATCAACGCCAAGCCGAGGAACCGCCGCCGCATCCTGGAAGAGGCCGCCGGGATCTCGGGCCTCTACCAGCGCCGCCACGAGGCCGAACTCAAGCTGAACGCGGCCGAGGCGAACCTGCTGCGCGTCGATGACGTGCTGGAACAGCTGGCCACCCAGCTTGCGCAACTGGAACGTCAGGCCCGGCAGGCGCAACGCTACCGCGCCATCGGCGATGAGCTGCGCCGCGCCGAGGGCCTGCTGCTCTATCGCCGCTGGAAAGAGGCCGACAGCGCCCGTGCCACCGCCGAGGATGATCTGCGCGCCCGCCTTGCGGCCGCCGCCCAGGCCGAAACCGCCGCCCGCGCCGCCGGCAAGGCGCGCATCGCGCGTGACGATGCGCTGCCCCCCCTGCGCGAGGAAGAGGCGATCGCCGCCGCCGTCCTGCAGCGCCTGCAGGTGCAGCGCGACACGCTCACCGATCAGGAAACCCGCGCCCGCCAGACGATCGAGACGCTGAAGGCCCGGATCGATCAGTTGACCCGCGACATCGAACGCGAGGCCGGGCTGAACCGGGACGCGGGCGAAACCATCGCGCGGCTGGAATGGGAATCGCGCGAACTGGCCAAGGCGGGCGAAGGTCATGCCGACAAGCTGGAAGCCGCCGCCGCCGCCGCCCGCGAGGCCGCAGAGGTGCTGCAGCAGCGCGAGGCGGATCTGAGCCAGCTGACCGAGGATGTGGCCCGGCTGGCCGCGCGCCACCAGTCGGCGCATCGCCTGCTGGAGGACAGCCTCAAGACCCGTGCCCGCAGCGAGGCCGAGGCGACCCGCGCCCGCGAGGCTGTCGAGGCATCCAAAGGCGCGCTCGACAAGGCCATCGCCGCCTATGAAGAGGCGCAGACACAGGAAGCCGCCGCCGTGGATCTGGCGCGCCGCGCCGATGAAACCCTGCTTGCCGCCGAAGCCGCCCGCGCCCAGACCCAGGAACGCGAAGCCGATGTGCGCGCCGAACGATCGGCCGCCGAAGGCGAGCTGAACGCCTTGCGCGCCGAGGTCACGGCGCTTGCCCGCCTCGTGCAGCGCGACACCGCCGAGGGCGGCCAGATCATGGACCGCCTTCAGGTCGAACAGGGTTTCGAAAAGGCGCTGGGTGCGGCCCTTGCCGACGATCTGCGCGCCCCCGAGGTCGAGGCCGATGGCCCCTCTGGCTGGACGCCGCTGCCCGCCTATGCCGATCCGCAGCCCCTGCCCAAGGGGGTCACGGCACTGACCAACCACGTGTCGGTGCCCGATGTGCTGGTGCGCCGCATGGGCCAGATCGGTCTTGTCGATCCCGACGATGGCCCGCGCTTTCAGCCGCTGCTGAAACCCGGCCAGCGCCTTGTCAGCCTCGAAGGCGATCTGTGGCGCTGGGACGGTTTCCGCGCCTGGGCGGAAGATGCGCCATCCGCTGCGGCCCTGCGCCTGCAGCAGCTCAACCGCCTTGAAGAGCTCAAGCAGCAGATGGAGCGTGCGACCTCACGCGCCGATGCCGCCCGCGCCGCCCATGAGAGCCTGGCCAAGCGTCTGGCCGATCTGACCGCCGCCGATCAGGCCGCGCGCGGCGCACGCCGTGCCGCCGACGCCAAGGTCAACGAGGCGAACCGCGCCCTCAGCCGCGCCGAAGCGGATCGCAATCTGGCCGCCTCGCGGCTGGAATCGCTGGGTCTTGCCGTCACCCGCCACGAGGAAGAGGCGATGACCGCCCGCGCCCAGGTGCTCGAGGCCGAACGCGCCGTCGCCGGGCTCGAGGATCTGGACAGCGCCCGCGCCGGAATGGAAGACCTGCGCATGACGGTCGAGGCCGCGCGCATCACCATGATGACGCGCCGCTCCACCCATGACGAGATCCGCCGCGAAGGCGAGGCCCGCACCCGCCGCTCCCAGGAAGTGACCAAGGAACTCTCGGGCTGGCGGCACCGTCTGCAAACCGCCGAAACCCGCAGCGCCGAACTGGTCCAGCGCAAGCAGGATTCGGCAGCCGAGCTGAAAGAGGCCAGCGCCGCCCCCGAGGAAATCGCCGCCAAGCGCGAGGAACTGACCAGCGCCATCGACACCGCCGAGGCGCGCCGCCGCCGCGCCGCCGATACCCTGGCCGAGGCCGAAACCGCCCTGCGCGCCGCCGAACAGGCCGAACGCGATGCCGAACGCGCCGCCTCCGAAGCGCGCGAGGCCCGCGCCCGCGCCGAAGCCCGCGCCGACGCCGCCCGCGAAACCGTGGCCTATGCCGCCGAACGCATCAGCGAGGATCAGGACACCACGCCCGCCGGTCTGCTGGAAAGCCTTGGCGCCGATCCGGACGCCATGCCCGCCTCCGACATGATCGAGGCCGATGTGAACCGCCTCAAGCGGCAGCGCGACGCGCTGGGCGCCGTCAACCTGCGCGCCGAGGAAGACGCGGCAGAGGTGCAGACGGAACATGACACGCTGGCCGGCGAGAAGGCCGATCTGGAAGAAGCGATCAAGACCCTGCGCACCGGCATTGCCAGCCTCAACCGCGAGGGGCGCGAACGGCTGCTGACCGCCTTCGAACAGGTCAACAGCAACTTCGCCCTGCTCTTCAAGCATCTCTTCGGCGGCGGCGAGGCCGATCTGGTGCTGGTCGAATCCGACGACCCGCTTGAAGCGGGGCTCGAGATCATGTGCCAGCCGCCGGGCAAGAAACTCTCGACCCTCAGCCTCTTGTCAGGGGGCGAACAGACCCTGACGGCGCTGGCCCTGATCTTCGCCGTTTTCCTCGCCAACCCCGCCCCCATCTGCGTGCTCGACGAGGTGGACGCCCCGCTCGACGATGCCAACGTCACCCGTTTCTGCGACCTGCTGGACGAGATGTGCCGCCGCACCGACACCCGCTTCCTGATCATCACCCACCACGCGGTCACCATGGCGCGGATGGATCGGCTGTTCGGTGTCACCATGCAGGAACAGGGCGTCAGCCAGCTGGTCTCGGTCGATCTGAAAAGGGCCGAAGCGCTGGTCGCCTGAGACGCACCCCCTGCTTCTTCTTGCCCCAAATATCCACTCCGACCGTGCCGCCGCCCGCCTATAGCCGCGACAGCAGCGCCGCCGTGGGCCAGGCATCGGTGGGCAGGCCAAGGCGCGCCTGTTCCACCTGGACAGCCGCGCGCGTGCCCGCGCCCAGGATACCGTCGATCGCGCCCACGTCATGGCCGCGCGCCGCCAGCTTTTGCTGCAACCGTTTCATGCCCTCCTGGTCCAGCCCGGCATCGGGATTGCCCGGGGCAAAGACCGGCGCGCCCGACAGCCGCGTGGCGAAATAGGCCGCCGTCAGCACATAGGTGAAGCTCTGGTTCCACTCGAACATCCGGCCGAAGTTCGGATAGGCGATGAAGGCCGGCCCCTTGTGACCCTGGGGCAGGATCAGGCTGGCGCTCAGGCCCCGGCCCTGCCAGTCGCCCGACCGTGGCCGCACACCCATCGCCGCCCAGTCCGCCACCGGCAACGCCGTGGCGATCCCGCTCTGGCGCCAGTCCATCTCGGCGGGCACCGTGACCTCCTGCAGCCAGGGCTCGCCCCTGCGCCAGCCGAAATGCGCCAGCATCTTCGCCCCTGACAGCAGCGCATCGGGCACGGATGTCTTCAGCAGCACATGCCCGTCCCCGTCCCCGTCCACACCGTTTTCAAGGATGTCGCCGGGCAGCATCTGCACCATGCCGATCTCGCCCGCCCAGGCGCCGGTGGTGGTCGCGGGGTCCAGATCGCCCGCTTCGAACAGGGTCAGCGCATGAAAGACCTGGGGGCGAAACAGATCGGGACGGCGGCAATCATGGGACAGGGTGACAAGGGCGTTGACCGTGTTGAAATCGCCCTGGAAGGCGCCGTAATCGGTCTCGAAGGCCCAGAAGGCCAGCAGAATGCCGCGCGGCACGCCGTATTCGGTCTCGGCCCGGTCAAAGACCGCATCCCATTCGCGCGCCTTCGCAAGCCCCGTATCCAGCCGCGACTGGCTGATCAGGCGGCGGGAAAAGGTCGTGAAATCCAGCGTGAACACACCTTGCCGCCGATCCGCAGCCAGCACCTTGGGGTCCTGCCTGACCGGGGCAAGGAACCGCGCCACGGTGTCGGCATCATGGCCCTTCGCCTGTGCCTCGGCTTTCAGGCCTGTCACGAAGTCGGAAAAGCTGCCGCCGCATTGGGCAAGGGCTTGCGCGGCGGAAAGCGACAGCAGAAATGCCGCAAGGGGCAGGGCGGTCTTGAACATCGGATGCCTTTAAGATCATGCCATTCATCAAAAGATTAGCAGCCCCGTCGCCGCCTGACGATCACAACAGCGCCAGCACCGTGGCAAGGCAGAAAACCGCCACCCAGACCGTCCAGAGAACCCGCACCGCAGCTTCGATATCCTGCGCCTGCAGGGGCTTGCGCCCCGTGGCATTCACGAAGGGAAAATCCTGCATCCGCCCGTCATAGGCGCGTGGTCCTGACAGCGCGATGCCCAGGGCGCGCGCCATCGCCGCCTCGGGCCAGCCCGCATTGGGCGAGCGGTGCAACCGCGCATCCGCCACGATCCCGCGCCAGTCGCACAAGCCCCCTTGGGTCAAGGCGATCAGAAACGCCGTGCCGCGCGCGGGGATCAGGTTGAGCAGATCATCCAAGCGCGCCGCCGCCCAGCCAAAGGCCGCGTGCCGGGGCGTGCGATAGCCGATCATGCTGTCGGCGGTGTTGGTGATCTTGTAAAGGAGCAGGCCCGGCAGACCCGCCACCGCGAACCAGAACAAGGGCGCCACCACCCCGTCCGACATGTTCTCGGCCGCCGATTCGATCGCCGCGCGCGCCACGGCGCTGTCGTCCATCGCGGCGGTGTCGCGGCTTACGATCATCGCCACCGCGCCGCGCCCCTCGGTCAGCCCGCGCCGCAACCCGTCCGCCACGGCCTGCACATGGTCCACCAGGCTGCGCTGCGCGATCAGGATCGCGGCCACGATCACCTCGACCACCGGGCCGAAAGACGCCAAGGCCGCCCCCAGCCCCAGCGCGCCAAGCCCCAGCGCAACCATCACCGCGACACCCTTCAACCGTCGCGCCGCACCACTGTTGAACCGCGCATCCGCCCAGCCGATCAGCCGCCCCATCAGCACCGCCGGATGCGGCGCACGCGACCACAGCCAGCGCGGCTCGCCCGCCCAGGCATCCAGCAGCATCGCCAGGATCAGTGTCACAGCGCAGCCTCGATCCGGTCCCATTGGTCGGGCGCGGGCAGGCCAAGCCGGATCAGGGTCGGCGACCAGGGGAAGATCCGGCTCCAGATCCGGGCCTCAGCCAGCCTGGCCTGCCAGGCTTCGGCATCATCCACCGCGTAAAGACGAAACAGGTCGCACCCCCCGGTCACGACGGCCCCGGCACCCGTCATCAGCCGGTCCATCCGCCGCGCATCCGCTGCCAGCCTCTCCCGCGTGGCCTGCGCCCAGTCCCGGTCCGCCAGTGCCGCCGCACCGATGGCCAGCGCCGGACCCGATACAGGCCATGGCCCCATCCCTTCGGCCAGCCGGTCCAGCAGGGCCGGATCACCGATGGCAAAGCCCAGCCGCAGCCCCGCCAGTCCCCAGAACTTGCCGAAACTCTTCAGGACTATCCCGCCCTTTCGCGGCAGGTGCGCCAGCAGGGACCGTTCCGGCGCCACATCGCAGAAGCTTTCATCGACCACGATCAGGGGCAGCCCCCGCAGATCGTCGGGCCCATGCCATCTGCCGTCGGGGTTGTTCGGATGCACGATCACCCGCGCCTGATCTGTCGTATCGCCCTGCGCGCAGACCTGCCAGCCATGGCCCGCAAAGGCGGCGGCATGTTCGTTATATGTGGGCTGCGGGATATGCACAGATCCGGGCGGCAACAGCCCCGGTATCCGCGCGATCAGCGCGGATGCGCCGGGGGCCACCAGCAGCCCCAGATGATCCGGCACCTGCCACAATCGGCGCGCGGCATCCTCCAGCGAACGGGCCGCGGCCCGGTCCGGCAGTGCGGTCCATGCGGCGCCGGACACCGACACGCGCTCCGCAGGCCAGGGACAGGGGTTGATGCCCGTGGACAGGTCGATCCAGTCGGCACGCGCGCCCCCAAAACAGGCCACCGCCCCGTCAAGACCACCGCCATGATCGCGCCGCGCAGCCGAAGGCCGGGGCAGGGCTGCAAAAAAGGCGGGATCGTTGTGTGTGTCGGTCATTTGCGGCTCCTGCATGCGGCCCATCAAGCGGATTCGCGACCAAAGCGCAAGCCGGACAGCAAGGAGCCGCCGAGGTGCCGAAGATGTTAACAAATCCTTGCCGATCATTAACACTTTGTTAGGTTTTGAGCGTCATCACAGTCGGCACAAGCCGGGAAGATCAGACAACCCGGCACCCCAGGGTGCGGCGGACCCTGGCGACCGGATGAGGACATGATGATCGTCTTGATAGTCGAGCCTGACCCGGATCTCGGGCGGCTCTGGAAACGTCATATGGAACGACAGGGCGCCGAGGTGCATCTGGTTCAGGGTCAGTCCGCAGCCTTCGACCTGTTGCGCGCGCTGCCCGTGAACATGATCGTTCTGGACCTGGTGCTGCAGGACGGCAGCGCCCTGGCGATCGCCGATTACTCCAGCTACCGCCGGCCCGAGGCACGGGTGATCTTTGTCACCAATACCACCTTCTTTTCCGACGGGTCGATCTTTCTGCACAGCCCCAATGCCTGCGCCTTCCTGCAAAGCAACACCCCGCCCGAAGACCTGGTGGCGATGGTTTGCCACTACTGCAAGGCAAGCTGATCCGGCCCCCTGTCGGCGCCCGTGGGGCGCAAGCCCCTATCCGCGCCCGTGGGGCGCAAGCCCCTATCCGCGCCCGTGGGGCGCAAGCCCCTATCCGCGCCCGTGGGGCGCGAGGAAATCCAGGACAGGGTTGATCGGAACGATGCGGTAGGGATTTATCGTCTCGTGGCTGTAATGATAGTGCCGCACGATGTGATCCAGGTTCACCGTCCCGGCCACGCCGGGCACCTGATAAAGTTCCCGCGTATAGGCCCAGAGGTTGGGGTAATCCACGATCCGCTTGCGGTTGCACTTGAAATGCAGGTGATAGACGGAATCGAAGCGCACCAGCGTGGGAAACAGCCGCCAGTCCGCCTCGGTCAGCCGGTCGCCCATCAGGTAGCGGTTGGTGTTCAGATGGTCCTCCAGCCAGTCGAGGGTCGCGAACAGGGGGACCACCGCCGCGTCATAGGCGGCCTGCGTGGTGGCAAAACCGGCTTTGTAGACGCCGTTGTTGACCGTGTCATAGTTACGTTCGTTCACGGTCGCGATGTCGTGCCGCAGGGCCTCGGGCCAGTAGTCATCCCGGTTGCCGGTGATGTCGTTGAAGGCCGTGTTGAACATGCGGATGATTTCCGAACTCTCGTTCGACACGATGGTTTCGCGCTGCGTGTCGTAGAGGATCGGCACCGTGACCCGCCCCGAAACACTGGGATCGGTCCGGGTATAGATGTCGCGCAGGAAAGGCAGGCCGAACAGCCGGTCGCCCGTGGCGCCGGGATAATCCGTGGCAAAGGTCCAGCCATCGGTCAGCATGTCGGGATGCACCACGGACAACTCGACATGATCCGTCAGCCCCTTGAGGGCCCGGAAGATCAGCGTGCGATGCGCCCATGGGCAGGCCAGCGAGACATAGAGGTGATAGCGCCCGCTTTCGGCCTTGAAACCGTCGGTCCCCGAAGGACCGGCGCTGCCGTCCGGCGTCACCCAGTTGCGAAACCCCGCGGTGGTGCGCTTGAACGCGCCGCCCGTCGATGTGGTGTCATACCAGGTGTCATGCCATTTGCCGTCAACCAGTTGGCCCATTGATCAGTCTCCTTTGTCGGGCAACAAGCTAGGCCAGATTCCGCGGGACGATAACCCGAGGGGCCGCGCAACCACCCTGCATCAGCGCACATCCCGGTATTCTGGGCAGGCGAGGCCGCCCCGTCGCCCCGAATCGATCCGCCGCCCGGCGATACAATTCCCGGACATGCGCCGGATTATGCCCGGACCACGTCCGACCTGTGGCGCCAGCGCCGCAGCGCACAGGGTTTCGCGCGCGAAACCTATGGTGGAAAATTCCACGGGATGGTCGGTTTTTCGAAGAAAACGGGCGTTTGGCTTGGATGGTAACGGGCCGGAAACGAAATGTCGTCAAAGCTTTACTTGACGATTTTCACCCATCCCTCATTTTCAATCAGAAGGATGGTAAGGGGGATGCCATGACGACTTTTCTGTCCAGGGAATTGCGTGAAGGCCTGGCCGCGGCACACAAGCTTGCGCAGAAGCGGAAAAGCCGCCTGCGCATCGACGTCGATGGCAAGACATATCCCGTCCTGCGTGTCTGGGATGGCGGGTTTGCCATGGATCTGGAAGATGCCCCCCATCTGCGCGGATTGGTCGACCTATACGATGGCGGGCGGCACCTGTCGCATTGCCTGATCTTCGCCTCGGAAGAGCGCGAGGACGAGATGTGGTTCGACTTCAAGCGCAGCACCCCCGTGACAGATCATGCCGCGCTGGATTTCGCGCGTGATGAACACGCGCCCGTGGCGCTGATCACGCGGGACTGATCGCAGCCTGGGCCGAAGGTCTTGCCAAAACCTTGACCGACCGGGCGGTCACCGCCGCCTGGCGCAGCCATACCTTATTGCAGGTCGGCAAAGGCCTTTTGCATCCGCTCCACCGCCTGTTCCACCAGCGCGCGCGGCGTCGCAAGGTTGAACCGCAGAAAGGTCTCGCCGCCCTTGCCGAAGGTCGGGCCGTGGTTGACCGCGATATGCGCGCCCTGTTCCACCCGCCGGGTGAATTCGGCCGCATCCATCCCGGTGCCCGCGAAATCCACCCATGCCAGGTATGTCGCCTCGAGCGGCATCGAGGCGAGACCGGGGATCGCGTTGATCCCGGCATCGAACACCTGCCGGTTGCCGTCCAGATAGGTCATCAGATCATCGACCCATGCCGCCCCCTCTGGCGTGTAGGCGGCGGTCGCCATGAAGAGGCCGAAGGAATTGGGCGACAGGCCCAGGGCCATCATCCGCCCCTCGAACTTGGCGCGCAAGGCGGGATCGGGGATGATCACGTTGCCCGTATGGCTGCCCGCGATGTTGAAGGTCTTGGTCGTCGCCGTCATCATGATCAGCCGGTCGGCGATGCCCGCATCGACATTGGCCATCACCGTGTGTTTGACGCCCGGATAGAGAAGATCGTGATGGATCTCGTCCGAGACAAGGATCAGGTCATGCCGTTTGGCGAAATCGGCCACGCCCTGCAATTCGGCCCGCGTCCAGACCCGCCCGCCCGGATTATGCGGCGAGCACAGGATCACCATCTTCGCGCTGCCATCCATCTGCGCATCATAGGCGTCGAAATCCATCTCGTAGCGCCCGGCCGTGTTGACCAGCGGGCATTCGATAACCTTGCGCCCGTTGGCTTTGATGACCTTGGCGAAGGCGTGATAGACCGGCGTGAACAGGACCACCCCGTCACCGGGTTGCGTATAAGTGTCCACGCACATGGCGGTGCCATTCACTAGGCCATGGGTGCTGAAGATCCATTCCGGCTGCACCGTCCAGCCGTGCCGCGTCTGCATCCACCAGCAGATCGCCGCGCGATAGGCGGCATCGTCGCCGTAATAGCCGTAGACCCCGTGATCCTGCATCCGCGCCACCGCGTCCTGCACGCAATCCGGCGCGCGGAAATCCATGTCGGCCACCCACATCGGGATTCCGTCGGATGCCGGCACGCCATAGAGTTTTTCCATCATGTCCCATTTCACGGAATGGGTGCCGAAACGGTCGATCGGGGTGTCAAAGCTCATCTGCATCTCCTGTTTGGGCACAGCCTACCCCGTGACAGGGCGGCTGCAACGGGCAATTTTGCGCCCAAGGGGCCGTTTTGCACCATTGCACCGCAAGGGCCGCTGTCCTATCTCGTGCTGCATGACAAAACGCCCGATCCTGATCCACCCCGACCCGCGCCTGAAAAAGGTATCGGCCCCCGTGCCGGACCTGAGCGATGATCTGCGCCGCCTGGCCGATGACATGCTGGAAACCATGTATGATGCGCCGGGCATCGGGCTGGCGGCACCGCAGGTGGGTGTGAACACCCGCCTGATCGTGCTGGATTGCGTCAAGGCGGAAGGCGAGGCGCCGCGCCCGCTGATCATGTTCAACCCCGAGATTGTCGCCGCCTCGGACGAGCGCAGCGTCTACGAGGAAGGCTGCCTGTCGATCCCCGAACAATATGGCGAGGTCGAGCGCCCCGCCGAAGTGTCACTGCGCTGGATCGACCGGGACGGGCGCGAGCAGCAGGAAGATTTTGCCGGGCTCTGGGCGACCTGCGTGCAGCACGAGATCGATCATCTGGATGGCAAGCTGTTCATCGATTACCTCAAGCCGCTGCGCCGCCAGCTGATCACCCGGCGGATGCAGAAGCTCAAGCGCGAACGGGCGCGGGTGTGAGCCTGCTGCCGATCCTGCGCTGGCCGGATGCGCGCCTGTCGCAGGTCTGCGACCCGATAGACGCGGGCGAGGATCTGGGCGATCTGGTGCGCGACATGTTCGAAACAATGTACAGTGCCCCCGGGCGCGGGCTGGCCGCGCCGCAGGTGGGCGTGATGAAGCGGCTGTTCGTGATGGATTGCGGCTGGAAGGAAGGCGATATGACCCCGATGGTGTGCATCAACCCCGAAATCCTGTCTGCCGATGGCATGGCGCCGGGTAGCGAGGGCTGCCTCTCGATCCCCGGTGTTCTGGCCGAGGTGATGCGCCCCGAACGCATCCTGCTGCGCTTTTTCGATCTGGACGGCCGCGCGCAAGAGGTCGAGCTTGACGGGTTCGAGGCGCGTTGCGCCCAGCACGAGCTGGATCATCTGGACGGAATCGTGACCTTCGACCGGCTGTCGGACGAGGCGCGGCGCGTGGTCGAGGCCGCCTATTCCGTCAGCTTTCCGGTGCGCCCCGCGTGACCGCGCGGCGCTGCATCCCCTGGCCTGACGCGCGGCTGCGCACCCCTGCCGCCGATGTGGTCGCGGTGACAGACGAGATCCGCGCGATCTGGACCGACATGATCGACACGATGGAGGCGATGCCCGGCGTCGGCCTGGCCGCGCCCCAGATCGGCTTGATGCTGCGGCTGGCGGTCGTGGATGCCTCGGACAAGCGCGGACAGGCGGTGCGCATGGCCAACCCCGAGATCGTGCACGCCTCGGTCCAGCTGCGCGACCATGACGAGGCCAGTCCCAACCTGCCCGGCGTGCATGCCACGATCAGCCGCCCCCGCGCGGTGCTGGTGCGTTTCCTGAACGATCAGGGCGCGATCGAAGAGCGGGATTTCGTGGGCCTCTGGGCTACGTCTGTGCAGCACCAGATCGATCACCTGGCGGGCCGGATGTATTTCGACCACCTGTCCAAGGTGAAACGCGACATGCTGATCCGCCGCGCGAGGAAGCTGGCATGAAGGTCGTCTTCATGGGCACGCCCGATTTCTCGGTTCCTGTGCTGGAGGCGCTGGTCGAGGCCGGGCATGACATCGCCGCCGTCTATTGCCAGCCGCCGCGCCCCGCAGGGCGTGGCAAGAAGGAAACCCCCACGCCGGTGCATCAGCGCGCGTCAGAACTTGGTCTGCAGGTGCGCCACCCGGTCAGCCTGAAGACGCCCGAGGCACAGGCCGATTTCGCCGCCCTTGGCGCCGATGTGGCGGTAGTCGTGGCCTACGGCCTGATCCTGCCGCAAGCGGTGCTGGACGCGCCCCGGCAAGGCTGCCTGAACATTCACGCCAGCCTGCTGCCACGCTGGCGCGGCGCGGCCCCGATCCACCGCGCGATCATGGCGGGCGATGCCGAGACCGGCATCTGCATCATGCAGATGGAAGCGGGGCTGGATACCGGCCCCGTGCTGCTGCGCGAAGCCACCCCTATCGGGGTCGAGGAAACCACGGGGCAGTTGCATGACCGGCTGTCGCAGATGGGCGCGCGCCTGATCGTCGATGCGCTGGCGCGGCTGGATGATCTGGTGCCTTCGGTGCAACCCGAGGCGGGCGTGACCTATGCCGCCAAGATCGACAAGGCCGAAGCCGCCGTCGACTGGACCCGCCCCGCGACGCAGGTGGACCGGCTGATCCGGGGCCTTTCACCCTTTCCCGGCGCATGGACCCTTCATGACGGCCAGCGGATCAAGCTGCTGGGCGCGCGCCTGGCCGATGGCGCGGGCGCACCCGGCGAAGTGCTGGATGATGCGCTGACGGTCGCCTGCGGCACGGGTGCGGTGCAGCTTTTGCGCTTGCAACGCGCAGGCCGAGGCGCGCAGGATGCGGCAGAGTTCCTGCGCGGTCAGCCCTTGCCGAAAGGGACGCGGCTTTAGGCGGTTTTTACAGGAGTATGTCATGTTTCCCATGCTGATCGGTACGGTGGTGATTGCGGGGATCGTGGGCTATGCCTCGGAAAAGACGGGCTTTACCCGTAACGGAATCCTGCAGTCGATCATCATTTGCGTGGGCGGCGCTTTCCTGTTCTACTTTGTGCGGATCATGTTCGGATTGAGCATCGGAAGCCCCGGTGTCGATGCGATCCTGTCGTCGGTGGGCGCGCTGATCCTGGTGCCGACCCATTGGCGCAAACGGTAGGGAGAAACGCGATGGGCGTGATCTGGTTGCTGATCATCGGGGCCGCGGCGGGGTTCATCGCCACGCGCCTGATGCGGGTCGAGGCGGATATCATCACAACCATCGTCATCGGCATGGTCGGCGCGCTGATCGGCGGGCTGGTGTTGCGCATGCTGCTGGCGGTGATGGGGGTCGGTGCCGGGCTGGTCGGTGCGATCCTGGGATCATTGCTGCTGATCTGGCTCTGGCAGCTTTACACGGGCCGCAAATAGCAGGCCTTGCGCGGGTTGCGCGGGCGGGATCTGGATATTTGAAGCAAGAAGAAGCAGCAGGTCAGAGCGCCTGTGCCGCCGCTGCAAAGCGTCCTGCCTCATCCGGGGCATGGCCCATCTGCGCGGCCGCATCGAAGACCGGCGCAAGATCCAGATCGGGATAGGCCTGCATGGCCAACGCGGCCAGGTCCGCGCCTGACGCACCCGCCTCCTTGCACAATGCCTTGATCGCCGCCTGCGCCTCGGGGCGGGGCAGGTGGCGGGCCAGCGCGAAACTGAGTGCCTCGGCATGGATCAGGTTCTGACCATCTGTCATGGCGGCCAGCATCGCGGAAGGGACGGGGGCCAGCGTTTTCGACAGGCTTTGCGCATGGATCAGCGTGGCGGTGGCGGCAAGGCAGAGCTGCGGCAGGGTCAGCCATTCGGTAAACCAGGCCGCGCCATCCCGGTCCAGCCGGTGCAGCGCCGCGCCCTGCAGCGTGGCGTTCAGCCCTGCGGCCTGTCGCGCGGTGGCGGCCATGGCCGAGGGCAGGACCGGGTTCTGTTTTTGCGGCATCGTCGAGGAAGCGCCAGCGGCACCCAGAGAAACCTCTGCCATCCCGGTCTGGGTCAGCAGCAGCAGATCCTCGGCCATCTTGCCAAGGGCAAGGGCCAGCCGCGTCTGCCAGTCGGCCAGCCGCAGGATCGGGCCGCGGTCGCTGTGCCAGCTGCGCTGCGGATCGGCAAGGTTCAGGGCTGCGGCCAGCGCGGCGCGTGTCTCCTGCGCTTTCGGTCCCAGCGCGGCAGAGGTGCCTGCCGCCCCTGACAGCGACACCCAGAGCGTGGATTGGCGCAGCGCGGGCAGTTCGCCCAGAAGATCCAGCAGGGGGCTGCCCCAATGGGCGACGGTCGCGCCGAAGCTGGTGGGCGTCGCGTGCTGCCCATAGGTACGCGCGGCCATGGGCGTTGCCGCATGATCTGCCGCCAGCCGTCCCAGCGCCTTGAGCGTATCGGTCAGCATTTCCTCTTGCAGCGCCAGCATCCGGTCCAGCCGCAGCATCAGCCCGGTGTCGATGATATCCTGCGAGGTGGCCCCCCAATGGGCATATTGCGCATGTTCGGGCGCCTCCATCGCGCTGCGGAAGGCTGCGACCAGACCGGGCACGGAAACGCCGTTCTGCCCGGTGGGGTCGGCCAGGGCGGCGGGATCGATCTGCACCTCCATCGCGGCGCGGTGGATATAGGCGGCGGCGGTTTCAGGGATCACCCCAAGCGCGCCCTGCGCCTTGGCCAGCGCCCCTTCGACTAGCAGCATCGCGCGCACCTCGGCGCTGTCGGTGAAGAGGTGGCCCACCTCGCCCGACGGAAAGAGGCGGCTGTAGAGCGGGCTGTCGAAGACGGAGGCGGCCATGGGTCAACCCTTCGCGATTTGGGTCAGAAGATCGGCCAGCCCCTCGGGGTCGGCGAAGAAGGGCGAATGCCCCGTGGGCATGGCATGGACATCCTGCGCGGGCCAGCCTTCGGTCATCGTGCGCTGGTATTCGGGCGGGATCGTGCGGTCATCGTCGCAGCGGATATAGCTGCGCTTCACGCTGGCATAGGCATCGGTCAGCCGGATCGGCGTGGCCTGCGGCCTGATCGCCTGGATGCACAGGCGCGGCAGTGCGTAATCCACCGCCTCGGCCGGGCAGTCATTGTAGAACAGCGCGGGCGCCTTCGACAGGTCGACGCGAAAGGCCAGGCCATCCTCGGTCCTGATCGCGGCATCGGCCATGGGCTGGCGCGGCGCTTCGGCGCGCATCTCGACCAGGCTGCGACCGTCCTGCGCGGCATAGGCACATAGATAAATCAGCCGGTCGATCTTGTCCGGGGCCATTTCGGCGGCCAGCGAGATGGGAAAGCCCGCCATGGAATGGCCTACCAGCGTGACGGGCGTGTCGATCGCGTCAACGATCGCGCGGGCGTAGCCTTCCAGCGTGACCTCCTGGTAGGGGGTCGCGTCCTGCCCGTGCCCCGGCAGGTCGATGGCGCGGGCGGTATGGCCGCGCGCCACAAGTTCCGGGATCAGGTCGCGCCAGCACCACGCGCCGTGGCACGATCCGTGAACCAGTAGAAAATCAGCCATTCAGATATCCAGAAATACCGTTTCATTGTCGCCCTGAAGGCGGATGTCGAAACGATACTGACCTTCGCCAGTCTTCTTTGCAATCAGCGTATCCACGCGCGGGCGTTGTTCGATGCGCGACAGCAGGGGATCGTTGCCGTTATCCTCATCCTCGAAATAGATGCGGGTGGACAGGCCGATGTTGATGCCGCGCGCCACGATCCAGAGGCTGATATGCGGGGCCTGCACCCCGCCGCTGCGATGGGGCACGGGGCCGGGCTTGACCGTGGTCAGTGTGAAGAGCCCGCTATCCTTGTCGGCGGCAAAACGGCAAAAGCCGCTGACGGCGGGATCGGCGCCATCCTGCCCCGCGAAACGCCCCGCCGCATCGGGTTGCCAGCTTTCCATCATCGCATCGCGCAGCGCCCAGCCGGTGCCGTCGATCACGGCGCCGGTGATGGTGATGATCTGCCCCTTGGCCCCCGGCGCGATGGGCGACAGGCCCAGATCCTCGGGATAGACGCCCGGCAGGCCCGCGAAAGAGGGAATACAGCCGATATGGACGTATGGTCCGGCGGTCTGGGACGGGGTTTCGATCAGTGTGTCAAGCGATTGCACCATGGCTTACATCCCTTCCAGTCGGTTCTCGAACATGGTCTGGCGGCGGCCGCGCAGCACGATGTCGAACTTGTAGGCCAGGAAATCCAGCGGCCTTGCCCGCGCCATGTCCAGCGGGGCCACCAGACGGTCCAGCTGGCTGCGCTCCTTGATGGTCGCGGCGATGGGGCAGCGGTCGATCAGGGGGTCGCCCTCGAAATACATCTGGGTGATCAGGCGCTGACCGAAGCTGTGCCCGAAGACCGAGATATGAATGTGCATCGGCCGCCAGTCATTCGCGCGGTTGGGCCATGGATAGGCACCGGGCCGGATCGTCAGGAACTGGTAGCGGCCTTCGGCGTCGGTGATCGTGCGCCCGCAGCCGCCGAAATTGGGATCCAGCGGCGCAAGGTAGTTGTCCTTGACGTGGCGATAGCGCCCGCCCGCATTGGCCTGCCAGATCTCGACCAGCGTATGCGGCACGGGCCGTGCGTTTTCGTCCAGAACCCGGCCATGCATCAGGATGCGCTCGCCGATCGCGGGGCTGCCATCCTTGGAAAAGTTCAGGATCAGGTTGTTGTCCAGCGGCCCCAGCAGGGAATGGCCGAAACGCGGGCCCGTCTCTTCGCTGGGCGTGCTTTCCATCGACAGCAGCGGCCATTTCGGCGAGCGCGGGACGGATGTCTTGTATTCGGGATCGTAGGGCACCGGGTGCATGTGGCGCTGGCGCGGGATCAGCGGCCCCGCGTCGGTTTCACCGTTATCGGTCATGTCTTTCATCATCTGCCTCCATCTCGGCATAGGTGGCCTTGGCCAGTTTCAGCGCATGATTGGCACGCGGCACGCCGGCATAGATCGCCACATGCTGGAACGCCTCGAGCACATCCTGCTTGCTGGCCCCGGTGCGGGCGGTCGCGCGGATGTGCATGGGGATTTCCTCGAAATTGCCGGTTGCAGCCAGCAGCGCCAGCGTCAGCATGGACCGTTCGCGCAAGGATATCCCGTCAGAGGCCCAGACCGTGCCCCAGGCCCCTTCGGTGATGAGGGTCTGGAACGGTTCGTCAAACGGGGTCTTGGCCCGTTCCGCCCGGTCCACATGGGCATCGCCCAGAACCTTGCGGCGCACCGCCATGCCCTTGTCGAAACGCTCAGACATGGCCCACGTCCTGCATGAACTTGGTCAATACGGCGGCGTATTCTTCGGGCTGTTCGACGCAGGGCAGATGGCCCGCCTTGCGGATCAGGTGGAACTGCGATCCGGGGATCAGATCGACGGTCTCACGTACCAGGTCGGGCGGGGTCGATCCGTCATCGGATCCGGCAATGCCCAGCGTGGGCAGGCGCAGGCCCGAGGTGGGCGTGTAGAAATCCGTGCCCGAGATCGCAGCGGAACAGCCCGTGTAGCCCTCGGCCGGTTGGCGCACCAGCATGTTGCGCCAGGCATGGAATTCCGCCGTCTTGCGGAAGGGGGCGGAAAACCAGCGTTCCATGATGCTGTCGGCCAGCGCCTCGATCCCGCCGGCTTTCACTGCGGCGATCCGGTCATCCCACATCGCGGGCTGGCCGATCTTGGCACCGGTGTTGGACAGCACCATGGCGCGCACCAGGTCCATCCGCTTGACAGCCAGACCCTGCGCGATCATCCCGCCGATGGACAGGCCCACGAACAGCGCATCCTTGACCGCCAGGTGATCCATCAGCCGTTCCACATCGCGCACCAGCGTGCCCATGGAATAGGGCGCAGGTGTCAGTTCGGTCAGGCCATGACCGCGCTTGTCATAGCGGATGTATTTCAGCCCCTGCGGCAGCAGCGGCAGCACCTGGTCCCACAGCCGCAGATCGGTACCCAGCGAGTTGGCAAAGACGACGGGCCGCCCCTCGGGGTTGCCGTCGATACGGTAATGGACTTTCAGGTCTCCAAGGTCGGCAATACGCATCAGTATGGCAATCCCACATAGTTTTCGGCCATCACGCGCTGGGCGGCGGCAGAGGTTTCCAGATAGTCCAGATCGGCCTCCTGCATGCGCTGGTCAAAAGCCGACTGGTCCGGGAACCGGTGTAGCATGGTGGTCAGCGACCAGGAAAATCTTTCGGATTTCCACACACGCGCCAGCGCACGTTCCGAGTATTTCGTCACGCCCTCGTCGTCGCCCTGATAATACTGGATCAGGCCTTCGTGCAGGTAATGCACATCGCCGATGGCCAGGTTCAGACCCTTGGCCCCGGTGGGCGGCACGATATGGGCCGCATCCCCCACAAGGAACAGCCGTCCCCAGCGCATCGGTTCGGCCACGAAGGACCGCAGGGGCGCGATGGATTTCTCGATCGACGGGCCGGTCACAAGGCTGTCGGCCGCATCGGCCGGGATGCGGCGGCGCAGCTCGTCCCAGAAGGCCTGATCGGACCATTGATCGACCGTATCGGTCAGCGGGCATTGCACGTAATAGCGGCTGAGGTTGGCATTGCGCATCGAGCACAGCGCGAACCCGCGCTCATGGTTGGCATAGATCAGTTCGTGACTGACGGGGGGCGTTTCCGACAAGATGCCCAGCCAGCCGAAGGGATAGACCCGTTCATATTCGCGCAGCACATCGGCGGGGATTTCCTTGCGGCAGGGGCCGTGGAACCCGTCGCAGCCGGCCACGAAATCGCAATCGATCCGGTGCACCTTGCCATCCTTGAGGTAGGTCACAAAGGGCTTGTCCGTGTCCAGATCGTGCGGCTTGACGCCTGTGGCCTCGTGGATCACCACGCCGCCGGCCTTGTCGCGCGCGGCATAAAGATCGCGCGTCACCTCGGTCTGGCCGTAAACCATGACCTGCTTGCCCACCAGTTCGTCAAAGGCGATGCGAAAGCCCCGGTTGCGCGCGGCCAGGTAGGTGCCGCCATGCACGAAGCCTTCCTTGTCCATGCGCGCGCCCACGCCGGCCTTGCGCAGCATTTCGACGCTGCCCCATTCCAGCACGCCCGCACGGATCCGGCTGAGGACATAATCGCGGGTCTGGCGTTCCAGAACGACCGTGTCGATGCCCGCGTTGTGCAGCAGTTGTGACAGCAGCAGGCCCGATGGCCCCCCGCCGATGATGCAGACCTGTGTGCGCATGTCTTTCCCCCCTGTTCGCAGCGCGAGGGAAGCAAAAATAGTTTACGGTGTCAATTAAATTTCGAAGATGCGCCCCGGTCAGGACTTGAGGGTGTTCAAAGCCTCTTCGTACATTTCAAGATCGACATTCCCCCCCGAGGCCACGACGATCACGGCGTCGCCCTCGATCTGGTCACGCCGGTTGAGGGCTGCGGCCAGTGCGACGGCGCCGCCCGGTTCCAGCACGATCTTGAGGCGCAAGAACGCCTGTGCCATGGCGCGCAGCGCTTCCTGATCTGTGACGACAAGGCCGGGACCGCAGAGCCGTTGCATGATCGGAAAGGTCAGGTTGCCGGGGCTTGGCGTCACGATCGCATCGCAGATGCTGCCGGTCATGCTGGCATTGCGCTGGATGCTGCCTGCGGCAAGCGACCGTGCGGTATCGTCGAAATCCTTCGGCTCGACCGGGCGCGCCCGCAGGCCGGGGGCCTCGGCCTCCAGCGCCATGGCGATGCCGGATGTCAGGCCGCCGCCACCGCAGCAGACCAGCACATCGCAAGTGTCGATGCCTTCGGCGCGCGCCTGTTCCGCGATTTCAAGGCCCGTGGTACCTTGACCCGCGATCACCTGCGGCTCGTCGAAGGGCTTGATCAGGGTCAGGCCGCGCTCTTGCGACATGCGTTCGCCGATGGCGTCGCGGTCCTCGGTCGCGCGATCATAAAGCACGACCTCGGCCCCAAGGGCGCGGGTATTCTCGATCTTCAGGCGCGGCGCGTCAGCGGGCATGATGATGACCGACGGCACGCCATGCTGGGCCGCGGCCAGCGCCACACCCTGCGCGTGATTGCCCGATGAAAAGGCGATCACGCCGCGGGCGCGCAGATCCTCGGCCAGGGCCGACACGGCGGAATAGCCGCCGCGATACTTGAAGCTGCCGGTGTGCTGCAGGCATTCGGCCTTGACGAAGACACGCCGCCCCGCAAGGTGATCGATGAAGGGTGAAGACAGCAGCGGTGTCACCCGCGCATGTCCCCTCAGCCGCTCTGCCGCGGCGCGGATCATCTCGATATTCATGTCATCTGCTCCAGCCAACGGCTCAGCGCCGCCAGCGCCTGCGGCTCGTCCAGGAAGGGGATATGCGCGCGGTCCGGCACATGGGCCACGATCAGGCCGGGCATCCGGTCGGCCATGCGCGCCACCGTCGCGGCGGTCAGCAGGTCCGAGTTCATGCCATGGATCACCGCGCAGGGCAGGGGGGCGATGGCGTCGAACAGCGGCCACAGGTCGGGTGCACCCTTGGCCCCTGCGGCGATCACCGCCTCGCGCAGGCCGGGGTCGTAGTTGATCCTGACGCCTTCGGGCGTCTCGACATGGGTGTGGGTGACCTCCTGCCGCCAGCGGGCCAGCGGCACGCCGGGGAATTTATCCGCCAACGCGGCGGCACGTTGTTCGGCCAGCTGGTCCAGCGTCGCCGCATCGGGATGGCGACCAAGGTAGCCCATGATCACGTCCAGCCCGCTGGGGTCCAGTTCGGGGCCGATATCGTTCAGCGCCACACCCAGAAGCCGTGCTTTCGCCATCGCCGCCAGCACCATCGCGATCAGCCCGCCGCGCGAGGTGCCGATGATCGCGGCCTTGTCCAGCTTCAGATGGTCCAGCAGTTCCAGAACATCCTTCGCCTCGCGCGGGACGGTATAGCTCAGCGGGTCGGGCGACCAGTCCGATTGCCCGCGCCCGCGATAGTCCAGCCGGATCAGGCGCACGCCCGACAGATGCGGTGCCGCGAAATCGAAATCCCGCGCATTGCGCGTCAGCCCCGACAGGCACAACACCGGCAGGCCTTCGCCTGCATCCTCGTAATGCAGCGACACCCCGTCCGAGGCCACGAAGCGCGGCATCAGCGGGCCACCAGCGCCGGGATCGCCGTCAGATCCTTCAATTCGTGATGCGGCCGGCCGGGCAGGCGGTCCACCGGATCGCCCGCGCGGTTCACCCAGGCGGTTTCGAAGCCATAGCCCGCGGCGGCCCCGGCATCCCAGCCGTTCGACGAGACGAACAGCACATGCGATTTGGCGCAGCCAAAGCGCTGGATCACCATGTCATAGACCTGCGGCGCGGGCTTGAAGATGCCCACCGATTCGACCGACAGCACATCGTCCAGAACATCGCTCAGCCCGGCGGACTGCACGGCACCTGACAGCATCTCGGGGCTGCCATTGGACAGGATCGCCGTGTTCATCCCCGCGGCCTTCAGCTCCATCAGCATGGCGGGCACTTCGGGAAAGGCGCTCAACTGCCAGTAAAGCGCCAGCAACCGGTCGCGCAGCGCGTTGTCGCCCGCCAGTCCCTGCGCCTCCAGCGCCCAGTCCAGCCCATCCTGGGTGACAGTCCAGAAATCGGTGTGATCCCCGGTGATTGCGCGCAACCAGCTGTATTGCAGCTGTTTTTGGCGCCACTTTTCCGAGATGGCGGGCCAGTGCCGGGCGAAATCCTCGCGCCCCGGTTCGCCAGCAACCTCGCGTGCGGCGGCCGCCACGTCGAACAGGGTGCCATAGGCGTCGAATATGCAGGTCGTGATCATCTGTCGGTATCGTCCTTTTGGCGCAAGACTGGCACGGCGGCGCGCAAGGGAAAAGAGTTAATGATCTCAGAACCCCGTGATCCCGCAGTCGGTTTGCAAATTCCCGCCGGGGTCTGTAGCCTTGACTCCGCAAACCCGAGCACCCGTTCGCGCCATGGGCGAAACGGCCTCGATCATTCATCTTTCCCAAGCAGAACTGGAACAATCATGACGCAGGTCAAACCGGGCGATACCGTCCGTATTCACTACACCGGCACCCTGTCCGACGGGGCCACTTTCGACAGTTCGGAAGGGCGGGATCCGCTGGAATTCGTGGTGGGCTCCGGGCAGATCATCCCCGGTCTCGACGTGGCCCTTCCGGGCATGAGCGTTGGCGACAGGAAAGTCGTCGAAGTGCCGGCCGACCAGGCCTATGGCCAGCCCGACCCGAACGCGCGCCAGGCCGTGCCACGCGCCGAGATCCCTGATCACATCCCGCTGGACCTGGGCACGCAGTTGCAGGTCCAGACGCCGCAGGGCCAGGCGATGCCCGTGACCGTGGTCGAAGTGACCGAGACCGAGGTGACGCTGGATGCCAACCATCCGCTGGCCGGGCGCGATCTGACCTTCGCCATCGAACTGGTCGCCATCGGCTGATCCGTCGCAGGCCCAAGCGGCGCAAGGCGCGGGGTGGATTTGCCCCGCGCCTTTTCTATGATGGGCGCAGCCATCATCCCGGGAGACAGGCCATGACCACCCCCGTCGAGACGCTTCTTGGCCGCATGCGCGAACTTCAGGACCAGCTTGAGGCCGAATTCGACCGCCGCAGCGAGGCCTTTCGCTACCGGTTGGAGAACGGGCGCATCATCTTCGACGAAGAGGCCCGGCGCCGGCATCGCGCCTTTCGGGTGCGCCTGTCGGATTTCCTGCGCGGTACCCGGCCGCTTGTGGTGCTCAGCGCGCCCGTGATCTACAGCCTGATCATCCCTTTCGCGTTGCTCGACCTCATGGTCACGATCTATCAGCGGGTCTGCTTTCCGATCTACCGCATCCAGCCGGTGCGCCGCGCCGATTTCATCCGCATCGACCGGCATCACCTGGCCTATCTGAACGCGTTGCAGAAACTCAACTGCATCTACTGCGGCTATTGCAACGGGCTGATCGGCTATGTGGAGGAGGTCGCTGGCCGGACCGAGGCCTATTGGTGCCCGATCAAACATGCCGCCCGCATCGGGGCGCAGCATGCCCATTACGCGCAATTCGTCGACTATGGTGATGCCGAAGGATTTCATGACGGCCTTGCCGCCAGCCGCGAACGGGTCGCACCCCGCAAGACGGGCTGACGTCTTCTTGCCGCAAATATCCTCGGGGGGGCGTCCCGCAGGGACGGGGGGGCAGACAGCCCCCCTCAGCCGATATCCAGCAGCACCGCGCCTGACCGGCGGCCGGCCTCGACCGCCCTGTGGGCGGCGGCGCAATCGGCAAGCGCGAAATGCCCATGGATCGCCGGTTTCAATGCGCCTGCCGCATGGGCGCGGTGCAACAGCCCGATCGCGGTGCTGCGCTGGGCCTCGGGCAGAAGGTAGATCAGCACCACGTCGATCGTGATGGCGCGGAACAGGTAGGCGCCGAAAGGCAGCACCGGGTTCATCTCCTGCGCGGAGCCATAGGCCGCGATGCTGCCGTTCTCGGCCACTGTCTGTGCCAGCATGGCCGCGTTGCGCCCGAATTCCACCTCGATGGCCCGATCGACGCCGCGCCCGCCGGTCAGGTCCAGCAGCTTCGCGGCAAGATCCGGGTCGCGGTAATCCAGCACGGTATCGGCCCCCGCGGCGCGCACCCGGTCAAAGTCCGCAACCGAGGCGGTGGCGATCACCCGCGCGCCACCCCAGGCGGCCAGTTGCACCGCGTCATGGCCCACGGCGCCCGCGCCGCCCGACACCAGCAGGTTCTGGCCGCTGACATTGCCGCCGCCGAAGACGCAATGCGCCGCCGTCAGCCCCGGAATGCCCATGGTCGCACCTTCGGCATTGCTCATGGCTTCGGGCAGGGCCACGGCCTGGGCCGCGGGCAGGGCGATCATCTCGGCCGCGGTGCCGTAGGGGCGGCGCCACTGGCCGTTCCAGATCCAGACCCGCTGTCCGATGCGCGCCTTCTCAACGCCGTCACCCACCGCCGCGATCACCCCGGCCCCGTCCGAATGCGGCACGATGACCGGAAACGGCGGTGCCGTGACGCCTGGCCGCGATCCGGCGCGGGCCTTCACATCGGACGGGTTCACGCCGGAATGGGTCAGGCGGACCAGCACTTCGCCCGGCGCGGGGGCGGGTGTCGGAAGGTCGGTCAGATGCAGCACATCGGCGGCGGCGCCGAAGGCGGAATAGGTGATCGCTTTCATGGGTCGGTCTTTCCTTGGGTCGTGACAGCGCGGACGCCCTGCACAGTGGCAGGGCGCGCCCGGTCATTCAATGCCTGTGAAAGCCTACTTGCGGCGCAGCCGGATCACCACGTCGACCGCCGCGATCTCTGCGCCCTCGGGGGCGTTGGGGATCCGCACGATCTCGAGCTCCTCGCTGGGCGCATCGGTCAGCGTGCCGCTGTCCTCCCAGTAGAAATGCGGATGGTCATGGGTATTGGTATCGAAATAGCTTTTCGTGCCGTCGACCGTGATCTCGTGCATCAACCCGGCCTCGCAGAAGGCGCGCAGCGTGTTGTAGACGGTGGCGAGCGAGACGCGCTCTCCCCCTCCTGGGCTGCGGCGAACAGGCTCTCCGCCGTCACATGCCGATGTTCGCCATCGCCGACCAGAAGGGCCGCAAGCGCCACGCGCTGGCGTGTCGGGCGCAGCCCGGCCGTGGCCAGCCAGAGGGCGCCGCGGGCCTGTGTCTGCTCTGTCTGGCGGCTGCCCGCGTCAGATGTCGTCAGCTTGGTCATTGTCATCCGTTCCAATCTCTACCCCCTTATAAAGCCCGTGGCGGGAAAAATTCAATTGCAAACAGGCAGACATGCCCGATGCCGGGCGGGGCGGGTCCGGCCGGCTGACCGCAGGCAGGCTTGCATGGGGCGCCAAGCGGGTGCTAGAGGGGTCAGGCCGCATGGCAGTGAGACAGACGACACAGACCAGAAAAGGACAGTGCCTCGATGGCCCAGTATCCGAACCGTTTCGACAAGGAAGACCTGCTGAAATGCGCGCGCGGCGAGCTGTTCGGCCCCGGCAATGCCCAGCTTCCCGAACCGCCGATGCTGATGATGGACCGCATCACCGAGATTTCCGAGGATGGCGGCGCCCATGGCAAGGGGCATGTGGTGGCCGAGTTCGACATCCATCCCGACCTGTGGTTCTTTTCCTGCCATTTTCCCGGCAACCCGATCATGCCGGGATGCCTTGGCCTTGACGGCCTGTGGCAGCTGACCGGCTTCAACCTGGGCTGGCGCGGCTGGCAAGGGCGCGGCTATGCGCTGGGCGTGGGCGAGGTCAAGCTGACCGGCATGGTCCGCCCCGACCGCAAGATGCTGACCTACAAGGTCGATTTCACCAAGGCGATCCAGACCCGCCGCCTGACCATGGGCGTCGCCGACGGCATCGTCGAGGCCGATGGCGAAGTGATCTATCAGGTCAAGGACATGAAGGTCGCCCTCAGCGAAAGCTGAGGTTTCCGCGCAATCCCGACGCGCAATCGCCCGCCCGCCAGCCGGGTTGGCGATTTTGCGTGACTGGCGGCATGATCCGCCTTGCATATGCGGGGCCGTGACACCATCCGCATGGCCGACGCGCCCCGACCCCGCCTAACCGCTTGCCCCTCAACCCCTGCTGTCCTACACAGACCAAAGCCAATTGAAGGGAGGGCGTCCATGCGCCGCGTCGTCGTTACAGGGCTGGGGATCGTGTCCAGCATCGGCAACAATGCCTCCGAGGTTCTGGACTCGCTCAGGGCGGGCCGCTCGGGTATCCGCGCCAATGCGGCCATGCAGGAACACGGGTTCCGCAGCCAGATCGCGGGCGACGTCAAGCTGGACATCACCGAACACGTGGACAAGCGCACCCTGCGCTTCATGGGGCCGGGCGCGGCTTATGCCCATATCGCCATGGGCCAGGCCATCGCCGATGCGGGCCTGACCGAGGCCGACATCTCGAACGAGCGCACCGGGCTTGTGGCCGGATCGGGCGGGCCATCCACCTCGGCCATGCTGCTGGCGCATCAGACCGTGCTGGCCAATGGCAGCCCCAAGCGGATCGGACCCTTCGCGGTGCCGAAATGCATGTCCTCGACCGTGTCGGCCAACCTCAGCACGGCCTACAAGATCAAGGGCATCAACTATTCCATCACCTCGGCCTGTTCGACCAGCCTGCATTGCATCGGCAATGCCGCCGAACAGATCATGATGGGCAAGCAGGTCATCATGTTCGCCGGCGGCGGCGAGGAACTGGACTGGACGCTGTCCTGCCTCTTCGATGCGATGGGCGCGATGAGCAGCAAGTACAACGACACGCCCGAACTGGCCTCGCGTGCCTTCGACGCGGATCGCGACGGGTTCGTGATCGCGGGCGGCGGCGGCATCGTCGTGCTGGAAGACCTGGATCACGCCCTGGCGCGCGGCGCGAAAATCTACGCCGAAGTCACCGGCTATGCCGCCACGTCGGACGGCCATGACATGGTCGCCCCCTCGGGCGAGGGCGGCGAGCGCGCGATGCGCCTGGCGCTGGCGGGCCTGAACAAGGACCGCAAGGTCGGCTATATCAACGCGCATGGCACATCGACCCCCGTCGGTGACGTCGGCGAGGTCGAGGCCGTGCGCCGCGTCTTCGGCCGTGGCAACACGCCGCTGATCAGTTCGACCAAATCCATGACCGGCCACAGCCAGGGCGCCACCGGCGCGCAGGAGGCGATCTATTGCCTGCTGATGCTGCAAAACGATTTCATCGCGCCCTCGATCAACGTGGCCACGCTGGACCCCGCCATCGACGCGGGCGAGATCGCGACCACACGCATCGACAACGCCGGGCTGGACACGGTGATGACCAACAGCTTCGGCTTTGGCGGCACCAACGGATCGATGCTTTTGTCGAAATATCACGGGTGATCTGACATGACGGGACAGATGCAGGGCAAACGCGGCCTGATCATGGGGGTCGCCAATGAACGCTCGATCGCCTGGGGGATCGCAAAGGCCATGAGCGAGGCGGGGGCAGAACTGGCCTTTACCTACCAGGGCGAGGCGTTCGGTTCGCGCCTGAAGCCGCTGGCGGAAAGCGTCGGGTCGGATTTCATGGTCGATGTGGACGTCACCGATGATGCCAGCCTCGATGCGGCCTTCGACGCGCTTGGCGCGCGCTGGCCCACGATCGATTTCGTGGTCCATGCCATCGCCTTTTCCGACAAGACCGAACTGACCGGGCGCTTCCTGAACACCAGCCGCGCCAATTTCCGCAATTCGCTGGATATCTCGTGCTATTCGCTGATCGAGGTGGCCCGCCGCGCGCATCCGCTGATGGTCGGGAATGGCGGGACCATCCTGACCCTGACCTACCAGGGATCGAACCGCGTGACCCCCTTCTACAACGTCATGGGCGTGGCCAAGGCGGCGCTGGAATCTGCGGTGCGTTACCTTGCCAATGACCTTGGCCCCGAAGGCATCCGCGTCAACGCGATCAGCCCCGGCCCGATGAAGACGCTGGCCGGTGCCGCCATCGGTGGTGCGCGCAAGACCTACAAGCATACCGACATGAACGCGCCGCTGCGGTCGAACGCCACGCTCGAGGCGGTGGGCGGCACGGCTGTCTACCTGGCCTCGGACGCGGGCGCCTGCACCACCGGCGAGATCATCCGCGTCGATGGCGGCTATCACGTGCTTGGCATGCCGCAGCCCGACAATATCTGAATGCAGTGCCCGCAGCGGGGTGGGGACGCTCCGCGGGGGATATTTCAGGCAAGAAGAAATCACAGGCGCGGGGAGGGCCACCAGATGACCGTTCTTATCGCAGGCGCGGGGATTGCGGGCCTGGCCATGGGCCTGACGCTGCACCAACTGGGGATCCCGTTCCGCATCTACGAGCGCGTGGGCGAGATGCGCCCCCTGGGTGTGGGGATCAACATACAGCCCAACGCGGTGCGCGAGCTTTATGACCTGGGGCTGCAGGACCGGCTGGACGCGATCGGCGTGCGCACCCGGCAATACGGGTTCTATACCAAGACAGGGCTTGAAATCTGGGCCGAGCCGCGCGGGCAATACGCAGGCTATACATGGCCGCAATATTCGATCCACCGGGGCCAGTTGCAGATGCTGTTGCTGGAGGCGCTGCGCGCCCGCGCCGGGGAAGGCTGCGTCGTCACGGGGGCGGGGGTTGCGCGCTACGAGACGGGTGCAGAGGGTGCGGCGCTGATCCTGAGCGACGGCACGCGCGTGACCGGCGATCTGGTGATCGCCGCCGACGGCATCCGCTCGGCCATCCGGGCGCAGATGCTGCCCGATGAGGGCGAGCCGATCTGGAACGGTGCCATCATGTGGCGCGGCACCAGCCCTGGTGTACCCTTTCTGGGCGGGGCCGCGATGATCCTGGCGGGTCATGACACGCAGCGCTTCGTGTCCTATCCGATTTCCGCGACCGACCCCGAGACGGGTCTGGCGCAGATGAACTGGATCGCCGAATTGCGCGTCGATCCGGGCCGCGCCATGGCCAAGGGCGACTGGAACAAGCCGGCCGATCCTGCCGATTTCCTGCCCGCTTTCGAAGGCTGGGATTTCGGCTGGATCGATTGCCCCGGCATGATCCGCGCCGCCACGGGCCCGATCTATGAATATCCGATGGTGGACCGCGAACCGATGGCGCGCTGGACCGATGGGCGCGTGACCCTGATGGGGGACGCGGCCCATGCGACCTATCCGGTGGGGTCGAACGGCGCCAGCCAGGCGATCATCGATGCGCGCAAGCTGGGCGCTGCCCTGCATGATCACGGCGTGACCCCTGCCGCGCTCGAGGCTTACGAGGCCGAGATGCGCCCCCGCGCCGAGGGCATCCTGCGCGCCAATCGCGGCGCGGGTCCCGATGCGGTGATGCAGATGGTCGAGGATCGCTGCGGCGGCACTTTCGACACGATCGAGGATGTCATCCCGCGTGCCGACCTGGCCGCGCATGCCGAGAAATACAAGCGCCTGTCGGGCTTTTCCATCGAGGTGCTGAACGCGCAGCCGGCCATTCTGGGGCCGATGGAGCAGGCTGCGGAATAACCGCTACCTGTTCAGAACCACTGGCCGGGTTCCATCAGGCCCAGGTCCAGCAATTGCCGTGAATGCCATTCGAACGGCGTCGAATTGTGCCAGCGGAAATTGTGGATGTCGAAGGTCGATCCCGGATTGGCCTTCAGCGCCTTTGCCGTGCGGAACGAGCAGATCGCCGCCGTGATGTTGTGATGCCAGGGGCAGGCGTAGGTATTGTATTCCTCGTCGTTGAAGGTGTGATCGGCGCGCAGCTCCAGACCCGGCTTGGCGCGGAACAGCGCGATCCGGTCGATCTTGCGGCGTGGTGCGGGCACATGTTCCTCGTAGCGCCAGCGCAGCCCGCCGAAGAAATCCAGCTGCCGTTCGCGCGGATGGTTGTGATTGTCGGGATCGTTGCGCGCCAGCGCGTAATAGCCTGACTTGTCCAGATAGGCGTCTTCAAGGCTGACGGCGGAAGGGTGCGCGCCCAGATCGCCCGCATAGAGATCGATCACGTAGCACAGCATCGCATCGCGCCGTTCCTCGGTGTGAAAGGCCAGCATCTCGGCCGCGCTGCGGCTTTCGCAGAAGGGGTAGAACAGGTACTCTGCGTTGTAGCAGTAGTAGAACCACGTACCCGGCGCCGCGGCGATCAGGGCATTGACCGTCTGGGTCAGCATGCCGGGTGCCAGCGTGTCCAGATCGATCCGGTGCACCTTCGCAGCCAGGTCCCCCTCCAGCGACAGCTCCGCAGGCATCAGGACAAGCACCGTGGCAAAGCCCGATGTCAGGTGATGGCGCAGGGTCGAGGCCAGTTCGACCTCGTCCTCGGCGAAGATCAGCGCCACGGGCCCCTTTGCCAGGATCTTGCCCGACCGGCCCAGAAAATCCTTCAGACTGTCGTATCGCATCGTCCTGAAATCGCCCCGAACCTGATCTGTCTGCTACCGCCCGCAAGGTCCGCGAAATCCGGGCGCATTGCAAGAGACCCCTGTTCTGGTATAGGCAGCGTTGTTGTTTCGACCAGCAGGACCATTCCCGGCAGGACATCCCCATGAGCGCGCCCCGCAAACTCTATATCAAGACCTATGGCTGTCAGATGAACGTCTACGACAGCGAACGCATGGCCGAGGCGCTGGGCGGGCAGGGATATGTCGAGACGCAGACGCCCGATGATGCGGACATGATCCTGCTCAATACCTGCCATATCCGCGAGAAGGCGGCCGAAAAGGTCTATTCCGAACTGGGCCGGTTCAAGACGCTGAAGGCCGGGAATCCCGACCTCAAGATCGGCGTCGCGGGCTGCGTGGCCCAGGCCGAGGGCGAAGAGATCATGCGCCGCCAGCCGCTGGTCGATCTGGTGGTCGGCCCGCAAAGCTACCACCGTCTGCCACAGCTCGAGGCGCGGGCGCGGGCGGGCGAAAAGGCGCTCGACACCGATTTCCCCGAGGACGACAAGTTCGAAACCCTGCGCCAGCGTCCCAAGGCCGCGCGCGGGCCCACGGCCTTTCTGACCGTGCAGGAAGGCTGCGACAAGTTCTGCGCCTTCTGCGTGGTGCCCTATACCCGCGGCGCCGAAGTCAGCCGCCCCGCGCCCCGCATCCTGGAAGAGGCGCGCGATCTGGTCGAACGCGGCGTGCGCGAGATCACGCTGCTGGGGCAGAACGTCAACGCCTATCACGGCAGCGGCGATGGCGGCGACTGGTCGCTGGCGCGCCTGATCCGGGCGCTGGCCGCCATCGACGGGCTGGAGCGGATCCGCTTTACCACCTCGCATCCCAACGACATGTCGGACGATCTGATCGCGGCCCATGGCGATTGCGCCAAGCTGATGCCCTATCTGCACCTGCCGGTGCAGTCGGGCAGCGACCGCATCCTCAAGCGGATGAACCGCAGCCATACCGCGGAACAGTATCTGCGCCTGGTCGAACGCATTCGCGCCGCGCGCCCCGACATCCTGTTGTCGGGCGATTTCATCGTGGGTTTCCCCGAAGAGACCGAGACCGATTTCGAGGCGACGATGGATCTGATCCGCGCGGTGGAATACGGGCAGGCCTATTCCTTCAAATATTCCACCCGCCCCGGCACCCCCGCCGCCGAGCGCCCCCAGCTTGACGAAGAGGTCAAGACAGACAGGCTTTACCGGTTGCAGGCGCTTCTGGGCGAACAGCAGCGCCGCATCCAGGACAGCATGATCGGGCGCGAGGTGTCGGTCCTCTTCGAACGCGCCGGACGGCGCGAGGGCCAGATGGTCGGCAAGTCGGAATACCTGCACGCTGTCCATGTTGAGGATGCGCTGCGCAACGGTGCCGCCCCGATCGGTCAGATCGCGCGTGTCAGAATCATCGGCAGCGGATCGAATTCGCTGTCGGGCGTCCTGCTCTGACAGCTGCAATGCCCCCCGCATCGCGATGAGTGACGTGTAAAGCGGATCACGCACTACCGCATTGGTTGATAGGTCGCGGACGACTGCGCCGATTCGTTGAAAATCCGCGCTGTTTCTAGGGATTGTTGCGCAGGTCAGCACAATATCTTGTGGATTTTTCTTTTCTCTCAACGGGTTTCGGTTAAACTGACGGAAATGTGTGTGCGTCCCTGGCAGGTCTCCTGAGGGACGAAGGTTGTAACGAGTGAGCATGGGGGCTCTTCCAGCATGGCAATGAAATCCAGACGCATGGCGCTGGCGGGTGTGGTGGTATCGGCGCTGGCCTTGTCCGGAATCGTCGCACCGGCGGTTGCCCAGCAGAACACCATCAAGGGCGAACGTTACGTTCCCACGATCTGGATCGATCCGGATGGCTGCGAACATTGGGTCATGGACGACGGCGAGGAAGGCTTCATGTCGCCGCATATCGACCGCAAGGGCAACCCGGTCTGCCACCGGGGCGAGATTTGCGGCGTCATGCCGACGGATCAGTTCTTTGCCACCGACCGGCACCAGATCCACCCCCATGCAAAGCAGAACCTGGTGAATTTCTTCCGTCAGGCGAATGCGCGTGCCTTCCTGGTGCATGGTCACACCGACAGCCGCGCGTCGGATGAATACAACATGCGCCTCAGCCAGCGTCGCGCCAATGCGGTCGCGCAGGTCGCGCAATCCATCGGGGCCAATGTGATCGACGTCCGCGGTTTCGGCGAGCGGATGCCGCGCGCCACCAATTCCACCGCTGACGGCATGGCGCAGAACCGCCGCGTCGAAATCATCTGCCTGCGCTGAGGAGATCGGGAATGACATATCTCAAGGGTATCGCGATGCTTGGCGCGCTGGTTGCGCTGACGGCCTGCCAGGAAATCGGGCCGGACAAGACGCGCGACGGCGGTCGGGACGCCAAGCACCTCAGCCAGCTGGTCGCGGGCATCTGGGTCGATCCGACCGGCTGCGACCACTGGATCATCGACGATGGCGTCGAAGGATATCTGTCGGCGCGTCTCCAGCCCGATGGCTCGCCCGTCTGTTCCAATGCAGCGCCTCCGGGCGTGGCGACGGGTCCGTTCAAGTCCGGCTCCAACATCCGCGACTGGTTCTGATCAGCCCACCATGTGCAAGAAATCGCACCACAGGCCCCTGCCTGTGGTGTTTTTTTGCCTGCTGCACCCTAGATGATGATCAAGCCGCTTGCGCGATGGCGCGCAACTTGGCACGCTTCAATTCAGGTGACAGGGTCCGCCCTCCGCAGGCCCGGCCTTTGCAAGGAGACCTGCTTGGCTATCACAGTGCTGCCCCCGCCCTTCGATGCCGCCACCCAGATCGAACGTCTGGCTGAATTTCCCGACAACCGCCTGCTGATCGACCTTTGCGGCGAATATGACCGCAACCTCGCCGAGCTGGAAAAGAAACTGGGGGTGCAGATCCTGAGGCGGGGCAACCAGTTGGCCGTCTTCGGCGAGGAAAGCGCCACCGCCAACGCGATCGAGGTTCTGGATGCGCTCTATGAACGGCTCGAGGCCGGGCGCGGGCTGGAACAAGGCGACATCGACCGCCAGATCCGCATGGGCAGTTCCGAACAGGGAACCGGCGCGCAGGCGGGCGACCAGCTCGAGATGTTCCGCTCCGGCCGGGTCGAGATCAAGACAAGGCGCAAACTGGTCGAACCCCGCACCGAGGCGCAGAAGGCCTATGTGCAGAACCTCTTCAAGCACGAACTCTGCTTCGGCATCGGTCCGGCGGGCACCGGCAAGACCTATCTGGCCGTGGCGGCGGGCGTGTCCATGTTCATCACGGGTCAGGTGGACCGCATCATCCTCAGCCGTCCCGCGGTCGAGGCGGGCGAAAAGCTGGGCTATCTGCCCGGTGACATGAAGGACAAGGTCGATCCCTACATGCAGCCGCTTTATGACGCGCTGAACGATTTCCTGCCGGGCAAGCAGACCGCCAAGCTGATCGAGGAAAAGCGGATCGAGATCGCGCCGCTGGCCTTCATGCGCGGGCGCACCCTGAGCAATGCCTTCGTGGTGCTGGACGAGGCGCAGAACGCCACCTCGATGCAGATGAAGATGTTCCTGACCCGCCTTGGCGAAGGCTCGCGCATGGTCATCACCGGCGACCGCACCCAGATCGACTTGCCGCGGGGTGTGTCTTCGGGGCTGGCGGATGCGGAACGTCTGCTGAAAACCATCGACAAGATCAGCTTCAACTACTTCACCTCCAAGGATGTGGTCCGCCATCCCCTTGTGGCCGCCATCATCGAAGCCTATGAGGCGGAAGGGACGGTCTGACGCCGCCCCCGCTTCTTCTTGCCGAAAATATCCTCGGGGGTGTGGGGGCAGACAGCCCCCACCGCGTCAGCCCCCACAGTGAGAAGGCCGCATGCTGACCGATACGCAGATCGAAGATGACCGTTGGGCCGATGCCGGGCTTGAACCGTTGGCCGAGGCCGCGGCCCGCGCCACGCTGGACCATCTGGGGTTCGATCCCGATCTCTACATGATCAGCCTGCTGGGATGTGACGATGCGCGCATCGCGGTCCTGAACGCCGAGTTTCGGGGCAAACCCGCGCCCACCAACGTGCTCAGCTGGCCGGCACAGGATCTGGCCGCCGACGAGGACGGTGAAGCGCCCTATGTCCCCGACGAAACCCCGCAGGACGATCCCTTCTTCGATGAGGATGCGGGCGAGGGGATCGAACTTGGCGATATCGCCATCGCCTATGACACCTGTGCGCGGGAAGCGGCCGAAGCAGGCAAGGCAATGACCGATCACGTGACCCATCTGGTGGTGCATGGCACGCTGCATCTGCTGGGCTACGATCATGTTCGTGACAAGGATGCCACTTTGATGGAGACAATCGAGGTGGCGATACTTGGCAAACTGGGGGTGGCTGACCCATATTAGGCACAGCGTGTCGCGCCTTGGGCGTGTGCACAGGTATTTCAAGGAAGCAGTGCTTCCGCATTCTGGAAAGGCAAGATGGGCGACAGCATAGACGGGTCTACGGAGGCGGCGCAGAGCGCGCTGCCCTATTCCGAGGCCGAAAAGACGTCATCGGGTGGATTTTTCCGCCGCATCATCGGGGCGCTGAGCCCCGCAGACAGCGGTGAGGATGACGGTGACGCAGGCGCGCTGTCTTCGGCGCCAGAGCGTCAGCAGGTTCACAATATCCTGAACCTGCGCCGCATGCGCGTTGAGGATGTGGCAATTCCCAAGGCGGATATCACCGCCGTTCCCGACACGATCACCATGGAAGAACTGGTCGAGCTGTTCCGCGAGACCGGCCTGACCCGACTGCCGGTCTATTCGGGCACGCTGGACACGCCGCTGGGCATGCTGCACCTGAAGGATTTCGCGCTCAAGCACGGGTTCAACGGCGGGTCGGGCGAATTCTCGCTCAAGCAGATGCTGCGCCCGCTTCTCTATGTGCCGCCTTCGATGTCGATCGGCGTGCTGCTGCAGAAGATGCAGTCCGAGCGCAAGCATATGGCGCTGGTCATCGACGAATACGGTGGCGTGGACGGTCTGGTCACGATCGAGGATCTGATCGAACAGGTCATCGGCGAGATCGAGGACGAGCATGACACCGACGAGGACCAGTTCTGGTCGGTGGAGAAGCCGGGGCAATATCTTGCCCTGTCCAAGACCCCGCTCGAGGAATTCGAGGCCGAGATCGGGCAATCGCTGACCGAACACGAGGATGTCGACGAGGAAGAGATCGACACGCTGGGCGGCCTTGTCTTCATGCTGGCGGGCCGTGTGCCCGTGCGCGGCGAAGTGGTGCAGCATCCCGCCGGGATCGAATTCGAGGTGGTGGACGCCGATCCGCGCCGCATCAAGCGTCTGAGGGTCCGACTGCCACATGCGGCTGCCGTCTGAGATGCAACCCGGCGCGCCGGACCGGCGCGTCAGGCTGCTGCTGGCCCTGCTGTCCGGTCTGGCCGTGGCGCTTGGGCAGGCGCCTTTCGATCTCTGGCCTGCCGCGATCCTCGGCCTTGCGCTTTTGTTCCAGCTGATCCGTAACGCGGGCAGCATCCGGCAGGCGGCCTTTCTGGGTCTCGTGGCAGGCATCGGGCATTTCGCCCTGGCCCTGTTCTGGATCATCGAACCCTTCCTGGTCAACGCGGCCCGGCATGGCTGGATGGCGCCCTTTGCGCTGATCGGCATGTCGGCGGGACTGGCCCTGTTCTGGGCTGCGGCGGCGGCATCGGTGCGCGGCTTGGGCGGGCGGGCCCTGGCCTTCGTCGCGGCCTTCACGCTGGTCGAAGTGCTGCGCTCCTACGTGCTGACGGGGTTTCCCTGGGCGCTGATCGGGCATGTCTGGGTCGACACGCCGCTGGTGCACATCGCCTCGCTTCTTGGTCATCACGCCCTGACCCTCCTTGCGCTTCTGGCGGCGGTCGGCCTTGTGCAGTTGTTTTCGCCGCGTCTTCGCTGGTGGGGGGCGGGCAGCCTTGCGATGGTCTGCTCCGCAGCACTTTGGGGTGGCACGGTCGCCGTTGGGCCGGGGCAGGGGGGCACGGCGCAGGCCGATCCCGCCGCACTGTCGGATCGTCCCGTGATCCGCATGATCCAGCCCAATGCGCCACAGCATCTGAAATGGGACCGCACCGCGATCCCGGTCTTTTTCCAGCGCCAGATCGACTATACCGCAGCCATGGGACTTGATCCGGCGCAGCCGCGCCCTGACCTGGTGATCTGGGCCGAAACCGCGTTGAGCGTGATCCTTGAAAACGCCGAACCCGAGCTTGAGGCGATCACCCTTGCCGCCGATGGTGTGCCGGTGGTGCTGGGCATCCAGCGCTTCATCGGGCAGCGCACCTTCAATTCCGCGATCTACCTTGATGGCGGCGGCACCATCAGGGCGATCTATGACAAGCACCGCCTGGTGCCCTTTGGCGAATACATGCCCTTCGGCGAAATCATGTCGCAATTCGGCATCCAGGGCATGGCGGCGTCGCGCGGTGGCGGGTTTTCACCCGGTCCGGGGCCCCGCCTGATGGATCTGGGGGGCATCGGTCATGCGCTGCCCCTGATCTGTTACGAGGCGGTGTTTCCCCAGGCGATCCTTGGCGCACCGGATCGTCCGGATTTCCTGATGCAGATCACCAATGACGCCTGGTTCGGCACCTATTCGGGGCCCTATCAACACCTGGCCCAGGCGCGGCTGCGCGCCATCGAACAGGGTCTGCCCATGGTCCGCGTGGCCAATACCGGCGTGTCGGCCATGATCGACGGGCATGGGCGGATCACCGCCGCGCTGCCGCTGGACACGGCGGGCTGGCTTGATGCGCCGCTGCCACGGGCACTTCCACCCACGATTTATGCGCTTTGGGGCGAGTTGCCCGTCATGCTGGTCATCTTCGGGTTGCTGGCGGTTTCAATCGGTCGCGAGATGCGGGCGCGCCGCGCCAAATAGCGATTGACGCCCCGCCATACCGCGCGTAACCACGCATCACCCCTGTCACAACGGCTTCCTGGCGTGACGGGATGAACCCAATGGAGCACGTTTCATGTCACGACAGAATTACGTATTTACCTCCGAGTCCGTCTCGGAAGGGCACCCTGACAAGGTCTGCGACCGCATTTCCGACGCGGTTCTGGACGCCTTCCTGGCCGAGGAACCCGAGGCGCGCGTCGCCTGCGAGACTTTTGCAACAACCAATCGCGTCGTGATCGGCGGCGAAGTCGGTCTTTCGGACCAGGCCAAGCTGGCCGAATACATGGAGCGTATTCCCGACATCGCCCGTGCCTGCATCAAGGACATCGGCTATGAGCAGGAAAAGTTCCACCACGCCACCTGCGAAATCACGAACCTTCTGCACGAGCAGTCGGCCCATATCGCCCAGGGCGTGAACGCGGCCGAAAACAAGGATGAAGGCGCTGGCGACCAGGGCATCATGTTCGGCTATGCCACGAACGAAACTACGGCCCTCATGCCCGCGCCGATCCAGTATTCCCATGCGATGCTGCGCCGCCTGGCCGAAGTGCGCAAATCGGGCGTCGAGCCGACCCTTGGCCCGGATGCGAAATCGCAGCTTTCCGTACGCTATGAAAACGGCGTGCCGGTGGGCGTGACCCAGATCGTCCTGTCCACGCAGCACCTGGACGAAAGCATGACCAGCGACGATGTGCGCGCCGTGGTCGAGCCTTATATCCTTGAAGTGCTGCCCGCAGGCTGGGTGACCAGCGATACTGTCTGGCACGTGAACCCGACCGGCAAGTTCGTCATCGGCGGACCCGATGGTGACGCGGGCCTGACCGGCCGCAAGATCATCGTGGATACCTATGGCGGGGCAGCCCCCCATGGTGGCGGCGCGTTCTCGGGCAAGGATCCGACGAAGGTCGACCGCTCGGCCGCCTATGCCGCGCGCTACCTGGCCAAGAACATCGTGGCCGCAGGGCTGGCGGATCGTGCGACGATCCAGCTTAGCTATGCCATCGGCGTGGCGCGCCCGCTGTCGATCTATGTCGACACGCATGGCACCGGCGATGTGGACGCCGCTGCGATCGAGGCGGCGATCCCCAAGGTCATGGACCTGACCCCGCGCGGGATCCGCACCCATCTGCAACTGAACCGCCCGATCTATGCGCGCACCGCGGCCTATGGCCATTTCGGGCGCGAACCCGATGCGGATGGTGGTTTCAGCTGGGAACGCACCGATCTGGCAGAGGCGCTGAAGAAAGCCCTCTGATCCGGCCACACCGGCAACGGAAAAGATCACGGCGCGCCAGATGGCGCGCCGTTTTCTTATGTGCAAGGCCCCCGTGCGGACCGGCGCCCGCGAAGCCTACCTGTCGCGCGTCAGGGTGAAGCGCGACCCAAAGTCATAGGACTCGCCGTCAAAGCTGACATGTTCCACCTGCATCCAGCCCAGGCGCAGCGCGCGCGGCGCCTCGTCCTGGATGGCATCCCACAGCGCGGGGCGCAGCCGCAGGCATGTCTCGTCATCGAAATAGTTCCGGTAAAGCACTACGTCCGGACCATCCTGCCCCGGAAAATCCCCGTCATGCAGCAGGTTTGAAAAGGTATCCCCCGGTGACGCCCTCTGGGCCAGCGCTGCCAGCCGCGCGCGGAAAGCGGGGCCGAACCCCGCCGCCATGGTCCAGAACACGCCGTAGGCGGGTCCCTTGGCAAGCTCGGCCAATGGCTGGTCAAAATCCATGATCTCGCGCACCCGGTCGCGGAACAGTCCGCCCGGAACGGCCGTGATCGCCAGATCGCCACGCATCCGGACGGCCAGCATCCGCCGGATATCCCGGTCGCTTTCGACCCCCAGCAGCAGGGTGTCGCCGCTGAAGGTCCTTTCGACAAGCCCGCGATCCGCGGCTGTCCATGCCCCTGCCAGCGCCGCCGCGCCAAACGGCCGATGCAGCAGCTTGACCCGCACCTCGGTGTCGGAACATGAGAAAACGCCGCGGATCATCTTGTGACCTTTTGCGTTGATGACGACTGTCTGGCGTCAGGGCGACAGCGGTATGGCGCGCAGCGACAGGGACCATCCTGCCGGTTCCCTGAAGAATGTCGTGTCGATCTGTGCAAGGCTCATGTCCTGCGGGATCAGCAGCAGGATGCGGCCACGGGGCGTGCCGTCGGTATCGGGCGCCTCCCACATGCGGCGGAACTGGTATGCCGTCAGCTGCCGGTTGCCCCAGGACGGATCGGCCACATGCACCACACCGTCACGGCGGATCCCGCGAATGACGGTGAAATGATCCTCGCCCCGATACTGTACGTAGGCGATTGCCGGGATCTTGAGCTGCCTCAGATCGTCGAAGGACAGCATCAGCCCGCCCGCCCTGACCCCGTAGGAGGGCGCCACATCCGCAAGCTGCTGGAACGACGATCTGTCCGTCGCCCCCATCCGGGTCAGCACATCCTCTTCCGTCACGGACATGCCATAGAATTCGTTCAGGATCGTCGCCATGCTGGCCGCGCCGCAGGAATAATCCAGCTGCTGTTTCACGATCCTGAAATCGCGCAGCGCCTTCCAAGTGTTCACGACCGGCTGGCCGTTCAACTGCTCGCCGGGGAACATGTCGGCCTTGGCGGGCGCGGCGGCCAGCAGCGTGACAAGGCACAGGGCAAGGCGAAGATCACGCATGATATGCTCCGGTTCTGGGCAGGCAGGAACAAGCAAGGCCCATGGGTTGCGCTGTCATCGGTCACTCCGGCGCGCGGTTGGCGACAAGATGGTCGATGGCCGTGTCGGCAACAAAGCCACCCGCCTCGAAATGTTCCATCATCAGGTCGGTGATCGCGTCCATCTCGGCCTGGGTGAAAAGGTGACGGGCCAGCGCGGCCACAGGGGCATCGCGCAGATGCGCGATTGCCGCTAGCCCGTCATCTTGCAAGGCGTCGGGACATTCGGGCATCCTGTCGAGGATCATGCGAATGGCTTGCGGCCCGCCGAAATCCTTGTTTGTCATCCGTCTCTCCCGATGTGACGCCTGGGCCAACCCTCTTGCAAACCGCCGCTCTCACCATGAAAGGCGAAGCCGCCATGCGGTTGCGGATATCCGTCAAGACCGTCCAGTTCGGCCCGTTGAACGGCAAAGACTTCGGCGGCGTCGATAAGGCACATCACCACGAAGCCCTCCGTCTTGCGGTATCGTCGGTCGGTATGTGAAAACCGCTGCCGCAAACCTCTACCGAGAAATATCTCTTTTGCATCATCTCTCTCTCAAGCCTTTACAGGAATGCGGTGTCCAGATGCAGATCATGACGTGACGAAAACAATTTCATCGTCTGACCTCGCTCCAGGCCCGCGTCCATGCTTTCACCCTGCTTCAACGCGATGAAGGCGCCCCGGATGAAATCCTTTTGCGCAATGGTGGACAGAACCTCCGCGAGGGCATCATCACCGGTGAGCCGGCCGTTGGTATCCGCTCTGATCCAATCGGTATTCCGATCTTCCCGGGAATAGGCAAAGGCACTCCCGACCCGTGCCTTTTCCATGCAGGCCGTTTCCGTCGCAATTGCGCCTGCTCTCTGTGCGCGAAGATTGCCAGCAATCTGCTCATGATACTGTCCTGCGGTGAAGATGGCCCCCATGGAATGGGGGCCATCAAGGGTTGGCGTGGGCGACCATGCCAGACATGCCCGCCGTTTGGGGGGTAGATGTCAGCGACCCCGTCCCCAAGTCGATACGATGCGCCCCTGGCTGTTGACCACAACGGTTGACCGTGGCCCGATATAGCGGGTCGTGCCCGCGTTGGGACCGCTGGTGAAGGTGCGGATACTGGTCGGATTGCGCAGCGTGCTGACCATGGCGCCCGGCCTGATGCCCCGGTTGATGGTCTGGTTCAGGCCGTGACGCGTAAAGCCCGAAATGGCGACCCGCCCGATCATGATCGGGATCTGGATCCAGGCCCCTTCGGTGTCCTGCATCTCGGTCCGGGTCATACCCCGCGCCGAGGCGATGGCGACGCTGTCCCCGGCCTTGGCGGCCGGTGCCTGCGTCGTGGCCTTGCCGCCAAAGGCAAAGGCCATGTCGGCGGCATTCAGCGACTGCGCTGTCGCCGGTGCCACGGTCATCGCCACCAGCCCCAGAACGGCCAGCATCCTGATGGCAAAGGTTGAAAAGACGGTCATCTGGTTACTCTCCTTTCACTGGTTAACAAAAACGAATCTCTGCCGATTGATTTCTGTGCCTTTATTGTGCGCAAAGGCGCGGGCCTCTCGTTATGTCTTGCCCTGATCCCTCAGCTTGCCGCATCGGTCAGCGCCACGATATCGCGCCCGCCCGTCAGCGCGCCTCGCAGCGTGTCCAGCGTGACATGGGCGCCGAACAGCATGGGCCAAGCCGCAGCTTGTCCACGCGGGATGGTATCACCCTCGGTCCAGGTGATGCGGCCGTTGCGCTTCAACTCGGCCGTATAGGCGATGGGATCGCTTCGCCCGATGGTCTGGCCGGCGGCGACCAGCCGTTCCAGCACAACCGGCCAGTCCCGTTCGATCCGGTCAGGGGCGATGCCATGTTGCGCCGCCAGTGCTGCGACCTCTTCGGGGGTGGGGTAATCCGTGGCCATGCGGAACGGCACAGTGATCGGATGCGTCATATCCGTGGCTGTGCCCGTGACCTCGACTCCGAACGGATCGATCATTCCCTGCACCGGCTGCCTGTAAAGGCGCGGCGCCCCTGCCAGAATCTGGGGCGTGGCCTTGCCGTCATCCACAAGGGCGAGGCAATCGAACAGGTAACCATCGGTCTTGTTGCCGCCCAGAAACAGCAGATAGCCGAACCGCCCTGCGCCAAGGGCAAGGCGCAGATAGCTGCCGGATGCGACATGATCCTCAAGCGGCTCAAGCGTCACCTGGTCCTCGACATCGTCCAGAACGATCTCGAACCCGTCATATTCAAGCCCCGCTTCGGCTGCCGCGCTTTCCATCATCCCGACCGACTGCATCAGCCCGTCATGATCCAGCCGCGCAGCCGTGGTGACCGCCAGCCCCTTGTCCAGGAAATCGAACATCATGTCGTCGTGCAGCCGTTTCAGATGCGTGCGCACCCGACGCAGCCTGGTGTCCGGGCCATAGAAATAGTGCCGCACGAACCGGTGCTGCGACAGCACCCCGGTGGGCAGGCTTTCCAGAACCTGCGTGATCTTGGCGTGATCCATGGGCTTTGCCTTCCGAATGGGGCCGACCGCAAGCGGCGGCCGGACCCGGTTGTCATGATGTCAGCGACGATAGGGCTGCGTGACCCGCGACGAAAGCGGGTTGCGCGGCGAGATCGAGTTGATCCGGTTCCACCCGCGATTGATCGTGTTGAACCGGTTGATGTTGTTCTGCTCGATCACCCGCGCACCGTTGCGGGTGGTGCTGGACCCCAGCCGGACCACGCTGTCGAAGGACCGCGTCGCCGCATGTTGCGCGGTGCGCCGCGCCAGGTTGTTGGTGATCCCCACATAGGCGATCCGGCCCGCCACCGCGAGGCCGTAAACCACCACCGGCGCAACCGCGCCCTGGGTCTCCTGCATCTCGGTCTGGGTCATGCCCCGCGCCGAGGCGATGGCGACGGACGCCGTGGTCGCCGCAGGGGCCGCCGCCGCGGATGTCGCCTTGCCACCGAAGGCAAAGCTCATGTCGGAGGCCGTCAGCGATTGCGCCGATGCCGGGCTGGCAAGGATCGCCACAAGGCCAAGAACGGCCAGCAGGGTTGTGGCAAGTCTGGTGAAGATGTTCATTCGGTCACTCTCCTGTCACTGGTCAAAATTCCGGGGAGGCCACATGCCTGTCCCCGTTCACGTCACCTCGCCGCCGGCGAAGGTCACTTCTTGTCGAACTTGCGGGTCACGGTGATGCCGGCGGTAAAGCTGCGGTCGCCAAGAACCTCGGTCCGGGCATCGGCCCTGAGCGTCGTGTTCTTGTCCCAGGCATAGGCAAGCCCGAATTGCAGTTCGGCATCGGTGCGCCCGGTATCGCGCCCCGTGCCATTCACTCGGTCATCGCCCACGAAGTTCAGCCCGATCCCGCCCGTCAGCGTCACCTCGTTGTTGACGGCAAACCCGATGCTGGGATTGATGAAGAAGATGTCGCCTGGATCGACCCGGTCCGCCCCGGTATCGCGCGCGAAACTGGCGCGGTAGCCTGCGGTCACCGACAGGACCAGCGGATCAAGGACACGGTAGGCCGTCAGCCCCAGGGTGCCGGACGTGCCCGAGGCAAGGTCCGTCCCGCGTGCCGCCGTGTTTTCCAGCACCGCGACATCGGCGAAACCGATCAGGCCGGGCCCCGCGCCTTCGTCCTGAAAGCGGTAGTTCGCGCCGACAACAAGGCTTTGCAACGCGCTGTCCGAAAGGGTGTCGGTCTGGCCGGTGGCCGTGTCGACGAAACGCGCCTCGTCATGGCGCAGGGTCAGGCGTGAATAGACCTCGGAGGATGCTGTCAGCCCGTAGCGCAGGCCGAGCGTGGCCAGAAACGTGTCCGATTGCCGATCCGTCACGCCAAGTTCGACGGGCAGGGACACGAATTCGCCCGTGCCGGTCTGGATGCTCTCGTAAAGGCCGCTGATGCCGTCCTGGCGGCTGGACACGATGGTCGTCCCGAACTCAAGCCGGAACGTGCCCTTTTCGGACAGCAGCTCTTCCAGCTCGATGGCGATCCCGTCCTGTTCGAGAATGCGCTCCTGCGCAAGGATCGGGCCGGTCCAGCCCACTGCCGCACAAAGACCCACAACGACGCGAAAACGCGAAGCACTCATGACACCACCCACACACTGAATTAACCCACATTCAAGATACCTGTTTCGCGTTATGAGCGTCAATTTGATTTTGACGCGACCGTGGGTTCGGGGCAGTCATGCGCAGATGCTTGATGCGCCGGCCCGATACCGCTAGACGGGCGCCATCATGACTGACGGCAAACACCCATCCGGTGCGCCCTGGCGCAATTTCTATGGCCGCTTCAAGGGCAAGACCCTGCGCGACAGCCAGTATCAGCTGCTGGACGAGGACCTTGACGGTCTGTCCCCCGGTGCCGTCGGCTGGGAGGAAAACCCCGACCGCGTGCCGCTGGACCTGCCGTCGCTTTTCGGTGCGCGGGATCTGTGGCTGGAAATCGGCTTTGGCGCGGGCGAGCACATGGTGCATCAGGCCGCGTCCAACCCCGATGTCGGCATCATCGGCTGCGAGCCTTTCCTGAACGGTGTCGCCATGGCGCTGGCCAAGATCCGCAAGGCGGAGGTGCAGAACATCCGCATCCATCCGGGCGATGCGCGCAACCTGTTCGATGTCCTGCCAGAGGCCAGCGTGGCGCGCGCCTTTTTGCTATATCCCGATCCCTGGCCCAAGAAGCGCCATCACCGCCGCCGCTTTGTGACGGCCGAACACCTTGAGCCCCTGGCGCGGGTGCTGCGGCCCGCCGCGATCTTTCGCGTGGCCACCGACATTCCCGACTACGTGCGCCAGACGCTTGAGGAAGTGCCGAAGGCCGGGTTCGAATGGCTGGCCGAAGGCCCTGCCGACTGGCGGCAGCCCTGGTCCGACTGGATCTCCACCCGCTATGAGCAAAAGGCTCTGCGTGAAGGCCGCGTGCCGCATTACCTGACGTTCCGGCGGCGTTGATCCGGCGGGCCTGGCCCTGCGGGGCGGGCGTCGCGCAGGGATATTTTTGGCAAGAAGAAGCAGCGGCGATGGACCGGGGCCGCGACCTCGGCTATCACGCGCCAAACCAGTCTTGAGGAGTGAACCGATGTCCGGTCATGGCGCCCCCGTTCCGATGATATCCACCGCCTGCGGCCCGCTGACCGGCGAGGCCCATGTGCCCGGCGACAAGTCGATCAGCCACCGTTCGCTGATTCTGGGCGCGCTCAGCGTGGGTGAGACCCGGATCGAGGGTCTGCTGGAAGGCGAGGATGTGCTGGATACCGCGCGCGCCATGCGCGCCTTCGGGGCCGAGGTGATCGAACATGGCGGTGGGCGCTGGTCGGTGCATGGCGTGGGCGTCGGCGGTTTTCGCGAACCGGATCAGGTGATCGATTGCGGCAACTCGGGCACCGGGGTGCGGCTGATCATGGGGGCGATGGCTACATCGCCGATCGCCGCGACCTTCACGGGCGACGCCAGCCTGAACAAGCGGCCGATGGCGCGGGTCACCGATCCGCTGGCGCTGTTCGGCGCGCAATCCGTCGGCCGTTCGGGCGGCCGCCTGCCGATGACCATCGTCGGCGCGGCAGATCCCGTGCCCGTGCGGTACACCGTGCCCGTGCCATCGGCACAGGTGAAATCGGCGGTGCTGCTGGCGGGGTTGAACGCGCCCGGCCAGACCGTGGTGATCGAGCGCGAGGCGACGCGCGACCATACCGAGCGCATGCTGGCGGGCTTCGGTGCCGAGATCGTGACCCGCGATACTGACGAGGGGCACGAGATCACCCTGACCGGCCAGCCCGAACTGGTGGCGCAGGACATCGTGGTGCCGCGCGACCCCTCCAGCGCGGCCTTCCCGGTCTGTGCTGCGATCATCGTGCCGGGCTCGGACGTGCTGGTGCCCAATATCGGGCTGAACCCGACCCGCGCGGGCCTTTTCACCACGCTGCGCGAGATGGGCGCGGACCTGACCTATGAGAACCTGCGCGAGGAAGGCGGCGAACCCGTGGCCGACCTGCGCGCGCGCTTCTCGCCCGACCTGCACGGCATCGAGGTGCCGCCCGAGCGCGCGGCCAGCATGATCGACGAATACCCGGTGCTGTCCGTGGTCGCCGCCTGCGCCACGGGCCGGACCGTCATGCGCGGCGTCAAGGAATTGCGTGTCAAGGAAAGCGACCGGATCGAGGCCATGGCCACCGGCCTGCGCGCCAATGGCGTCACCGTCGAGGATGGTCCCGACTGGTGGATCGTCACCGGACTGGGGCATGGCAACATTCCGGGCGGCGCCACCGTGGCCAGCCATCTGGATCACCGCATCGCCATGTCCTTCCTGGTGCTGGGCATGGTCAGCCGCGCGTCCGTCACGGTGGATGATGCATCCCCCATCGCCACCTCTTTCCCGGTGTTCGAGCCGCTGATGCGGGCCCTGGGCGCAGGGATCACGCGGGCCACCGCATGAGCTATCGCCGTTACATCCGGCGTCTGGGGGCATTGACCGGCCTGGTCTATGCCCTGTTGCTGGGTGTCGGCGCGATCTGGCTGATGCCTGCCTCGGGCGGGCAATTGCCGCCCGATACCTGGATCACCGGCTACGATCAGGCACGCCTTTCGGACTGGCTGGCGGCGCTGACCGACGAGGGGCGGGCGCTTTACCTTGGCCCTATCGGCTGGCTTGATACGCTGTTCCCCCCGCTTCTGGGGCTGTTGCTGGCAAGCATGATCTGGCGCCTTGGGCGGGTCTGGCTGGCGATGGTGCCCTTTCTCTATACCGCGACGGACCTGTGGGAAAACGCCGTGCTGGCCGGGATCGTGCGCAGCAATGATGCCGCGCTGGCGGAACATGCCGCGTCCCTGACGCAGGGCAAATACGCGCTGCTGGGCCTGGCGCTGGCGCTGTTGTGGATGGTCTGGCGCGATCACCGGCGCAACGGTCCCTATTATTGAAGCCGCAAGCGCCTTGGGGTAACCCTGAGGCAAAGGAGCCTGTGCCATGGCATTCACCATTGCAATCGACGGGCCCGCGGCGGCGGGCAAGGGCACGATCAGCCGGGCGGTGGCCGCGCATTTCGGCTTTGCCCATCTTGATACTGGGTTGCTCTACCGCGCCGTGGGCGTCCGGATGCTGGAGGGGATCGACCCGGTCGCGGCGGCCCGCGCCCTGACCCCGCATGACCTGGAACGCGGCGATCTGCGCGGTGCTGCGGCGGCGCAGGCGGCCAGCAAGGTGGCGACCATCCCCGAGGTGCGCGAGGCGCTGCTGGATTTCCAGCGTGCCTTTGCCCAACGTGCGGGTGGCGCCGTGCTGGACGGGCGCGACATCGGCACGGTGATCTGCCCCGAGGCCGAGGCCAAGCTTTTCGTCACCGCCAGCCCCGAGGTGCGCGCCCATCGCCGCCATGCAGAGCTGCGCGCCGCGGGCAGCGACATGACCTATCCGGAGGTGCTGGAGGATGTCCGCCAGCGTGACGCGCGCGACAGTGACCGCAGCACCGCGCCGCTGAAACCGGCCGAGGATGCGGTGCTCATCGACACCTCGGCGCTGGATATCGACGCCGCCGTGGCCGCCGCCATCGCCGCGATCGACGCGCGCCGGCACCGCGGCTGACATCCGGCCCTTGTGCGGCTTCGCATTTGCGCAAGGTGACCCTGCGCCAATGCACCCTTGCGGATCGGCGGATGGCACCTATCTGGCGCTGTCTGACACGATGTCATCCCCGCGAGAAGGATTTGAAATGTTTTATGAAAAACTGGACTGGCGCTACGCAACCAAGGCGATGGACCCCAGCAAGCCGGTCCCTGAGGACAAGATCGAGCGTATCCTCGAGGCGATCCGCTTGGCGCCCACATCCTCGGGGTTGCAGCCTTTCCAGATCCTGCTGGTCACCGATCCCGCCCTGCGCGCCCGGATCGCGCCGGTGGCCTGGAACCAGAAGCAGATCGTCGATGGCTCGGCCCTGCTGGTTTTCGCGGCCTGGGACAATTACACCGAGGCCCGCATCGACGCTTTCGTCGACCTGACGGCCAGCCTGCGCGGCGGCCTGACCGATGCGCTGAAAGGCTACTACGACAATCTGAAAGCCACCTATCTGCCCCGCGATCCGGCCGTGAATCACGAGCATGCCGCGCGCCAGGCCTATATCGCACTGGGCTTTGCCCTGATGGCCGCTGCCGAGGAAGGCGTGGACGCCACGCCGATGGAAGGCTTCGATCCTGCCGCGGTCGACGAGATCCTTGGCCTGGGCGAACTGGGGCTGAAATCGGTGCTGCTGCTGCCGCTGGGCTACCGCGATGCCGAAAAGGACTGGCTGCATGGTCGCGCCAAGGTGCGCAAGTCGCGCGCCGATCTGGTGATCGAACGGCACTGATCCGCCGGCCGGGGCTGCAACGATCCAGGGGGCAGGGGCGCCGCGCGCCTTTGCCTCTTGCAAAACAAGGGCAAGGGGGCTATTGCCCAACCGTCCGTACGGACAGTGCCCATGCCGGGCCTGAACATCGCAACGGGTCATTGATCCGCGGCGCTGTGATCCGGGCCTTGTTTGCATTTGGCAGGACCAATGAAACCCCAAGACCGGCGGAGACAACCGCACGGCCAGAAACAACGTTGTAAAGGAAATCAGAGACCACATGGCTCAGCGCGCAACTATGGAGGATTTCGAAGCCCTCCTGAATGAAAGCTTCGAAATGGACACCCCCGAAGAGGGTTCGGTTGTCAAAGGCAAGGTCATCGCGATCGAAGCGGGACAAGCCATCATCGATGTCGGCTACAAGATGGAAGGCCGCGTCGATCTGAAAGAATTCACCAATCCCGGCGAACAGCCCGACATCAAGGTCGGCGACGAGGTCGAAGTCTTCCTGCGTCAGGTTGAAAACGCCCGTGGCGAAGCCGTCATTTCGCGTGAAATGGCCCGCCGTGAGGAAGCATGGGATCGTCTGGAAAAGGCCTATGCCAGCGAAGAGCGCGTCGATGGCGCCATCTTCGGTCGCGTCAAGGGTGGCTTCACCGTGGATCTGGGCGGCGCTGTCGCGTTCCTGCCCGGCAGCCAGGTCGATGTGCGCCCCGTGCGTGATGCAGGCCCGCTGATGGGTCTGAAGCAGCCGTTCCAGATCCTGAAAATGGACCGTCGTCGTGGCAACATCGTCGTGTCGCGCCGCGCGATCCTGGAAGAAAGCCGCGCCGAACAGCGCGCCGAAGTCATCGGCAACCTGACCGAAGGTCAGACCGTGGATGGCGTGGTCAAGAACATCACCGAATACGGTGCATTCGTTGACCTGGGCGGCGTTGACGGCCTGCTGCACGTCACCGACATGGCATGGCGCCGCGTCAACCACCCCTCCGAGATCCTGTCGATCGGCGAGACCATCAAGGTCCAGGTCATCAAGATCAACAAGGACACCCACCGCATCAGCCTGGGCATGAAGCAGCTGCAGGAAGATCCGTGGGATCTGGTGGCCGCCAAGTATCCGCTGGGTTCGGTGCATTCCGGCCGCGTGACCAACATCACCGATTACGGCGCGTTCGTCGAACTGGAAGCCGGTGTCGAAGGCCTGGTTCACGTCTCGGAAATGAGCTGGACCAAGAAGAACGTGCACCCCGGCAAGATCGTGTCGACCTCGCAGGAAGTCGACGTCATGGTGCTGGAAATCGACGCGGCCAAGCGGCGTGTGTCCCTGGGCCTCAAGCAGACCCAGCGCAACCCGTGGGAAGTCTTCGCGGAAACCCACCCCGAGGGCACCGAAGTCGAAGGCGAAGTCAAGAACATCACCGAATTCGGTCTGTTCATCGGCCTGCCCGGCGACATCGACGGCATGGTTCACCTGTCCGACCTGTCCTGGGACGAGCGCGGTGAAGACGCGATCCAGAACTACCGCAAGGGCGACATGGTCCACGCGGTCGTTTCTGAGGTCGATGTCGAGAAAGAGCGCATCAGCCTGTCGATCAAGGCCCTGGGCGGTGACAAGTTCGCCGAGGCCGTTGGCGGCGTGAAGCGTGGCTCGGTGATCACCGTGGCCGTGACCGCGATCGAGGATGGCGGCGTCGAAGTCGAGTATGAGGGCATGAAGTCCTTCATCCGTCGTTCGGACCTGAGCCGTGATCGTGCCGAACAGCGCCCCGAGCGTTTCTCGGTCGGTGACAAGGTAGATGTGCGCGTGACCAACGTGGACAGCAAGACCCGCCGTCTGGGCCTGTCGATCAAGGCACGCGAAATCGCCGAAGAGAAGGAAGCCGTCGAACAGTATGGCTCGTCCGACTCGGGTGCGTCGCTGGGCGATATCCTGGGCGCCGCGCTGAAGGGCGACAAGTGATCCTGACCTGAGGGTCGGACCTGTGAAAGATGTGGACGGCCCCGCTGCAAGGCGGGGCCGTTAACTTTTCGAATCAAGCGTGCGCGCCAGATGCCGCGCCGCATCATTCGGCCATGCTGCAGCGCAGTAATGGCCCGGACAGGGGCGGCTTGGGCCAAATTCACGCGAAAAATCCGCCCCGCGAGCAGACTTGTTCTGTCAAATAACTGATTTTGCAGATCGTTCCTGTTTCGGGATGCGATCTTTCTTTCTATAGTCACCCACAAGCTGCGACCAAGAAACGACAGCACCTGGGAGATATGACCGATGATCAGATCGGAACTGATTCAGAAGATTGCCGAGGAAAACCCCCATCTTTTCCAGCGGGACGTGGAAAAGATCGTCAACACGATCTTCGAAGAGATCACCAATGCCATGGCGCGCGGTGATCGCGTGGAGTTGCGCGGCTTCGGCGCCTTCTCCGTCAAGAAGCGCGAGGCCCGGATCGGGCGCAACCCGCGCACCGGCGAAACTGTCCCCGTCGAGGAAAAATACGTGCCCTTCTTCAAGACCGGTAAACTGCTGCGTGACCGTCTGAACGGAAAGTGACCTGATACATGCGATACATCCGCTACGCCTTTCTGGCCTGCCTGGCCATTGTCCTGATCGTGGTCGCCACCGCGAACCGGGGCGAGGTGACGCTGACCCTGTTGCCGGAAACGGTGACCGGGTTGATCGGTTTCGGCGCGCAGATCACCCTGCCGCTGTTCGTGGTCATTTTCGGCGGGATCATCTCTGGCGTGCTGATCGGTTTCGTCTGGGAATGGATGCGCGAGCACAAGCACCGTGCCGAAGCGGCACGGCGCACCCGCGAGGTTGAGGCGCTGGAGCGTGAACTGCGCCGCGAGAAGCGGCTGAAGAACGAAGGGCGCGACGAGGTTCTGGCACTGCTGGACGAAGCCTCCTGAACGCGCTAATGCGGCCCGCACCCGCGCCCTTCCGGCGCGACGGAGGCAGGGAATGACAGCTGACATCCAGGTCAAGATCTGCGGGTTGACGCGGCCCGAACATGTGCAATGGGTCGCCGAGGCTGGCGCGGCCTATGCCGGCTTTGTCTTTTTCCCCAAATCGCCCCGCAACCTGAGCCTGGGCGCCGCCCGCGAGATGGCGATCGAGGCGCCGGCGGGTCTGGCCAAGGTCGGGCTGGTGGTCGATGCGGATGATGCGGCCCTTGACGCGCTGATGGCGCAGGTGCCGCTGGACATGTTGCAGCTGCATGGCCACGAAACCCCCGCCCGCGTGGCCGATGTCCGTGCCCGCTATGGTCTGCCGGTGATGAAAGCCGTGGGGATCGCCGGGGCGGAGGACCTTGCGCAGCTTGATGATTACGCGGCCGTGGCCGACCAGCTTCTGGTGGACGCCAAGCCGCCGCGCGATGCGGTGCTTCCGGGCGGCAACGGGCTGTCCTTCGACTGGCGGCTGCTGGCTGGGCGCAAGTACTGGACAAGGCCATGGATGCTGGCCGGCGGCCTGACACCGAACAACGTGGCCGAGGCCGTGCGCCTGACCGGGGCGCGGCAGCTTGACGTGTCGTCGGGCGTCGAGTCCGCGCCGGGTGTCAAGGATCGCGGACTGATTGCCGCCTTCGTCAGCGCGGCGCGACAGGTCGCGGCACCCAAGGCAGCCCCGCGCCTGCGCTGAACAAGGGGCAAGCCGGCAGGCTGTCACCGACATATCGGCAAACCAGAATTTTTTTGACGATTCGATAATTCGGTATACTTTTGCATTCAGGGAAATGCCGGGACACCCGGATCAGTGCGCGACATCCGAACTTATTGAAGGCTGCCATCATGGTGGTGAGCGATAAATTGTGGCCAAGAGCGACGATCCGCCCGGACGCGTTTTCGCAAGGGGGATGCCGTGATTGACAGGGACCTTTTTCATTCAGCCCTGTCGGCTGCCGAACGACAGGCCGAACGGCTTGAATCCGGGGTGGTGACGGAACTGGCCCGCGAGGTGGTCCGGCGACTGGCCGAACACCCCAAGCGCGCCCAGCTTTCGGACCATCACGCCACCGGGGCCGAGATCGACCTGCTGGTCAAGGCGCTGCTCTCGGACAGTCACGCCGCCGCATCCGACATGCTGGTCGGGCTGCAGGCCGACGGCTTGCCGCTGTCAGAGGTCTATATCGGCTACATCTCGGGAGCGGCCCGGCGTCTGGGGCAACTGTGGGACAATGACGAGATCGGATTCCTGCAGGTCACCCTTGCCACCAGCCGCCTGACGGCGATCATCTGCGGCCTGAAAAAGGTGTTCTATGACCGTGAAGGCAGCCCGAAGCGCCGTGCGCTTTTTGCGGCATGTCCCGGCGAAAGCCATGTGATGGGCGTGTCGATGGCGGCTGATCTGTTCCGCCGCGAGGGATGGGAAATCGACCTCGAGATCGGGCAGGATCACGATGATCTGCTGATGGCGCAGCATATGGGCGACTATCCCGTGATCGGCCTGTCGGCCTCGTCCGATGCGATGATCCTGCCGCTTGCCCGCTTCATCAGGGCCGCGCGCCTGCTGACGCCCGGCGCGCTGATCTACGTTGCCGGTGAGATCACGCATCTGCATGCCGATATCGCGACAACCGTGGGCGCCAATGGCGTGCTGAACGATCCGGTGACGGCGCTGGCGCAGATCACGAGGGCACTGGAACAGAACTGATCCCTGCGTCGCGGCGGTGCTGCCGCGCATGTCCGGGGGGGGGGGGGCGCAAAACCTCTGTCGCGGAAAACATGCCGTGTGGCTTTACCGATCCGGGCAGACGGGCTAGATACTGATCCAGCCAAAGGAAAGTGCCCAAGATGCCCGAAGATCTGATCAATTCCTTCATGACCGGCCCCGACGAGAAAGGCCGTTTCGGCCAGTTCGGCGGGCGTTTCGTGTCTGAAACCCTGATGCCCCTGATCCTGTCGCTGGAAGAGGAATACGAGAAAGCCAAGACCGACCCGACCTTCTGGGCGGAAATGGACGACCTGTGGACCCATTACGTGGGCCGCCCCTCGCCGCTTTACTATGCCGACCGGATGACCAAGCATTTCGGCGGCGCCAAGATCTATCTCAAGCGGGACGAGCTGAACCATACCGGTGCGCACAAGATCAACAACGTGCTGGGCCAGATCATCCTGGCGCGCCGCATGGGCAAGACCCGGATCATCGCGGAAACCGGTGCCGGTCAGCATGGCGTGGCCACGGCCACAGTCTGCGCCAAGTTCGGCCTGAAATGCGTGGTCTACATGGGCGCGCATGACGTGGAACGCCAGGCCCCCAACGTCTTCCGCATGCGGCTTCTGGGTGCCGAGGTGGTGCCGGTGACATCGGGGCGCGGCACGCTGAAAGATGCGATGAACGACGCGCTGCGCGACTGGGTCACCAATGTGCGCGATACTTTCTACTGCATCGGCACTGTCGCAGGCCCGCACCCCTATCCGGCTATGGTCCGCGATTTCCAGTCGATCATCGGCAAGGAAGTGCGCTGGCAGCTGGCGGAGCAGGAGGGCGAAGGCCGCCTGCCCGATACGGTCATCGCCGCGATCGGTGGCGGGTCCAACGCCATGGGACTGTTCTACCCCTTCCTTGACGATCCTTCGGTCAACATCATCGGGGTCGAGGCCGGCGGCAAGGGCGTTGACGAGAAGATGGAGCATTGCGCCAGCCTGACCGGCGGCCGCCCCGGCGTGCTGCATGGCAACCGCACCTACCTGCTGCAGGACGAGGACGGCCAGATCCTTGAAGGCTTCTCGATCTCGGCAGGGCTTGATTATCCCGGCATCGGGCCGGAACACAGCTGGCTGCACGACATCGGCCGCGCCAAATACGTCAGCATCACCGACAAGGAAGCGCTTGAGGCGTTCCAGCTGTCCTGCGCGCTGGAAGGGATCATCCCCGCGCTGGAACCCAGCCACGCGCTGGCCCATGTCGCCAAGATCGCACCCGATCTGCCCGCCGACCATATCATCGTGATGAACATGTGCGGGCGCGGTGACAAGGATATCTTCACCGTCGCCAAACACTTGGGCTTCGACATGAAGGTCTGATCGGGGCAGGGGGGCTCTGCCCCCCACGTTCAGCTGTGCTGAACCAGTTCAGCTGTGCTGAACGATCCCCCCGGGATATTTTCAGCAAGAAGAAGCCGGAAGGAGCGATCTTTCCGGCTTCATCGTTCCAAACATGTGCAAGAGCGGCCGGGGCTATTCCGGCAGAGCGTGGCGGACCAGCACCTCGAAGGGGACGATCTCCAGCGCGGTTTGATGCGTCGCGTCAAGATTGATGCGCGGCGCGCAGCCCTCGTCCACCGCCTGCAGGAAGCGGCCGGCGCACAGGCACCAGTTGTCACCCGGTTGCAGCCCGCCAAAGCCGAATTCGGGGCGCGGGGTGGACAGGTCATTGCCGACATATTTCGACCAGGCCAGGAATTCCGCCGTCATGATGGCGCAGACCGTATGGCTGCCCTGATCCTCGGCACAGGTGTTGCAATGACCATCGCGAAAGAATCCGGTCAGCGGGTCATATGAGCAGGGGGCCAGCGCCTCTCCGAGGACATTGAGGGAGGCATATTTGTCCAGAACCATGGGAACCTCGTCTTTGCTGGTCTACACCCGGTCTACATAGCATCCGTGATGCGGCGGAACATGGCAATGTTCTGTTCATTTGCGCCTGCGGTGCGAAACGCGCGATCCGCGCCATTGGCCGCGATCACGACGCCCTTGGCGCGGTTGATATAGATGTACTGCCCATAAATGCCCCGGCCATAGAATTCGCCCGCCGGCGCATCCGGGGCCATCCACCATTGCAGCCCGTATTGTTCGGCCCCCGGTGCTGTCGGGGCCGAAGGCTCGGTCGAGGCCGCGACCCAGTCGATCGGCACGATCTGCCGCCCGTTCCAGTCGCCCATCTGCAGGAACATCTGCCCGAACCGCGCATAGTCGCGCGTGGTCAGGTTCAGGCCGCCCAGCACGAAGGCCGTGCCATGACCGTCGGTGATATAGAGGGGGTCGGCCTCGAGGCCCATGGGCGCGATCAGTTTTTCCTGCATCAGGTCAGGGATGCTGCGGCCGGTGGCCCCCCGGATCACCATCCCGATCACATGGGTGTCGATCGACACATATTGCCATTGCCGCCCCGGCGCGATGAATGTCTCGGTCAATCCGGTGGCGAAACCGTCCATCGATTGTCCCAGCGCCAGCACGCGGCCCATCCGGTTTATGTCGGAATTGAAATCCAGGTAATCCTCGTTGAACGTGATGCCGCTTGCCATCTGCAGCACGTTCAGGATCGTGGCACCGTCATAGGCGCTTCCCTCCAGTGCGGGCACATATTTGGTGACGGGATCGTCCAGGCTGTCGATGGCCCCTTCGTCCAGCACGATCCCCATCAGGGCCGAAAGGTAGGATTTCGCCACCGACCAGCTGATCCGCCTGTCTGTCGCAGTGGTATCAAGATGATAGCTTTCGTGCCGTATTTCGCCATCCTTCAGCACGACAAGCGCCGTCACGGCGCGCTCTGTGATCCAGTCCTCCATCCCCTCGGGTGGCACCATGGCCGCACCTTGGGGCAGGGGGCTGACAGGCCCATCCCCGCGCGCCATCGGCACGGTCAGGAACAGCCGCTCCATCCCGCTGAAATTGCCGACGATCTTCTCCTCGGCGAACAAGGAATTCACCGCCAGCAGCCGCCCGATCTCTTCGCGCTTCCAGACGCCCAGCACCACGGCGGCCAGTATCAGCATCGCAACCGCGCGCAGGGTCCATTTCAACAGGGAACGCATGGGGGGTATCCTTGGGCTTGAGGGATCAGCGGAAACGGTCGATCAACCGTTCCAGCGGGTTGCGCGTGTCAGGCTCCGGCGCGGGCGCGGGCTTGGGCATCTCGGTCTTCACGGGTGCCGCCTTTTCGGGCCGTGCGGGCGCCATGCGCTGCGCCACCGTGTTCAGGAACTTAGGCCCTTCGCCCGCCGCCAGCATCGGCGCCCCTTCGGCAATGCCGCGCATCATGTCGTCAAGCCATGTCTGATCGGCCGTTGCGAAATCCGACAGCACAAAACCCGCGACCCGGTCCTTGTGGCCGGGATGGCCGATCCCCAGCCTGACACGCGCATAATCCTCGCCGATATGCCCGTGGATCGAGCGCAGCCCGTTATGGCCCGCATGCCCGCCCCCCTGCTTCAGGCGCAGCTTGCCGGGGGCGAGGTCCAGCTCGTCATGAAAGACGATCACATCGGGCGGGTCGATCTTGTAGAAGCGCATCGCCTCGCCCACGGACTGGCCCGACAGGTTCATGAAGGTCTCTGGCTTGAGCAACACAACCCGCGTGCCGCCCAGCCGCCCCTCGCTGATCTGGCCCTGGAACTTGGACCGCCAGGGAGCAAAGCCATGCGCCTGCGCGATGGCGTCAAGCGCCATGAAGCCGATGTTGTGGCGGTTGCCCGCGTATTTCGCGCCCGGATTGCCCAGCCCGACAAAGAGCTTCATGCCCGCGTCCTTTCCAGCTTGCCCGACGATCACGATATTGACCTTGCCCGGCGTTTTCAATCTTATGCCCCAGCCCGCCAAGGCGGCGCCACCCCGAATGATCCATCAGCGGAGGCAGGAATGTCCTTTATCGCAATGAACCGCTTCAAGGTCCGTCATGGTCACGAAGAGGCATTCGAAACCATGTGGCGCGACCGTGAAAGCCGGCTGAACGACATGCCCGGCTTTGTCGAATTCCGCCTGCTGAAGGGACCGGATGGCGACGGGTTCCGGCTCTATACCTCGCATGTGATCTGGGCCAGCCGCGCCGATTTCGATGGCTGGACACGGTCCCAGCAATTCCGCGACAGCCATCGCGGCGCGGGAAACACCACGACGCGCGAGGCGTTGATGGGCGCGCCGGTGTTCGAAGGTTATGAGACGGTCCTGCACCAGACCTGAGAGGCCACAAGGCCGCGCATGTGAAAAAGGCGCGACCCCGGAAGGTCGCGCCTGTCTGTCACTGTCCCGCAAGGGGTGGACGCGATCACTCTTCGGTGTCGTCGCCTTCGGCGTCGTCATCCGCACCCGAAGAGCGCAGGCCCGACGGAGCCGAGATGTTGGCGATCACGAAATCGCGGTCGATCGTCGGCTTGCTGCCTTCCGGCAGCGACACGGACGAAATGGTGATCACGTCGCCGATGCTCAGGCCCGCCAGGTCCACGGTCACGTGATCCGGAATGTCACCGGCCAGCACGTTCAGTTCGACCTCGGGACGCACGATGGTCAGCACGCCGCCCTTTTTCAGGCCGGGGCATTTGTCGTGGTTGATGAAGTCGACGTGGATGAACAGGTTGATCCGGCTGGTGCGACGCAGGCGCATCAGGTCCAGGTGGGTCGGCAGGTCCTTGACCACGTCGCGCTGCACGTTGCGGCAGATGACGCGGACGTCTTCCTGGCCTTCAACCTTCAGGTTGAACAGCGTCGACAGGAAACGGCCCTGCTTGAGGCGCTTGAGCAGCGCGTTGAAGGGGATGTTGATTGCCAGCGGCTCTGCGCCACCACCGTAAACGATCCCCGGAACCATGCCGTCGCGACGTGCTTGGCGAGCGGCGCCCTTGCCTGTCCCCGTCCGGACATGGGCGTGAAGATCAGGAATTTCTCCAGCCATAATATCTCTCCAAAGTTAGGGCGGACATCCTCCAAGGCTGTATGTCCGCGTGAAGTCGCGCGTATAGACGCATTCACCCTGCTTGAAAAGGGGGGAATCGCCCGGTTTTCGCGGTTTCAGTCCTCATCCGGTGCGCTGTCGCCCAGGGTCGTGACCAGATGGCCGCCTGCCGCCAGGATACTGTCATGCAGGGCGAATTCATCGGTCCGCGCTGCGCGCAGCCGTGCCTCCACCTGTGGGCTGATCGGCGTGGGCGCGGGGGGCGAGACGTTCTTCTGGTTGGTCTTCACCTCGAAACCCAGCCGGTCCGACAGGAACTGGCGAAAGACTACCGGGCGTTCATAGGCGAACAGGTGATCGATGCGAATCGTGCCCTGCCGGTCCGACACGAAGGCCAGCTGGTTGCCCAGCCGGGCGTAGGGCGGTGGATCGTCCTGCAAAGAGGCCAGCACGAACTCATCGAAACTCAGGCCCGCCGCGCTGTTGGGCCGGCCTGCCGTATCGGGGCGCTGGCGGTAACGATACCAGCTGCGGACCTGCTCCAGCGGGTCGCGGATCACCGCCACCCGTTCCGGCGTCAGCCCGTGCGCCTGCGCCAGATAGGGCGCGAAATGCCGGTCATATTTGCGCGCGGTCATGTGCTTGATCGCGGCGCGCCCCGCCAGCACGATATCCGCCTTGCCCCTGAGCGCCAGGTGATAGGCCGTGCTGCCCGTCTTGGGCACGGCAAAGAGAACCAGATTGGCAGCGGCGAAAACCAGCATCAACAGCACCTTGTCACGTTACGCCGCCACACTGCCCCGGCGCGGGCAGGCTGTCAAAGCGATCCCGCGGGGAAGGGGGCCGGACACCGCGCGGAATCAAGGTGCCCGCACCGCCGCGCGCCTCAGTGACACGCCCCCCGGAAACAAATCGGCGGCGGCGATTTTGCAACCGTAGTGGCACGAACTGAGGCTCGATGACTGGGCGGGGATAAACTGCCCCAGACAGAGGTTGGATCGCCACCCCGCGTGTCGGCGATGGCGGGGGCCTCTATCAGCCCCCCCGATGTCAACCGGGCAGCCCGTCAAAACCCGCGATCAGGGCCAGATCATCGTCCCAATCCGCGCGACTGGACAGGCAGATATGCGCGGTTGGCCGCAGGCCAAGCGGGCTGTCAAGCGACCCCGCCGGCACGACAAGAACACCCTCCTCGGCCTGCAAAAACGGCAGCGCCGAACCGCAATCGCGGCAAAAGCACTTCACATGCCGGGTTCCCGGAAGCCGGAAGGTCGTGATCTTGTCCTCGCCCGCAAGCCAGGTGATCCTGGCCTTGGACGAGAACAGGTTCGCCGCATGTGACGAACCGCTATCCTTGCGGCAGCGCGCGCAATGACACAGGAAAAAGCTGTCGAACTCCCCCGATATGTGAAAGCTCACGTCGCCGCAAAGGCACTTTCCCTGCGCCAGGTTGTCCACTCGAAAGCCTTTCGATTTGCATCAGGCGCCCCGACTGTCGCTGCTCACGTCCTCATGTTCCGGCTCAAGCCGAAAAGCGATCGGAATACGCCTCAGGGCATCGGATCAAGACAGGGAAAAGGCGGGCTCCACCCCGCAAACCGTTAACAAACCCTTACCGCCGTCCCGCAACCCGTTGAAATCATTGCCCCCGGAAAATGTCCCATCATGGGACACCCCCGAAGGTTCTTGCGGATCAGGCCTGCCAGCGGCCCTCGAAGCCCTCGGGCACCAGCAGCACGTCGCGGTTCAGCTCCTCGATCCGGCGCTTGCCACAGAGCGCCATCGAGATGTCCAGCTCCTTGTGGATCACCTCAAGCGCGGTCTTCACGCCTTCCTGACCCATCGCGCCCAGACCATAGACAAAGGCCCGCCCGATATAGGTGCCGCGTGCCCCCATCGCGACCGCCTTCAGCACGTCCTGGCCCGACCGGATGCCGCTGTCCAGATGCACCTCGATCTTGTCGCCCACCGCATCGAGGATCGAGGGCAGCGCGCGGATCGAGCTGATCGCCCCGTCCAACTGCCGCCCGCCGTGGTTCGACACGATGATCGCATCCGCCCCCACGCTCAGCGCCATCTTCGCGTCTTCCGCGTCAAGGATGCCCTTGAGGATGACCTTGCCGCCCCATTCTTCCTTGATCTTGGCGATTTTGCCCCAGTCAAGGCTGGGATCGAACTGCTCGGCCGTCCAGGCCCCCAGGCTCGATGCGTCGGAAATCCCCTTCACATGGCCGACGATATTGCCGAAATGCCGCCGTTTGGCCGACAGCATCCCGATCCCCCAGCTCCACTTGGTGGCCAGGTTGATCATGGTGGGGATCGTCAGTTTGGGCGGCGCGCTCAGGCCGTTCTTGAGGTCCTTGTGCCGCTGGCCCAGGATCTGCAGGTCCAGCGTGATCACCAGCGCCGAGCATTTCGCATCCTTGGCCCGCTGGATCAGGCGGCTGACATAATCGGTGTCCTTCATGGTATAAAGCTGGAACCAGAAGGGTTTCGACGTCGCGCCCGCCACATCCTCGATCGAGTTGATGGACATGGTCGACAGGGTGAACGGCACGCCGAAACGCTCTGCCGCGCGCGCGGCCTTGATCTCGCCATCGGCGCATTGCATGCCGGTCAGGCCAACGGGGGCCAGCGCCACCGGCATGGTCACGTCCTGTCCGATCATCTGGCTTGCGGTGCTGCGGCCGGTCATATCCACGGCGACACGCTGGCGCAGGCGGATCTGGTCGAAATCCGATGTGTTCTCGCGGAAGGTCTGTTCCGTCCAGCTGCCGCTTTCCGCGTAATCATAGAACATCTTGGGCGTCTTGCGCCGGTAGATGCGCTTGAGATCGTTGATGTTCGTGATCACGGGCATGGCGGCGGCCTTTCGCAGGATTTGGTTAGCTTTGGTTACCAATCGGGGCGTTATCAGGCAATCATTCATTTGCAGCCTGCCAAGCGCGGGTTAGTCTTGGCCGAAACAGAAGGGGGGATGCCATGTTTTTCGATGATCTGCCGGTGGGGTTTCGGTTCGAGACCGGGGCAAGGACCCTGCCGCTTGACGCGATCACCGATTTCGCGCGGCTCTGGGATCCGCAGCCTTTCCATCTGGATGCCGAAGCCGCGGCCGCGTCGCCCTATGGCGGGATCATCGCCAGCGGGTTTCACACGATGCTGACCTCTTTCACCCAGACGCTTGAGGCCGGTATCTGGAACGAGGCGTCGATGGGATCGCCGGGCATGAGCGATGTGCAATGGCTGCGCCCGGTGCGCCCCGGCGATACGCTGACCACGCGGGCCGAGGTCGTGGCCTCGGTCCCGTCAGCCTCGCGGCCTGACCGCGGGCGCACGACCATCGCCTACGAGGTGGTCAACCAGGATGGGGACGCGGTCATGCGCTACACGGCCATCCATATCCTGCGCCGCAAGGCCGCCTGAGGCCTGATCCTGTCAGGCGCGATGCGCGCCGTCCGCCAGCGACCGCACGAAGGCCAGCACATCGGCCACCGGGCGGCCCTTTGCCAGTTCCGCGACAATGGCGCTGCCCACGACGCAGCCATCGGCAACGGCGGCAATGCCCTGCGCGGCCTCGGGCGTCTTGATGCCGAAGCCCACGATCAGCGGCAGATCGGTCTGCGATTTGATCCGCGCCACTTCGGGGGCAACATCGGCGGCGCTGGCCTCGGCCGAGCCGGTGATCCCGGTGATCGACACGTAATAGACGAACCCGCTGGTATTCTGCAGCACCTTGGGCAGGCGCTTGTCATCGGTGGTCGGTGTGGCCAGGCGGATGAAGTTGAGCCCTGCGTTCTGCGCGGGGATGCACAGTTCGTCATCTTCTTCCGGGGGCAGGTCGACGACGATCAGCCCGTCGATCCCCGCCGCCTTGGCATCAACCAGAAAGCGGTCGACCCCGCGATTGAAGATCGGGTTGTAGTAACCCATCATCACGATCGGGGTCGTGTTGTCGGTCTGGCGGAATTCTGCCGCCATATCCAGCGTCTTCTGCAGGGTCTGGCCCGCCTCGAGCGCGCGCTGTCCGGCCAGCTGAATGGTTTCGCCGTCCGCCATGGGATCGGTGAAGGGCAGGCCCATCTCGATGATGTCCACGCCGGCGGCGGGCAGCCCCTTGATCAGCTCAAGCGAGGTCGCGTAATCCGGATCGCCCGCCATGACATAAGCCACGAAGGCTTTCTTTCCCTCGGCCTTGAGGGTGGCGAATTTGGCGTCGATACGAGTCATTGGCGGCTGTCCTTCCCTGCGATTGCCCCGATGTGCCGCAAACGCGAGGTAAACTCAATCCTTGATGCAGTCTGCGCCCTTGCCCCGCGCGCCGCCCCGGCTTAAGAGCGGAGCGTTGCAGACAAGGAGGCCGCAGATGGGTTTCAAGATGGGAATCGTGGGACTGCCCAACGTGGGCAAGTCGACGCTGTTCAATGCGCTGACCCGGACAGCGGCGGCGCAGGCGGCGAATTTCCCGTTCTGCACGATCGAGCCGAACGTGGGCGAAGTCGCCGTGCCGGATCATCGGCTGGATACCCTGGCGAAGATTGCGGGATCCAAGCAGATCATCCCGACGCGGATGACCTTTGTCGATATCGCAGGCCTTGTGAAAGGCGCATCGAAGGGTGAAGGCCTGGGCAACCAGTTCCTGGCCAATATCCGCGAATGCGATGCTATCGCCCATGTTTTGCGGTGTTTCGAAGACGATGACATCACCCATGTCGAAGGCCGTGTTGACCCTGTCAGCGATGCCGAAACCATCGAGATGGAGCTGATGCTGGCCGATATGGAAAGCATCGAGAAGCGGCTTCAGGGGCTGGTGCGCAAGATCAAGGGTGGTGACAAGGATGCCGTGCAGCAGGACACGCTGCTGCGCAAGGCCCTGGCCGCGCTTGAGGCGGGCAAGCCTGCGCGCACTGTTCAGGTCGATGCCGAGGATGCAAAGGCCTGGCGGATGCTGCAGCTGCTGACCACCAAACCGGTGCTTTACGTGTGCAACGTGGCCGAGGAAGACGCGGGCACAGGCAATGCATTGTCGGCCCGCGTGGCCGAGATGGCGGCGGCACAAGGCAATTCGCATGTCGTGATTTCCGCACGGATCGAAGAAGAGATCAGCCAGCTGGACGAAGAAGAAGCCCAGATGTTCCTGTCCGAAATGGGTCTGGAAGAACCTGGTCTGGACCGTTTGATTCGCGCAGGCTACGCGCTGCTGCACCTTGAGACCTATTTCACTGTCGGCCCCAAGGAAGCGCGCGCCTGGACGATCCGTCAGGGCACCGCCGCGCCACAGGCCGCGGGCGTGATCCACGGTGATTTCGAGCGTGGATTTATCCGCGCGGAAACCATCGCCTATGATGATTTCGTGACGCTGGGCGGCGAGCAGCCGGCCAAGGAAGCGGGCAAGATGCGATCGGAAGGCAAAGGCTATGTCGTCAAGGATGGCGATGTGCTGCATTTCCTGTTCAACACCTGATCCATCGCCCTGCCGACAGATGTGAGCTTTCGTGGTGAACCTGGGCCGGCAGGGTGACGAAAAGGCATGGATCGCGACGGGTGCGCAGGCTGTTTCGTGGCAATTTTAATCAATAGTACAGATTTTTCGACATAAATGCCGAAAGCAGGGAGATGCCACCTTCCGCGAAGGGTAACTTTGTAGTAACCCTGACGCAGAGGCGAAGCCTTTTTGTTTGGTTCAATGTTGGAGAATGTTATGAAAAAAATTGCCCTCGCAGCCGCAATCGCCGCTGCATCGGTTACGCCGGTTCTGGCGAATGATGCAAACCCCGCTGATGATCTGACCATCCTGTCCTCGCAGGGCGCGCCGATTGCCGGTGGCATTCTTGGCGGTGCGTCGGTTACGACGGTCGTGACATTGGCCACGCTGGGCCTGGTGACCGTCACCGTGGCAGGGGCCAGCAGCGGCACCGGCACGAACTGATCCCGACCGGATCGCGGAAAACAGAAAAAGGCACCCATTGGGTGCCTTTTTTGTTCGATCGGCCCGAGAACGGCGGCGTCTCAGGGGCGGAGCACCTGAAGTGACAACGGTCCGACCAGCGTGGGCAGCCATTGCCGGGACTGGATCACCATCCCCGCCGCGTCGATGACATAGCTGTTGCGAAACCGCAGATCGCCCGCTGCGCAGTCTTCGGTCATGGCGCGCCCCGTCAGTCCGGTTGCCGTCCGGGTTTGCCCCCCAACGGCAAGGGTGCAGTCCAGCGCGATCTCGCGCGTGATGTCCTCGCCATCCAGTACCTGCATGACGCGCCTGGCCTGGCCAGGCTTGCCGGATCGCAGCAGCGCCAGTGTTTGGTCGACCTCGGATGCCATCAGATCACGCCCCAGCCCGCGTGTGGCCGTCACAAGCCCTTGCCGCAGGACCAGCGTCTGGCGGGTGCCTGTCGCATAGGTGCGCCAGGGGCCGTTGTCGCGCACGCCGACCATGTAGAAGGGCGCGGTTCCGTTCATGGGTTGCGCCAGCGTCACGGGCGCGTTTGTCTGCGCAAGGACCAGGGCCGGATCGGCAAGACCCTGCGACAGCGCGGGGGCAGACCCTCCGAACGGCAGGGCCACGCCCAGTTGGGCGGCGACACCCTTGGACAGCGCGCCATAGTTGATCCGGGTCGGGTCATTGCTGCACCCTGCCAGTTGCGTGGCCACCAACGCTGCGGCCAGCAGTCGCGCTGCAGTGGACCGGTTCGGCAAGAGATCCGCCATCCTCATCTCCAGACACGCCCCCATTTCTTTTCCAGCTCCGGCCGGTGGTAGTCGCGCACCTGTTCATAAAGCCGATCCCGCAGATCCAGGCGCGCACCACCGTCACGTGTCAGCGGGCGAACCGTCAGGTTGCCCTGTCGCCGCGACGGTTGCCCCAACACGTGACCAATGGGCACGGTGATCCGGAACCCCTTGTCGAAGGATCCTTCGCCGAAGTCTTCGGGCGAGACATCGGTCAAGGTCGCGAACACGCCCAGACGCCAGCCATTCGCGAATTCCCGATCGAGGCTGAAGGTCGCCCCGACATCCCCGGCCAGGTAGCGGCCGATATCCAGCTGGCCGTGGAAGCCCTGGCCCAGATCGTAATAGGCCGAGACATGGCCCGTCGTCACCTCGTAGTCGCGCAGGCCGAAAAGCTGGTTGAAATCGCGCTGCCGGACCTGGTTCACCTCGATACCCAGCGCAAGACGGCTGTCCACGGGTTTCCACAGAAGTTCGGCCGAGAGGCCCGCATACATCTGTTCCAGATAGCCCGCCGACACCCGCGCATAGAGATCGCGCCCCGGTCGCATGTAATGTGTCAGTGTCAGATGGTCGATCGACGGGTCACCCTCGCGGGCATAAAGCGCATAGTCGGTCCGGACACGGGGCAGGGCCGAGGCATCACGCCGGCCGATGCTGTCCAGATTGCCCGCCAGGCGTTTGGATGCGGTGCCGGACAGGATCAGGCCGGGGGCGAGGCGCAGATCCGCCCGCGCCGTGGCCAGAAGATCTGCGCGCACCGGGCTGTCCGGGTCGAACAGGCTGTAGCGCAGGTTCGGCCCGAATGACCATGTCAGGGCCGGGGTGGTTCCCTGCGCCGGGTCACGGGCCGTATCCGGGGCTGCCGTGATCCGCGTGACATCCAGCAGGGCAGAGGCGGGTGCGTTCTCAAGGTTTTCCAGGTCACTGCGCCGCAGGGTGATGGCCGACATGGCCATGCCATTGACCACGGGCACGATCACGAAAGTCTCGATCGATCCGGGCAGGATGCGCGACATGATACGCGCGCTGCGCCCGATGGCCTGGGGTTCCGAGGCATAGACAGGGTTGACCAGTCGCAGGGTGGCGCGATCGGCCGATAGCGTCAGTCCATCCATGACAAGGCGCTCGCGGTTCAGCGCCTGGGCCAGTTGTGCGGGCAGGCTGTCCTTCTGCCCGCTGTCCTGCTGCCAGCCAAGATCCCGCCGTTCCGGCGCGGTGCGGCGGTAGACCGGCGCAGGGGCCGTTTCGGTGCCGCCCGGTACGCCTGTGCTGCGCGGATTGGTGTGCAAAGTGATTTGCGCGCCGATGGTCGTGCCTTGCAACGCCACCACAGAGGCCTGCACCCCCTCGGCGATCCGGTAATCCACGCCGATGTTCCAGGCTGTCTTGGACGAGAGCAGACCGTTCGACACCTCTTCCGAAAAGGCGTCGGATGAATATTCCGCCTTCAGGGTCAGCCGGTCGTTCACTGCCCATTCCACCCCGCCAAAAGCGGCCATGTCGCCACGAAACCAGCGGTCATAGCTGGGCACGCCGCCCTGTTCCAGCAAGTCGGTGGGCCGTGCGCCCGTGCTGGCGAACGGGTTCCGGGTGCCAAGGCGCCCCCAGCCCAGACCGCCTGTGACGCGCAACTGCGGCGTCAGGCTTTTGCTGGCCACGATATATTCGGCCCCGTAAAGCGAGGTGCCGGCGAAATCCTGCAAGCCGATGGTGACGGCCGGACGATAGCGCCCTTCGCGCAGGACCTGGTAGCGCAGATCGAAGCTGCGGTCGTAATAGGTCTGACCGTCAAGGCCGGGCAGGGGTTGCCCCCCCAGCCGGGTCAGCCCGTCAAGGGCGGCGTAGCGGAAGCTGCCCGACAGGCGCGGCGTGATCTGAAAGGTTATCGTGCTGCGCGTGATCCCCCCGATCCGCGACAGGCTGCCCGACAATGTGGCATCCGGCGCCATCGCGGCGCTGGGCATCTCGATCAGGCCCGGCGCGCCGTTGAGGTTGAAGCCGGGGATGTCGCGGGAGTTGCCGGAAAGCGCAAGCCCCGTCAGGTCCTGCGCCTGCAGGGGCTGCGCGAGGGCGAGGCAAAACACCAGTGCCACGGGGCCGTGGCATGCTGGCGGACGCTTGCGAAGCAGCGCTCTGCCGATCATGCGACAGCCGGATTTCGCAGGCTTCATAGGACCATCCCTGTTCACACACCACACCCCACCTGACTAGGTCAAACCCGTGATCATGTCCATGCCCGCGCGCCCCGCCCGCCGCTTTCCAGGCCGGACTGTGCCCGCAAGCCGACAATCGGCCCCCGCCCGCAGGTCCGGGGCGGTCCATCGGGCCGCGATACCCGGCAAGGCGGCCAGCCTTCGAGATGTGCGTTTGCGCCTATTTTCCCCTTGTCCCCCGCTCGTGTGATGGATAAACCCATCCGCGGAGATGTGGCCGAGTGGTCGAAGGCGCTCCCCTGCTAAGGGAGTAGGCCCGAAAGGGTCTCGTGGGTTCGAATCCCATCGTCTCCGCCACTTTACCCTATCAAGCTATTGTTTTTAAACAAAAAGATGTTTTTGTGTCCCCCGCTATATCCCCCACTTTGACGTGGACTGCCCCGGAATATGGGGGAAAAGCCAAAACTCCAGCATTGCTGCTTTTGCTTCTGTCGGGCGGGTCAGCTTCGCGGGCAGGCGGCAGATAGGGAAACGCAGCCGCATAGAGAAACACCGTCACTGAATGCAGATTGTCTGACGTCAGCACCCGCTGCGCAATTTAGTGGCTGCGCAGGTTGCCATAACCTACCAGCAGCCCTTCTTCCCGATGTGCTATGGCGCTGAGTTCATCGCCAAGAAGGTGCGGGCCTGAAGCGGAGCGGTCGGTGCCAAGACGGCTTTCATGGCACTAGGGTCACCTTGGGAGAACGGCTATTGCGAGAGCTTCAACGCACGGTTCCGGGATGAACTGCTGAATGGCGAGGTTTTCTAGTCACTCAGGGAGGCAGAGATCCTGATCGAAAGGTGGCGCCGCCACTACAACACCGTCAGGCCACACAGTGCGCTGGGATACCGTCCACCAGCGCCCGAGAGCATCGCCCCAATTGACCAGCGGCCTACCGATGCACTAACAATCTAACCGGACCACTCGATGGGGGCAGTCCAGATCCAAAATGGCAACGATTGATTGCCGCGCTTTCAACTATGCCTATCACCGTCGGTCAATCCAAAAGGTATGAAGAAAGAAGGCTAAGGTGAAAAAACGAGAATTTTTCGGGTTGTCTGAAGCTGAGCAAGAGGCTTGGGTAATTCAGAAGTTTCCAGACTTTGAGGCGAAGGCGTATGATGACACATGTTTCGGAATGTTTTTCGATGTCCTAGATGACCAAGTTTCTGAATATGTCGAGTATGCAGAAGACTACGAAACATTCGATATTCTGAATTCTGCGCTTTCAGGCTTCACTGAAAGTCGCCAAGCAGAAATTGAGGCAGGTGCCTCATTGTCCCAAGCCGAAAAACTCGCACTTAAGCGTTACATCGCAGACCAAGACATTGACGGTTGGACAGGTCTGCACGGATGGAATGCTGAATGTGATGACGGTCAGGTGTTCGTCGTTTTTTGGGGCTTCTCCGAAGGACAAGGAGGTATCCGCCTAGAGTACGCCCGCGCATTCGAAACGCGAAAACAAGCCGATGACTGGCTCGAGACCTTCGAAATCTTCTCCCAAATGTAGAGGATGATATCCCCCTGCTTCAGCCGAAATCGTTTGACGACCCGCTGGCAGAGTTGGCGCGCGATGGGGCCCGCCGGATGCTTGCGATGGCGCTCACCGAGGAAAATCTAACAATTAGATTTTTCGGATACGAAGGAGGATGTCGCTAATTTTTCAGCCACGCGGTGCCAAGATAATCCAAGGTCGCGCCGCAGCGGCACTGGACTTTCCACCTTGCCGTGGCAGGTCGAGCACGCATCTCGAACCCGCAGAAGGGACAAATACCACCAGTCCCACCGGGAATTGAAACCCTACGGTAGGGAACCTTGATCCAACCGTCCGGCGCATCATTCTCGGTCGGCCCCGCGCTACGCCATGAACCCAGAACCAAATCGATGGCGAACTCCTTGTCGGGGAGTTGTTCGTTCCTCTCCAGCTTGCTTTCGAGATACGTTCGAACCCGATCCCTCTGCGACGATATTGTTCGTGTACCGACATGATCTGCGACGTCGCTTAAGCCGGCAAGATACTCCTCAACGATACCTTGAGATCTTTTCAGTCGGTCGTCAGTGCTGGCTCGTTCATTCCTAATCTGTCGCTGGTTTCGCCTCTCAAGAAGTTTCTCGCCGCGCAAAAATTGATCCGCCGCAACAGGATCGATGGACTTTATCTCATCTGCGACGTCATCGATGAAGTCGGCCGCGTTCTCCTCTCCGATCTCGCCGATGATGCCCAGAAAAGCGTCATAGATATCGGCGCCGCGTCGAAGCCCGGATTTCGGTTCGACCTCGAGCGGCTCGTCTTCGTCCTCCGGATCCAGAATGGTCTGCTCAGCTGAGAGCGTGTACGAGCTGTCTTCTAGGCGTTCGAGCGTAACGGTCCATCTCCAGTCATAGCCAGCCATGTTGCTCCCGAAATATTCGAAGATCACCTTCTTCATATGCACCGCCTGACGGAGTTTTCTGAGAACCCATCTTTTCGGGATGGGCAGCCTGATCTGACTGGTTCAGTTTGATTGTTAGTGCATGTCCGGTCTTTGGTCCATCTGGAGGATGGTTTCGAGCGTCGGCTTTCGACCTTGAACAAATGGGTGACGGCGCATCGCGACACGGATGTGGTCTCGCCCGAGAACCGCGAGCTTGCGCGGGAGCCTGACCGCTGTTCAGGACGCCTGCCAACTCCTCGTTTTGCTTCATCCAAGTATCGGCTTCGTCCAGCAGCAGCGTCGGCTGCCAAGCCTCGATCGCCCGGAAGATCGCCGCCGGACTGGCATTCGAGACGATGAAGCCCCGGTGTGCCATCGCGTCGATCACCTCCAGCAGCGTTGACTTGCCGCAAGCCTTGGTCGGTGATGTCACCAGAAGGCGCGGCCACAAGCGCCAAGTGTCCATGAGGTAGGAACCGATGATCCAAAGCGTGGCGCAGTCAGCATCCCCGCACGCCCCAAAGACAACATGCGCTTTCAGGCGGTGGCGGATTTCTTCGGCCAAGAATGCGCCGTCAACCGGATCCGGCCAGATCTCGACCGTCTCAATGGCCGTTGCTGTATCTTGATCCGCATTACCGCCTGTATGGCGGGCGCGGATCTTGTTCACCTCGTCGTCGAGAAAGGTTGGACGCCAGCCCAGACGCTTCGCGGCGGCCCTACGCTCCCCTTCGTATTCAGCGAGGTTCAGTGTGGCCAGACGCTTGATCTCCGCCTGTGCGGCTGCGGCGGTCACTTCCTCCACTTGCGGCGTGTCGACCCATTCGTTGCTTGCGTCCATTACGCGGACCTCCCCTGAACATGGCGTAGGAAGGCGGTGCGCTCGGTTTTGGTGAAGCTGCGCCACAAGTCCTTGAACACACGCTTGCGCATCTGTTTGCCAAGGGCGCGCTGGCCTAGCTTCTCCATCGCCACAGCAGCGTAAATCTCCAACTCTGCCGGATGTGCAACATCGGCCCAGAAAGCAGCATCGGCCCGGATATCGCCCCAAGGATCGAAACCGGGCATTCCGGCGGCGGCTTCGTCCAGCACCGCCACGCAGATCTGCGCGGCGTCCTTGGGGGCCAGATCCGTCAGCGCCATCACAGCGGCATCCCACTTCATGATGCGATATTTTGTTGCAGTGTTTGCGCTTGCCTCGCCTTGTGCTACGGTTGGGCTATCCACCGCAGTCGCATAGCGGTTATCCCGGCCCGGTTCCTGTTCCAGCAGGCTCCGGGTCATTTCTTTCTCATCGCTCATATCACGCGACCTTTTCGGTGCGGGCTTCAAGCCAAGCGGTTACGTCACTTTCACGCCAGCCCACCAACCGCGCGCCCAAAGCAACGGGCTTAGGAAATTCGCCCTGCTGGATCCACAAGTAGATGGTTGACCGGGATAGCCCGGTGCGAGCTTCAACTTCGGGGCGTCGCAGGATGCGTTCTGCCATGTTCGTTCCTTTCCGAGAGGACGCAACGGGATTGTTGCGGGTCATGTCGGAAAGGTAGAAGAGAGCCCGAGCTCTATTAAGGTTCAGGTTTTCGCTTTTCCAGAACCACTCGAGGAGGCTCGCGGCCGACCGCTTTTTTCAAAGTGTCTTTGGCTCTGCGGAGGTAGGTTTTCAGAGTATCGACGTCGTCCGCGAGATCCGCGGCTGGTCGCCGACGACGGTGTTGCCTCACTCGCCCCCCCATATAACCGGCGTGATCAACTTGCGCGGAACCGTTGTTGCAGTGGTCGATCTTGCGGCACGCCTCGGCTTGCCCCAGACGGTGCCCACGCCACGGCATGTTGTGATCATCGTATCCGTGAACAGTCAGACGGTCGGCCTGCTCGCCGATGTCGTCTCGGATATCCTCGGCATAGATGAAGGCTCGGTGAAGCCTGT